>JANNHK010000113.1:0-10223 GCA_031404355.1 Actinomycetes bacterium
ACCCACTCGAGGGGTTCGTCGACGAGTTGTTCGCGCTGCTGCGTGAGCCCGGCGCGGCCGGCTACGCCGGCGTCTTGGTACGCGAGCACCGCCGCCTCGGCGAACTGCACCCCGAAGCGCTCGAGACCGCGCTGGCGCCGATCACGTCGTTGCTCGCGAGCCTGATCCACAGCGCCGACCCGAAGCGCGACGCGCAGACGATGCTCGGTGTGCTCATCGCGGGCATCCACGACGTCCTGCTCGGTCGCGTCGACGACCCGACCGAACTCGCGTCCTACCTCTTCCGCTTCTGCACGCTCGGTTTGGACATCACATGACCACACCGGCGCGCACCACGCTGCTCCCCGACCCGGAGCCGCGCGAGCGCACGTACACGATCATCTCGGTCGACGACCACCTCATCGAGCCCCGCGACTTGTTCGAGGGACGGCTGCCGGCGGCGTTGCAGGACCGCGCGCCGCGCGTCGTCGAGTTCTCGAACGGCTCCGAAGCCTGGGAGTACGAGGGCAACCTCTACCCGCAGGTCGGCCTCAACGCGATCGCGGGCCGCCCGAAAGACGAGTGGAGCATGGAACCGGCTCGCTTCGACGAGATACGGCGCGGCTGTTGGGACATCGAAGCGCGCGTACGCGACATGGACCTCGACGGCGTGTACGCCAGCGTGTGCTTTCCGTCACTCATCGCCGGGTTCGCAGGCACCGTGTTCTCGCGCAGCGTTGACCAGGAGCTCGGACTCGCGTGCCTGCAGGCGTGGAACGACTGGCACATCGAGGAGTGGGCGGCGCCGCATCCCGATCGCGTCATCCCGCTGCAGTTGTCGTGGTTGGGTGACCCGCACGTCGCGGCCGACGACATCCGCGCCAACGCCGCCCGCGGGTTCAAGGCCGTGTCGTTCCCGGAGAACCCGGTCGACCTGAAGTTGCCGTCGGTGCACACCGACCACTGGGACCCGATCCTGCGCGCGTGCGAAGAGACCGAGACCGTCGTGTGTTTGCACAACGGTTCGTCCTCGTGGACGGCGGCCCGCTCCCCCGGCGCACCGCTCGAGCTGTACACGAGCTTGTTCCCGGTGAACGCGCTCGTGACGGCGGCCGACTGGTTGTGGGCGCGCATCCCCACTCGCTTCCCCGACATCAAGATCGCGTTCTCCGAAGGCGGCATCAGCTGGGTACCAATGCTGATCGACCGCATCGACTACGTGCTCGACCACTCGGCGGTCGGGTCACAGGGGTGGGACGACCCCAACCTGTCCCCCACCGACGCGCTCCGCCGTAACTTCTGGTTCTGCACGATCGACCTCGGGTCGACGATCGCGTTGCGCGACCACATCGGCATCGACCACATCTGCATCGAGAGCGACTACCCGCACGCCGACTCGACGTGGCCCGACACGCAGGCCATGGCGCGCGCCGGGCTCGCGGGCATCCCCGACGACGAGGTGCGCAAGCTCACGTGGGAAAACGCGTCGAAGCTGTTCCGCCACCCCGTCCCGAAGGAGATGCAACTTCCATGAGCCAGGCGGGAGATCCGCAGGCCCGGGCGGTGATCCGATTCCGCGCGGGCGATCGAGGGCCGGAGGTCGGAGCCCCATGGAAATGAGCACACTGTTGCGCGGTGGCACGGTCGTCGACGGCACGGGCGCGGCTCCGATGCGGGCCGACGTCCTGCTCCGCGACGGCCGCATTGCCGGTATCGGCACCATCGACGACGAGGCCGAGCACACGATCGACGTGGGCGGCTGCGTCGTCGCGCCGGGCTTCGTCGACTTGCACACACACTACGACGCGCAACTCCTCTGGGACGCGACCGCGAGTCCGTCGCCGATGCACGGAGTCACGACCGTGTTCGGCGGGAACTGCGGCTTCGCGCTCGCGCCCGCCGGCCCCGAACACGTCGACTACCTCGCCCGCCTCATGGCGCGCGTCGAAGGCATCCCGCTGCCCGCGCTCGAACAGGGCGTGCCGTGGGACTGGACGTCGTTCGCCGACTACCTCGGTCGCCTCGACGGGCGCGGCATCGCGGTGAACGCCGGGTTCATGGCGGGCCACTCGGTGCTGCGCCGCGTCGTGATGGGCGAGCGGGCCGTGGGCGAGGCCGCGACCGAGGCCGACCTCACCGCGATGGAGCAGCTTCTGCGCGAGACGCTCGCGGCCGGGGCAATGGGGTTCTCGTCGTCGCAGGCACCGACCCACAACGACGGTGACGGCAACCCGGTCCCGTCCCGGGCGGCAACACCCGACGAGATGCTGCGGCTCGCGGCCTGCGTGCGCGACTTCCCCGGCACGCAACTCGAGCTGATCATCCCCGGCTGCCTCAACGGCTTCACCGACGACGAAGTCGACCTCATGACGGGCATGTCGGTCGCGGCCCGGCGCCCGCTCAACTGGAACGTGCTCGGCGTCTCCGCGACCAGCAAGCACGAACACCAACTCGATGCCGGCACCCGCGCCGCGGAACGCGGCGGGCGCGTCGTCGCGCTCACACTGCCCCAGGGGATGAAGATCCGCCTGTCGTTCCTCACCGGGTTCGTCCTCGACGGTCTCCCCGGGTGGCGCGAAACCTTCGCACTACCCGTGCCCGAACGCATGCGCGCCCTGTCGGACCCGGCGACCCGCGCCCGCCTCGACGAAGGCGCGCATTCGAAGGAGGCCGGCGTGCTCGCGGGCCTCGCGAACTGGTCGCGCCTCGTTGTCGTCGAAGCCTTCACGCCGGAGACCCGCGCCTACGAGGGCACCAAGATCGGTGACATCGCGAAGGAGCGCGGCGCGCAACCGTTCGACGCGCTCCTCGACATCGTCATCGCCGACGGGCTGCGCACCGGCCTGCGCCCCGACTTCGGCGGGCCCGAACCCGACGCCGTCTGGAAGACACGGGTCGAGGTGTGGCGCGACCCACGGGCGGTGGTCGGCGGATCCGACGCCGGAGCGCATCTCGACATGATGAGCGGCGCGTCATACTCGACGTTCGTCGTCGGCGACGCCGTCCGCAACGGCTACGTCACCCTCGAAGAAGCAGTGCACCTGATCACCGACGTCCCCGCCCGCCTCTACGGCGTGCGCGAGCGCGGCCGCATCTCGCTCGGCTGGCACGCCGACATCGCGGTGTTCGACCCGGACACCGTCGGACCCACCGGCGAACGCACCCTCGACGACCTGCCCGGCGGCGCGAGCCGCATCGTCGCCGAGTCGCGCGGCATGCGCCACGTGTTCGTGCGTGGCGAAGCGATCGTCCGCGACGGCGCGTACACGGGAGCCACACCGGGCACCGTGTTCCGCGCCGGCCGCGACACCGAGACCGTTACCCCCTGAAAGAGGAATCTGATGTCGTACGACGAGCCGGTAGACCAGAGCAACGTCCTGTCAGACATGTTCGCCCAGGGTTTCGCCGACGAACCGATTCCCGGCTACCAGCGGCTGCACCGGCAGTGCCCCGTCGTGCGCACCGAGGGAGTTTTCGGGCTACCCGGTGTGACGATCACGAAGTACGAAGACGTGCTGTGGGCGCTCAAGCACCCGGAGGTCTTCTCGTCGGAAGACGTCGTCAACATCGGGAACGAGTTCCCGCTCATTCCTCTGTCGGTCGACCCGCCGGAACACGCGCAGTACCGCCGCGTGCTCGACCCGCAGTTCTCGCCGAGGAAGATGGCCGAGCTCGAACCGGAGATGCGCAAGCTCGCGAACGCAGCGATCGACGAGTTCATCGCAAGCGGAACGTGCGACTTCCACGAGGACTACGCGACACCGCTGCCTTCGACATTCTTCATCGCGCTCATGGGTCTCCCGATGGACGATCTGCCTCGGTTCCTCAAGTTCCGCGACGACTCGATCCGGCCCGACGCGCGAACCGAAGCCGAGCAGACGGCCATTCGCGAGGAGGCCGGCCACGCAATGACCCGCTGGTTCGAGGAGGCAATCGAACAGCGGCGCGCCCGCCCCGACGACCGGCTGTTGAGCATGCTGGTACACGGCGAGGTCGGCGGCCGGCCGTTCACGCAGGCCGAGCTTCTCGGTGCGTGTCACCTGCTCCTGCTCGGCGGGCTCGACACGGTGACCGCGACCCTCGACTGCATGGTCACGTACCTCGCGCGGCACCCCGACCGACGCCGGGCGCTGTGCGCCGACTTCGAGCTCGTGCCGCCGGTCGTCGAGGAACTGCTGCGCCACCAGACACCCGTGATGATGGTGCCCCGCAAGATCATCAAAGACATCGAGCTTCGTGGCGTGCAGTGCTTTGCCGGCGACACCGCGACGCTCATCATCGGTGCGGCCAACGTCGACGCCGACGAGTTCGAGAACGCCGGCGACGTGCACTTCGACCGCGCCACGAACCGGCACCTCGCGTTCGGCGGCGGCCCGCACCGGTGCCTCGGCTCGCACTTGGCGCGACTCGAGTTGCGCGTCGCGATCGAGGAGTTCCACAAGCGGATCCCCGAGTACGACATCAAGGACGGCGTCGAGATCCACTTCTCGCCCGGCATCCGCCAGGCGTACGAGCTCCCGCTCGTGTTCGCGCCGGGAGGCCGCGGCTAGCCGGTCACGGTCGTGACGGGCGCCACGTCGCTCGGCGCGTCGAGGTCGTCCGCGCTCGGAGGCCGCCCGATCTCCTCGCCGTCGACCACCAGCGCGAGCGCGATGACGTCGCCGTCGGCGAACCGGTGTGCGGAGACGTCGCCTTCCTGCGTTTCGCCGTTGAGGGTCCACGACACAACTGCGGCCCGGCCGTCACACAGGTCGCCGCTCTGATGGACGGCGCCGTCCCACAACTCGAACGAGTCGGCGCCGGCCGACCAGCCGCCGTACTCGAGGAACTTCCCCATCGTGGCGTTGGCGCCGGCCTCGCCGGAGACGAACGGATGGATGTGGACGAGGCCGTCGCCGTGTGAGTGGACACCGGCCTGCAGGGACAGGTCGTCGGCCGCGTTATGGAACTCGGGTGCGTTCGCGAGCCACTCGCCGCAGACGGTCACGCCGAACGCGGCGTGCCAGTGGTCGCCCAGCCCGGGGGGCTCGTCGCCGAAGCTGATGTCGACCCCATCGTCGTCGTCATCGCCACCGCAGGCACCGACCGCAAGCGCCGCGCACAGCACGGCAACCGCCGCTCTCGATGCCCGCATGCCGGAGAGCGTACGTTCTGGCTCCATGGAGCCAGGGGAATTCAAGGGAACGATCGGGCGCTACCACTGGGACTCGACACCGTGGTGGCCCGAACCGAGGCGCGCAGCAGCAGGCGCGCCAAACGTCGTGCTCGTTGTCCTCGACGACGTCGGGTTCGCGCAACTTGGTTGCTTCGGCTCCGACATCGCGACCCCGCGCTTCGACGCGCTCGCCGCGGGCGGCCTGCGGTACGGCAACTTCCACACCACGGCATTGTGCTCGCCGACGCGGTCGTGCTTGATGACCGGCCGCAACCACCACTCGAACGGTATGGGTCGCATCACCGATCTCGCCACGGGTTTTCCGGGCTACGACGCGCAGATCCCGAAGGCGAATGCATTCCTCTCCGAGATGCTCGTACCGCACGGGTACGCGGCGTGGGCGGTCGGCAAGTGGCATCTCACCCCCGACGAAGAGACCCATCTCGCCGCGCGCCGCGATCGCTGGCCGCTCGGACGCGGGTTCGAGCGGTACTACGGCTTCTTCCACGGCGAGACCCACCAGTTCGCGCCGGCGCTCGTGCACGACAACCACTTCACCGACCCGCCCGCGACCGTCGAGGACGGTTACCACCTCACCGAAGACCTCGTCGACCACGCGATCGAGTTCGTACACGACCTGCGCCACGTCGACGCCGAGAAGCCGTTCTTCCTGTACCTCGCGACGGGCGCATGCCACTCGCCGCACCAGGCGCCGCGCGAATGGATCGAGCGGTACCACGGCGCGTTCGACGACGGATGGGACGCGTGCCGCGACCGCGTCTTCGCCCGCCAGCTCGATACGGGGATGGTTCCGGCATCGACTCGACTGTCGGAACGACCGGAGTGGGTGCCGGCGTGGGCCGATCTGTCCGACGACGAACGCCGCGTCTACGCCCGCTACATGGAGGCGTTCGCCGGCTACCTCTCGCACACCGACCACCACGTCGGCCGCCTCGTCGACGCGCTCGCCGACACCGGCGACCTCGACAACACGATTGTCGTGCTCGTCTCCGACAACGGTGCAAGCAGCGAAGGCAGCGTGACCGGGTCACTGAACGACGCGCGGGCGTGGAACGGCGCACCGCGCACCGTCGAAGAGGCGCTCCCCGTGCTCGACGAGATCGGCGGCCCGCGCTGGCACAACAACTACCCCTGGGGATGGACGGTCGCGGGCAACACGCCGTTTCGCCGGTGGAAGCGCGAAGTCCACGAGGGCGGCGTCGCCGACCCGCTCATCGTGCACTGGCCGGCCGGGATCGCCGCTCGCGGCGAGGTACGCGACCAGTACGTGCACGCCATCGACGTCGTGCCCACGATTCTCGACGCGCTCGGCATCGAGGGTAACGCCGCGGTCGAAGGCGTCAGCTTCGCCCACACGTTCGCCGCGCCCGCCGCGCCGAGTCGTCATCGCGTGCAGTACTACGAGATGCTCGGCTGCCGCGCGCTGTATGAAGACGGGTGGAAAGCGGTGGTCTACCACCCGATCCAGGCGCTCGAACCCGGCCTCGACATCGCCGAGTGGGAGCTGTACCACGTCGACGGCGACCGGTCCGAGACACGCGATCTCGCAGCCACGGAACCCGAGCGGCTCGCGGCCATGGTCGAACGCTGGTGGCAGGAGGCCGAGCGCTACAACGTGCTCCCGGTCGACAACCGCGCGTTCGCGGAGTTCGTGTTCCAGCGCCCACCGATCGCGCCGGAGCGCGATCGCTACGTGTACTGGCCGCGCACCGGAATGGTGTCGGAGGAAGCCGCGGTCAACGTGCGGAATCGCAATCACACGATCACCGCGTACGTCGATATTCCCGAGACCGGAGCCGACGGTGTCCTGCTCTCACAGGGATCCCGCATGGGGGGTTGGTCGCTGTTCGTACGCGAGGGTCGTCTCACGTACGTGCACAATCTGGTGTCGTACCGCGAGTACCGCGTCGAGGCACCGGCCGCACTCACGCCGGGGCAGCACACGCTCGGGTTCCGGTTCGAGAAGACGGCCGAGCACCGCGGCACCGCCGAACTGCTCGTCGACGAGGCCGTCGTCGCGACCGGAGAGATCCGCCGCTTCACCCCGACGCGGTTCTCGATCATGGGCGTCGGCCTCTGGTGCGGGCGCGGCGGCAACCTCGCGGTCTGTGACGACTACGTCGGCGCGTTCCCGTTCACCGCCACGTTGCACCGCGTCGAAGTCGCCGTCGACGGACCGGAGTTCCAAGACCCCGAAGCCGAAGCCGAAGCCGCCATCCAGTCCCAGTAGCGTTAGCCTCGGCGCTCGATGGACCTCGCCGCGACCGACTCCGAGGCGCGGCTGCGCTCCGAGGTGCGGGCGTGGCTTCGGGAGCATCTGCCCTGGGAGTACGGCAAAGGGCTGCCGCCCCGCTTCGACGACCTCGCCGAAGAAGTCGCGTTCGGGCGCGAGTGGCAGGCGAAGCTCGCGTCGGGCCGGTGGGTCGGTGTCGCGTGGCCCGACGAGTACGGCGGCCGCGGTGGCGGGCCCGTCGAGCACTACATCGTCACCGAGGAACTGGCGCGAGCACGCGCACCCGAGTTGGTCGGGCGCATCGGTGTGAACCTCGTCGGCCCAACCCTGCTCGCGCACGGAACCGACGCGCAGAAGGCACGGTGGCTCCCCAAGATCCTCGACGCTTCCGAGCTGTGGTGCCAGCTGTTCAGCGAGCCCGAAGCCGGCAGCGACCTGTCGTCCCTTCGTACGCGTGCCGAACCGGTCGACGGCGGCTACGTGCTGAACGGCCAGAAGGTGTGGACAAGCTACGCGCAGTTCGCCGACTGGGGTTGGTGCCTCGCCCGCACGAACGCAGACGTGCCCGCGAACAAGGGGATCTCCGGGCTCGTCGTCGACATGCACGCACCCGGCGTCGAGGTACGACCGCTGCGCCAGATCACCGACGAGGCCGAGTTCAACGAGGTGTTCTTCACCGACGTGTTCGTCCCCGACGAACAACGGGTCGGTCCCGTCGACGAGGGCTGGCGCATCGCGAACTCGACGCTCACCCACGAACGGGGCGTCAACCCGCGCCAGCTCGTAATCCACTCCCAGCTCGTCGACGAGTTGTGGCGCCTGGCCGTGGAGCGGGGCGCGCTCGACGACCCGCGGCTCGCACCGAAGGTGGCACAGGCATTCGTCGAGGTCCGCATCTTCCAGCTCCACAACTGGCGGTCGATCTCGCGCACCGCCAAGGGCGAAGACCCAGGCCCCGTCGGCAGCATCAACAAGCTCTGGTGGAGCGAGATGAGCAAGCGCCTGCACGACACGGCCATGGCGGTAGTCGGTGAGTCCGCCCCGTTGTGGCGCGGCGCCGGGAACAATCCCGGCGCCGGCGCCTGGCAACGCTCATGGCTGTATTACCAAGCCGGCTCCATCTGGGCCGGCACCAACGAGATCCAACGCAACGTCATCGGTGAACGCACGCTGGGATTGCCGCGCGAGAAGCGCTAACCGTCGACTTCACCCCGCCGCAGTTCAACCGGTCTGTGCACACACCGAACGGTCCGCGTCGCACACGCCGACCCGAACCGGCGAAATATTCGTGACGACCTCTCCCGACCCGAGACGAGTGTGCGACAGGACCCGCTCAGCGTAGAACCACCGGTTGCTTACCACGGCGCCCCACGCGATTTCGGCGAGGCACCAGACGCGCACGGTGACAAGCGCCCCCCGACCACCGGACGGACTGATCTCGATCACCGGTTCCCCCAAATCCGTGATGATCACACCGCCGGGAGCGGCGCGCGAGCACCACGAGTCCCCCGCGGTCTGGACCCACCGCCATGTCGCTCTGCGTTTGTGGAAGCAGCCGATGACCGGCGGCATCCGGATCGAGACGAATGCCGGTCCGTTCCACACGACGGGGATCGCCGGGGTCTGCCATACCACACCCTCCAGCACACGAACTCCGTTGCGTCCGGGCGTGCACGGAGGCAGCCCCGCCGCGGACGCGTCAGTCGCCAGCTCGTCGGGTGCCGCCGCAGTCGCCGACTCGTCTGGTGACGCCGCTGCCGGCGGCGGAACTGCCGCTCCAACAATCTCGAACGCCACCGCACACACGAGGGGCAGGATCACAATCCGTGCCCATTTCTGTTTCTTCATCTGGGACCTCCGCCCGTTTCGACACCACAAACGTGGTGACATGTTTGAAGCGCCGCGCGCCAGGTCATCGTCGGATAAGCCAGCGGCCGAACGACACCTTGTTGTCGCAACCGGTCACGGCAATCATCAAGACGTCGTGCGTCTCGTTCGCGGTCCAGTTGACGCCGGGCATGACGCTGGAACATCCCTCGAGGTTGGCCGGCGGACCGGGAAATGCTCCGTTGTCGGTTCCCTGTTGGAACACCCTGCGCGTCTCGCACCCCACGGTCCAGACGTGGATGCGGTACGAGGTGATCGCAACGCCGGGTTTGTGGCAGTAGTACGGGCGGCTACTTCCTGCGGTTGTCGGGTTCTGCGGCAGCCACGGGCTCCACGACCCGTTTTCGAACCGGGTATGCATCAGCGCGTCCGTCGTCGGCGACGTGCCGGACCCGGGCGGGCAATCGATGCCGTACACGTCGATCACACCGGGCGACTTCGAGATGGCGCCCGGCTCGCCCTGGATGCAGCGAGCTTCGCCGACCGGCTGCGAGTCGGCCCACGGACTGAGCCCGTCGGCCGACTTCGTGTAGCGCATCTGACCGTCGCCGCAGCGCGTGTAGAAGACGTACACCCCGTCGCCCGGCCACACCGGTCGCGGGCGTCCGCACACGGACCCGGTCTTCGCCGTGGGGACGACCTCTCGGTTCCAGGCCCCGGTGTCGGGTACCGACCAGAGCTGCACGATGTCGGATCCGCATCCGACGACGTGCACGATCAGCGCATTCGAGTAGGAGACCGCAGTCGGGTCGCCCTGCGTCGAGTGCACGCAGAGGTTCGGGATGGCCTCCCACGCTCCCCAGGCCGACGCCGCACCGTCGCCGGTCTTGGCGCGGTGCCAGAGGATCGTCGTGCCACATTGGCGCGCGTAGACATCGATGCGAGTCGCGTTCCCCGCGGCCATGGGCGAGCCCGCCACACACCCGCCCGGGAACCCGAGGTCTTCTT
>JANNHK010000114.1:0-4980 GCA_031404355.1 Actinomycetes bacterium
GAAGTCGCACCGAAGCGTTCGCGGAGTCCGGTGTGAAACAGCAGCGGCTCGTCGCCGGCAACGAGGAACTGGTTGAGACTGAAGTCGACCTCTTCCAAGTAGGTCGTGAGTTGGTACACGTTCTCGGCGATTTCGGTGACACGAACGTCGTTCATGACGACACCGTCGCGCACCCACGACCTGGAAGCATCGGGGGATCCCCCTATACGAAGCAGACTGTCTCAGGGCGGAAGGCGCGGGCTCGGGGCGCTGGAATCGCCGGCGACCGCCCCACTGCGGGCGATGGCGCGCTCGTCGGTGCCCAGGTAGGACGCGATGACAGCCGGGTTGTTGCGAACCGCGTCGGGCGGGCCTTCGCAGATGATGCTGCCGAGTTCGAGGCAGTACACGCGGTCGCTGATGCCCATGATCAGCGGCATGTCGTGTTCGATGACGAGCACCGAAGCGCCCAACTCGCGGCGGATGTCGGTGATGACGGGGCCGAACGCTTCCGTTTCCCGCTGGGCGAGGCCGGCCGTGGGCTCGTCGAGGCACAGGACACGCGCGTCGAGCGCGAGCAGGCACGCGAGTTCGACGAAGCGCCGGGTACCCGTCGAGAGATCCGAGATCTGCGTATCCGCGAATCGACCGAGACCGAGGAACGCGACGAGGTCGTCGGCGTCGGCGCGGCGCGCCCGTTCCATCCGGAACGATTGGGGGAGGCACAGCGCGGCCGCGACCAGCCCGGTGCGATGCCGCGCTTCGAGCGCGACCTCGACCGTCTCGCGCACGGTCAACTCGGGGAACAACGTCGCCGCCTGGAACGTCCGGCCGAACCCTCGACGGGCGCGCGCCGATGGCGAGAGTGAGCCGACATCGACGCCCAGAAGTTCGACGGTGCCGCTGCTCGCGACGTAGCCCCCGATTGCGTTCATGAGGGTCGACTTCCCGGCGCCGTTGGTGCCGATCAGTCCGACGATTTCTTCGGCGCCGACGGCGATCGACACGTTGTCGACGGCGATGTTCCCGCCGAACCGCACGCTGACGTTCGTCGCCCGCAGCACTGCTTGGCCGGCGGGCACGAGCTCACGGGTCGACGACGTGAGCGATGGCGGCAGGCTGCGCGCCGGAAGTTCGGGCTCCGGTCCGAGTCGTCGTTCCGCCACGCCGATCAGCTTGTCGCGCACCGAATACGCGATCTGGACGAGCCCACCCGGGAAGTAGAGGAGGAGCAGGAGCAATCCGATGCTCGATGTGAGTAGCGGCACCAGATCGTTGCCGGGGAAGAAGGCCGGAAGCCCGATGACCCACAACGACCCGAGGACGGGTCCGACGGTGGAACCGAGGCCGCCGATCACGACGATCGACACGAGCAGCAGCGAGTCCTGAACGCCGAAGAAGAGGTTGAGCTGCACAGTCTGCAACGCACCGGCGAGGAGCGCGCCGCCGAGCCCGGCGATGCCGCCGGCCAGCGCGAACGCCCGGAGCTTCACGCGCGTCGGTTGCACCGTGTACGCAGACGCGCCCTCGGGGTTGTCGCGCACGCCGATCGTCGTTCGACCGACGCCGGTCTGCCGGAGACGTGCGGTGACAATGATCGTGAGGACGAGCACGGCAAGGACGAGGTAATAGAAGGTGCGTTGTTCACGCAGGTCGATACCGAACACGTCGGTGCGTTGGAACGGCACCGATGTCCCGAAGTCGGCACTGAGAAGAGGGCGCCGGTAGAGGTACTGGCTCGCGGCGAGACCGAATGCGAACGTGCTGACCGCGAGGAGCAAGCCCCGTACGCGCAGCGCACCGATGCCGATGAGCACCGCGAGCCCGGCGACGACGAGCGCGGCCAAGACGACGGACACACCGAAGTTCATGCCCGTGACGCCGGCGTCGATCACTCGCGTGTCGCCCCAACCGATGTCGACCGTGATGCCGCGGTGGAACGCGGCGGCGAGGTACGCGCCGATACCCGCGAAGGCCATTTGGCCCAGGGACAGTTGTCCGGCCCATCCCGTGAGGATGGTGAGGGACAGGCCGCACAGCGCGAAGACGAGGATCGTCGTATACAGCAGGTGCCGTGAGGGCTGGGTGACGACGAGCGGCAGCGCGATGCCGGCGAGCACGAGCAGCGCCAGTGCTGCCCGATCGATGTTTCGGATCCACCAGACCGTGCGCAACCGGTCGGAGATGGGCCTCCGCTTCGGGGTGAACGAGAACGCCTGCGTCTCGCTCGCACCTTGGCGGCTTTGGAAGTAGACGGCGACGAGGACCGCCAAGAAGATGAGGAAGTCCATTAACCCGGGTTGGTCGAGGAAGTTGAAGCGAACGACAGCTTCGACGACACCGATGACAGCACCCGCGATGAACGCCCGCGGGAACGACACCATGCCGCCGATGACCGCCGCGGCCAGCGCGCGCACGAGCGTGCTCGGCCCGAGCGTCGCGAGGTCGGTCGTGGCACCCGTTTGGCCGGCCATCAGGGCCAGCGACAACGTCGACAGCGCGCCCGCGGCCGCCCACACGAACATCGACACCTGCTTCGGGCTGATGCCGTTGAGGCGCGCGAGGTCGGCGTTCTCGGCCGAGGCCTTCACGCTCTTACCGAACGTGGTGCGAGTCAAGAACCACGCGAGGAGGGCCGTGACGAGCGGTACCACGATCAAGATCGATAGCTGGGCGCCGGAAATGCGGACTGACCCGATGTCAACCTCGGAGCCGATCGCGCGCGGGAAGCGCGCCCCCGGCTTGTCGATGTCGGGATACGCGATGCCGATCGCCAGCGACAGTTGCGCGATACCGATCGTCGCCACGAGCACGATGACGCGCGGCGCGTTGAAAAGCCGGCGGATGACGGTGAGTTGAATCGCCGCCCCGTAGAGCGTCCCGGCGGCGAGGGCGACAACCACGGCGAGCCAGTACGGCACGTTGTACTGCGCCGTCATCAACACGAGCAGGCCGGCGCCGACCAGCCCCATGTTGCCGACCGCGAAGTTGATGACGCGCGTGGCGCGGTAGACGAGCACGATGCCGAGCGCCAACAAGCCGGACACGAAGCCCGTCACGAGCCCGTCCAGCAGCAACTGGGGGGTATAGAACGCGCCGAGCACCGTCAGCCCTCGCCGCCACCGAGGAAGACGGCTTGGACAAGGTCGCCGCGTGCTGCGAGCTCCTCGGCGGTTCCTTCGAAGCGCACCCGGCCCTTCTCGAGGAACACCGCACGATCGGCGATCGAGAGCGCCAAGTTCAGCGACTGCTCGACGATGACGATCGTCGTGCCTTCCCCTTTGAGCCGCTCGACGACCGCAAGCAGCTGCTCGACGATGATCGGCGCCAGTCCGAGCGACAGCTCGTCGACGAGCAAGACGTCGGGATCGTGCAACAGGGTGATCGCCAACGCGAGCATCTGCTGCTGACCGCCCGACAGCGACACGGCCGACTCCCGCTCGCGGCCCGCGAGGGCAGGAAACAGTTCGAGTACGCGTGCGATCCGCCGTTCGCGATCCGCGGTGTCGCGCCGGTAGATGTACGAACCCATCTCGAGGTTCTCGCGGATCGTCATGTGCGGGAACACGCCCTTGCCGCCCGGCAACAGCCGGATGCCGCGCTTCACCCGCTGTTCGGGCGGCAGGTAGGTGATCGGCGTGCCGTGCAGCTGGACCACACCGCGAGACGGCGAACCGAGACCGGCGATGACCCGAAGCGTCGTCGACTTCCCGGCCCCGTTCGTGCCGAGGAGCGCCAGTACCTCGCCTTTGCGGACGTCGAATCCGACGTCGAACAGCACCTGCACATGGCCGTACGAGTAGTCGACGGAGTCGACCTTGAGTGCGGGGACGTTCTCCGGGTCCGCGCTCCGGCGTTCCCGCTCCGCGTGTTCGGCGCGCAACTCGGTGACCACGAGCGAGAGGTCGTTCTTGATGACCGATGCGCCGCGCATCACGAGGAGTCCGCCGACGAGCGTCGACGGAACGCCGACGAGCAGCATTGCGCTTCGGGGGCCGAACGCGTTGGTGAGGAACGCAGCGATGAGCCCACCGCCCGTCGCTCCGGCGAGGAACACGTACACCGACGCGAGCGCCAACCCCATGCCGCGGTGCCGGTACGGCACCACCGACTGGACGACCGGACCGACCAACACGAACACCGTCATCAGCAGCGCAAAGGGCACGACGCCGACGATCGTGAACAAGGTCGTGTTCGGCATGACGTATTGGACCGGGAGCAACGCCGCGACGGGAACGAGGAGCACGCCGACCAGCCGCAACGCCCGTGCCGGGTCGCTCCGGTACCGCGCGTCGTAACGCGGCGCGACGAACGGCAGCACGACGAGCACACCCGCAGCTGTGACCGTGGTGACGACACCGCGAGCAAACACGCTGAGGCCGAACTCGCGGTCGAGGTACAGGTTCTGGAGCACGGGCCCGATGACAAGGCCGAACCCGACGGCCGCCAGGGCGAGCCGCATCGCCTGCAACGTTCGGACCCGGTGCAGGCGCTCGAACACCGCCTTGGCCGGCTCCGGCACGTCCGTGCCGTCGACGGCGACGGCGCCGAGCACGGCGTGCGTCTCGTGCTGACCGCGGGGCGGTTCCGGAATGCGGAACGCAAGTACCGCCAGCGGGATCATCGGCAGCCCGAGGAGGAGGTAGGCCCACCGCCAGCCTTCGGTTCCGCCCGCGAGCGCCGCAATCCCTCCGACGACTGCCGGGCTCAACACTGCCGCGAGCCGACCGCACATGGCGATCGACCCGTTGGTTCTTCCGCGCGCCGGGATCGGGTACGTGTCCGCGATGAGCGAGCCCTGCACCGGGAATGTGTTCGCCTTGGCCACACCGACACCGAGGCGGCCCCAGAACAGTGCGAACGCGTTGGCGGTGAGACCGCAGACGAACACCATCGCGGTGAAGAACACCGTCACCCAGCCGATGATCGGGGCGCGCCGGAACCGATCTGCGAGCCATCCCATCGGAAACGCGCCGAGGGCAAGGAAAGCCCCGCCTGCGG
>JANNHK010000115.1:0-18102 GCA_031404355.1 Actinomycetes bacterium
TTTGGTGGAGGTGATGGGACTTGAACCCACGACTTCTACGTTGCGAACGTTCCCGGGGCATTGGTACGTGATCAGCCTCTGAGTGCGAAATCGCAGGTCAGCACCGATTTCGGTTGACCGCGATGTACCGCCGCTGACCGCTGTTTTCCGCTGGTTGTGGCACGGTTGTGGCACGAATCGGTCGTCGACCGAGCCAACCCGGCATAAGCCTTCCTATAAGTGTTCCTTGCATCCTTTCGAGAAGGCTTATACCCTTGACGCATGGCCAGGGCGACAACGACTCCGCACGCGCGCAAGTGGGGCCCGGGAACTGCCGCGATCGTGCGGTTGCTCATCGCGACCGAAACACCCTTGACGCAGGTCGCGATCGCGGAGGCCGTTGGTGTGACGCAGCCGCGCGCTTCCCAGGTCTTGAAGCGCCTCTCGATGGACGACGCAGTAACGGCTTCCGTTCACGGGTACCGGGGGAAGCGGGCCCGCTTGCTCGATCTGTATGCGCAGTCCGCCCGGCCTCACCTCGACGCGCCCGAAGATTTCTGGTTCAGCACGCGCCCGTTCACCGACCAAGCGCATCGCATCACGCGGGCCGCTCGGCGGGCTGGTGTCCGGATCGCGTTCTCGGCCGATCTCGCTCCTGACCTCCTAGTCCCATGGCGCCACCCCACGCTGACCGTCGTCTACGCAGACAGGCAGTTGCGATTAGAGGAGACGGGATTCGTTCCGGCGGAGGGCAGAGCAGATGCGACCATCCTTCTCCGCTGGACAAGCGATGCAACACTGCTCACTGTCAACAAGCCGTGGCCGGCGGTTGTCGACAAGATCCCGCTCGCCGATCCGGTGCAGCAGTGGTGGGACCTCCGTGAGCTCGGCGGAGAGGACCGGCACGAAGCGGCCGATCGCCTGCGGCGCGCCATCATCAGCAAATCGATCGCGGCCGCAGCGTGAGTAAGCGCCAAAGGGTCACGCTCGCGAGCCTGTCCGCCGCGATGGACGGCGGATTCATCGCGATCGCAGACGTTGCGACGGCGATCGGGAACATCGGAGCCGGGGACGACTACCGCTTGATCGGCGGCGTCGCGGTCTTGCTCCACGTCCAGCGACTCGGGCTCGACCTCCCGCTACGAGCGACCGGCGACGCCGACTTCGGCGTTCCACTTCATCTCCTCAACGAGCCCGCACTAGTCCCCGCAATCGAAGCGCTCGGCTACGAGAAGGTGGCAGGCAACCGATGGGAACGACGCGTCGACGACCGGCGGGTTGCAGCGGTCGACCTGTTGATCCCGGCGTATACCTCTCGAGCGCGCCGGAACCGGCGTGTCGGTGACATCGTCACCACCGAGGTACCCGGCCTCGCGCTCGCGCTGCGCCGACCGGGAGTCAGCGTCGACGCGGAACTCCGGCTCACCGGCGGCGAAGTGCGCCACGCCACGATCACGCTGCCCGATGCCTTCTCCATGCTCGTCCTCAAGGCACGCGTCCGCACCGTCCGCAACGAAGAACGCGACGCGCAAGACCTCTGGCGTTGCATCGAGATCGCGGCGGCCGACGGCGTCACACCCGATCTCGTCGACGGCGAGGGCGCCGCCGAGCTCCGAGGCTTGCTTCAGCGCGAGCTCGGACCCGGCGGGAGCGCTCTCCCGATCATCACTCGAGGACTCCAAGACGACCCAGCCGCGCGGCTCCGGACCCGTATCCGCGCGCTTCTCGCCGAGGTCATCGGCACCGAATGACGCAACCGATCCCGATCGACGAGCGGTTACCTTGGGAAGCGCTGATGCGTTGCGAACGTTGCGACCAGGCTGGCCGAGTCTCTGTACGACGAGCCAAGACCGCCAAACGAGAGGGCCGTGTCGCGGTCGTGCTCGGGGTACCGATGGAGGAGTGCCCGGCCTGCGGCGAGCCCTGGCTCGCATGGGACGTCGCCACCCGCCTCGACGAGATGTTGAATGCGATGATCGCGGGCGATTTCGACGTCGCGACCGGCCGCTACAACCAACCCGACGATCGCACCGCCGCCTCATCGCGCCGTTCGGCTCGTGGCTCGACGCCGTCGGGCGACGTGCGGGCTATAGATCGAGCGCGCGTCGCAAGCGTTGGGGATCCATAAGGCCGGGAAGGTCGTCGAAGGTGGCGAGCAGCCGTTCGAGCTCGTGGCGGCCGATCGGATCCTGCGCCGCTTCCCGCGGGGTGCGTCCGTGGAGCGCGGGGACGGGCTCGGAGAACCAGCGGCGTTCCAGCTCGGCGACAACCTCGGCGCGCACATCGGCCATGTCGGGATCGTCGAGCATGTTCGACGGTTCGGGTGTCTCTCGCGATCCGTGCGCGTTCATCGCTTCGTCGAGTTCGCGGATGTCGTGGTCGACCAGGGCCGCGTCGGGAAGTACGGACGCGACGAGCTCGATCGCCTCGGCTGCCCGCTCGTCGGAGTTGACCTCGGCGCGCAGTTCGTCGCCTTCGAGCGCGAGGGTGAGGATGACCGTCTTCGGCTGGTTCGTGCTGTCGCGCACCAACGTGTAGCTGCCGTCGTCGCCGGTGAGCGCCTCGTGCCTATCGAGGGCGACGCGGGCTACGGCCGGATCAGCGACGCGCCACGCGATCTCGTGGAAGCGGAGCGGATGGCCGTCCGTGTTCTGCATCACCGGTGGAGCAAGGCAGCGACCGATCAGCTCGGCGAGCTCGAAGGCGTCGGGCTCGTCCAGTGCGTCGAGGATCTCGTCGCGGAGCGAGCCGCCGACCTTGACGAATCCCGAGTAGGCGCGCCATGTGTCGGCGATCGGGAGCGGCCGTCCCAGCATCAGGTCACCCCGCCGGGTTTGCACCTCGGCGTTCGTGTTGGTCACCACGATCCGGTCGCCGGTACGAAGATCTCGCAGCGCGAGATCAGACGAGCGCGCCGCTTCGACCTCGAACAGGCTGCGCTCGACGAGCTGCCACCTTGCCGCGAGAAGCGCCTCGTCGTCGGGCAGCACCACGTCGCGTTCGGCCAGGAAGCGATACCCGGCGCCGCCCTCGCACAGGGCCAGGTCGGCGATCAGCTCGGAGTCGAGCAGCCCCATGAGGAACCCGGGCCCGCGGCCGACCTCAGCGCCGGCCACGTGCGCAAGCGACGCGGCGAGCGGTCGCTCGTGATCGCGCAGGAACCGCCGCTGCTTCATGTAGAGCCAGGGTCCCCGGTCGAGCAGCTCGTGGCGTTCCTTGCCCAGATGACACACCTTGTACTTGCGCCCCGAGCCGCACGGGCACAGATCGTTGCGGCCGGCACGCGCGCGCGGGCGGTGCTGCGCGTAACCACCGACCTCTTCGAACAAGTCGACGATCTCGTCGTCGGGATCGTCCTCGTCGAGGATCCCGGTGCGCGACAGCAGCTCGACAGCGCCGAGCGCGTCGCCTGCGTCGGCGCAGAATCCGGCGAGACCGACCAGCGCGAGCTCATGGTCGTCGCCGGTCGCCACTGCGGCTTCAAACGCCGCTCGTGCGCCGGTCGGGTCGCCTGCCAGATCCAGGGCCCGGCCTTCCAACCACCGCACGCCCGCGCCGTCGCCGGCCGGGATCTCACCCGCTATGGCCTGCGCGAATCTCGCGAGGTCGCGACTCGCGGTCTCCTCCTCTAGGTGATAGCCGAGAAGCGTCTTGCAAACCGCGAGGTCCTCGAGCGCGACCGCGACGAGCGCCGACACCGCCGACGCTTCCTCGGGTGGCGCGACCGCGTCGACCTCGCTTGCCACGAACGCCCTGCTCACGGCAATCGCGAACTCGGCCCAGTCGACCTGGTCGTCCTCCAGCCCGCGCAGCGACGCGATTCGGTTGCGCAGATGCCAGCGGTGCAGCGCGCCGAGATCGGCATCTGCCCGCAGCACGGTGTGGTACTCGCGCTGCAGCGCGGCCTCAGCGAGCACCTCATCGATCGGCGGGATCTCGGCTCTCGTGAACGCCTCGCGTGCTCCGACGAGGGACTCCCAGACAAGGGCTTCGAGCGACATCTGAGTCAAGTCGACATCGTCGCTACCGAAGCCGTCGCGCAACGTCTCGCGTTCTGCTGATCGCTCGAACACGCCCTTGACCGCCTTCAGCACCGCCGCCGGAACCTCTGCCCTGTCACGGGCCGCCGACAGATGGATCGACTCGCCGGCGATCCGCACCACGACTGGCGTATTGGCGAAGCGGTCAAGCCAGCCCGGCGGACCGACCAGCACGTCCTCGTCGATCGACTCGCCCGAATCGACGAACGAATCCGAGTCACCCAATCGCAGGCGCCGGTCGAGACACCACCACGCGAGCACGCAAAGATCTGGGTCCAGGCGCAGCACCCCTCGCTTCGCGTCGTCCGCTTCGACGGTGGTCACCCACTGAGTGCCGTCGACATGAGACGCGACACATACCCAGCCCTCGCCGACCGGCATGAACTCGGACGAGTCGTCGAGAATCGCGTCGAGCCGTTCGTCGGCATCGTCGCCGAGCTCGAGACCAGCCGCGGCCAGGCGATCGGCCAGCACGTCACTCGTCAAGCAGTCGAGCCCCATCAGCTCGACAACCGTCCGAAGAATCCGGTGATCACTCGCGGGCATGGTGTCCACGGGCGCAGTTTCGCACCCGACGCTCGTTCGCGCTCGCGTCTACACCGCAGTCATGGCACTTGGGTGACACGGTGCCGCACTGCACGGCAGCTCCCGCCACGACGAACGCTACGTTCGTTGCGTAGATACTCGTCGCCGCGCGCCTGTTGGCAGCGACACAGGCGTGCGCTGTGGCACGGAACAACGGCGCCGGTCTCGCGCACGAGACCTCCATGCGGCTTGACCTGGGGTTTCGGCGAGTGGAGGTGATGGGACTTGAACCCACGACTTCTACGTTGCGAACGTAGCGCTCTACCGGGCTGAGCTACACCCCCGAAGGAACGGCGATGTTAGTCGCTACGCGAAAAAACGCAGGTCAGAACGGAGGTTTGCCGCGAGCGGCCCGTGCGCGGAACCCACCGTTCGTGACCAATGCTGCGCCCGGAATCCCATCCGTGACCACCCGCTGGGTCACGATTGGGTCAAGCACTTCGGGACCTTCCGAGATGACGGGCAGATCCTTCACGCCCTCCGGTGGGGGTCGCGCGCGCGAAGGAGATGCTCATTCTGGGCCGGGAGGTCTCCGGCGCCGAGGCAGCCGAGTGGGGCGCGGTGACCCGTGCGGTTCCCGCCGAGCGCGTGGAGGAGGAGGCCCGTGCGCTCGCGGAGGAGCTGGCGAGGTCCGCCACGGTCGCGGTGGGCCTGACCAAGGCGCTGATCCACCGGTCCGCCACGAACTCGATCGAGCAGCAGCTGGCGGAGGAGGCGATGGCGGTCGAGGTGAGCTCGCGCTCGGAGGACTTCAAGGCCGCGATGCGTGCCCGTCTCGAGGGCGTCGACCCCGACTTCACCGGGCGCTGACCCGGACGAAGGCTCGGGGAACAGCGCTCACCGGTCCTGTTCAGTACGTTTGCACCATGGCCACGACTGTGCCGGCCGTCCACGGTCGCATCATCGATCTCGACAGCCACCTGCAGGTGCCGATCTCTCGTTGGAGTGAGGTGTTCGGCGACGCCACCGCCCGCTTCGGCGAGCGCTTCGCCGGCATCCCGTTGTTCGACGCCACCGAGGAGCCCGAGCTGACCACCGAGTCCGTGTGGAAGACCAAGGGCACCGCCGCCCCCGGCGCGTCAACCCCTTCGGGTCGCCTGGCCGCCATGGACGTGATGGGGATCGAGCGTCAGCTCATCTTCCCCCAGGTGGTCCTGGCCCAGCCGGCATGGTCGGGCCACCCCAACGCCGAGGCCGTGCTGCGCGAGTACAACGACGCCGTGCTGCGGTGGACGGCCGCGGGGCAGGGCCGACTGCGCCCGACGGCGCTGCTCAACCTCACCACGATCGAAGGCGCCGTCGCCGAAGCCGAGCGGGTCGCCGCGGGCGGCGCTCGCGCCGTGTTCATCCAGGACGGCATCGCCCCTGGCGGCCGCTCCCCCGCGGCTCCCGAGGTCGACCCGCTGTGGGCCGTGCTGGCCGAAGCCGACATGCCCGTGACCTTGCACATCGGCGGCCAGGACGGCTTCTTCGGCAGCGACGCCTGGCCGGATGCCGACCTCCTCCGACCCGGCAGCTTCTCCACCGGCGAACCGGTCGGCCCGCACATGCTGGCCACCATGCACCTGGCCGCACAGAACTACCTGGCCGCCATGCTCTACGGCGGCGTGTTCGACCGGCACCCCGGGCTGCGCATCGGCGTGATCGAGCTCGGCGCCATGTGGGTCGGCCCGTTCGTCGAACTCCTCGAGGACCGCCTCCAGCTGTCCCGCCGCCTGCGCGACGGCCTGCAGCGCCGACCGACCGAGGTGTTCGTCGACCAGATTCGGGTCACCCCGTTCTTCTGGGAGCGCACCGCTCGCCAGATCGAGCGCTACGGCATGTCCGAGATCTACGCCTTCTCCACCGACTTCCCCCACCCGGAAGGTGGCACCGACCCGATCGGTCGCATGGCCGCCGACATCGAGCCCCTCGGCGACGATGCCGTCGAAGCCTTCTTCGTCCGCAACGCCGAGCTCCTGCTCCCCGCCTGAGGCCCGACGATCGAGAGACCGCGACCACTCCCGACGCCCGAGACCCGGTCACCGGCAAGGAGATCCGCCGGTGGCACCCGGCCGGCACCGACCGCGCCGAGGCCGAGAAGCTCACGGTCAAGCTGGCCGAAGCCGAGCGCAAGCGGTCCGACCCAGCGCCGGAGGGCACCATCAGTCGTTTCGTCCATCGCCAAATCGAAGAGAGCGGCTCGACTTATCCCGGCGCGGCGGCATCGGCCGTGCCGTCCGCGGCCTCGCGTCGAGCTGCCAGTACCCGTGGACCGATCGCAACGACGTCATACGCTGACAACGGGTTCCCCTTCGCACCGAACGCGTCCGCTATCCGGATCGCTGTGAACGTGCCTCTTATGCGCTCTCGCACGCGCAACGCTTCACGCGAAGGGAAGGCAGATCGATGCCAAGGATCTCTCGAGGAGCTACGGCGACCCGCTCGTCGCCGAGTTCGGAGAATCGCGTCCTGCATGCCCTTGATGAACATCATGTGCAGCCGGCCTCATGGTATGCTGGCATACCATGAGGCGTACAACAGTCAAACTCCCCGATGAACTCGACGCGCGGCTGCGTCACGAGGCGAAGCGGCGCGGCACCACCGTGAGCGCACTGACCCGAGAAGCAGTGGAGATGCACCTCGCGACGAGCAGCCCACGCCGCCGCCTCATCGCCGCCGCGGCCGGCAACGGTGGCCGCGCGGATGTCTCGGAGCGGATCGAAGAAATCCTACGCGAGGAGCTGGCGCCATCGCAGTAGTCGTCGACGCAGGGCCCCTGTACGCCTACGTCGACGCCGACGACGCGCATCACGTCGCAAGTCTCGAACTCCTCGAGACTCACCCCGGCCCCTTGCTCGTCCCGATGCTGGTGATCACCGAGGTCGTGTACCTACTCTCGACGCGGCTCGGTACCGAGGCCGAGGTCCGGTTTCTCGGCGACCTCGCAGCCGGCAACCTCATCCCCGAACCCGTCGACCCTTCGGACTGGCTTCGGGTCGCGCACCTCGTCGCACAATACGACGATCTACCGCTCGGGACAGTCGACGCGTCAGTGGTCGCGGCGGCCGAGCGACTCGACATCACCGAGATCGCCACATTGGATCGGCGTCACTTCAGCGTCGTCCGACCGGCGCACACGAGCGCATTCGATCTGCTCCCGTGATCGCAAGGTTCTGCGCCGCAGCTCGTCGCTGCCCGTAGGGTCATCCGTGGGTCAACACCATCAAGTTGGTCGACAAACCTCGCCGCGACGAGGACGTTTACGCGATGAGAGAACGATGACTCAGTCGTTGCGAACGTAGCGCTCTACCGGACTGAGCTACACCCCCGAAGAAGCGGCCAGGCTACCAAAGGGCGCGCGTCCGTATTTGAAGCCGGGCGGTTGCTGAGCAACCGCTGAGCTTCACACCAGGCGTTCGCTCGCCGACTCGATGGCGGATTGCAACCTGGCGCCGACCATGGCCGTGGTGAGGTCGCCTCTCGTGCGTTCGAGCACCGCCCGCAACGCGTCCGTCGTGCGGCGGAGGCCGCCGGTGACGCCGTCGGGGTAGTCGATGGTGACGAGCAGCGAATAGACCTCGTCCATCGCAACCATCAGGCGTTCGGCGCGGGGCATGGCGCCGGCTCGGAGCTGGTCGAGGAGTTGGCGACGCAGTTCGCTGGCGGCCTCGGCCAGGCCGTTGCAGTAGGCGGCGATGTCGATACCGAGAGCCTCGGGGGTCGGCAGCGGGTCGTCGCGCACGAGCGCGAGCGTGAGCCACGCCTCGGCGAGTTCCTTGCGCGCGTCGTGCAACGGACCGTTGTTGCGCACGTCGGGCTGACCGGTGAGCGCGGCGTCGGCTTCCGCCACATGGGAGCGCGCTTCACTCGCGAGTGTTTCGGCGGAGTCGAACTCGCCGCGATGCGTCGCACGGATCGACGCCGCGCACGCTTGGATCGCTTTGCGCGACGCGGCGATCGTGATCTCGCGTGCCGCGTGCTTCTCCTCGAACGCGTCTCGTGCTCGCGCCCCGAGCGCCGCGATCTCCGAGGCGCGATCCACGCGCTACGACGAGCCCGTGCGCCGCAGCGCGAACTCGGGCGCCGCAGTCTCGTACTCGTACTCGTACTCGTACTGGGGCAGGTATCGCAGCTTCGCCATGCGTTCTGCGTACGAGGAACGTACATACGCCCAGGCGAGCAGGTACGCGCCGAGCAGCACGTCGGCGAGGATCTGTACACCCCAGAACACGGTCGCGCCGGTGACGAATGCGAGCAACAACGTGACGGTCACGCCGCCGAACAGCGCGCGCAACACGTCGCGCCGGCGCTTGGCCGCGGAACCGATCGGTGGGAGTCCACTGCGTTCGGGCGTCCCGACGGCGCCGTTCGTGCGGCTCAACACGTCGAGGCGGTTGGTGAAATCACCGATCGAGTCACCCGAGCGCTCGGTGCGGGAGCGAAGGAGCGGCGGCAACAGCACCACGGCCCACAGTCCCGCGAGGATCAGCAACACCACCAAGTGCAAGACCTCTCGACCACCAATCTGTGTCCGACGACGGTAACAACGCGCGGTATCCATGTGGTGGATTACCGGGGAACGTTCCATGTTGGCGCGTGTTGCCGCGGTCGCCAAACTGGCGCGCCGCGAAACGGACGTTGCGCGCAAATACCCAGGTCAGCGCGTCAAGAACCGCTCAGAGACCGAAGCGGTCACCGTCTTCGCCTTTGCGGCGGTACGTGCCCGAGCGACCACCGGTTTTTTCCCACAGCGTGAGATCACCGATCGTCATCGACTTGTCGATCGATTTGCACATGTCGTAAATCGTGAGCGCGGCGATTGCGCACGCGGTCAGCGCTTCCATCTCGACACCGGTGCGGTCGACCGTGTCGACGTTCGACTCGACTTCGACGTAGGTGTCTTCGATACGGAAGTTCACGAGCACCGAGCCGACCAACAGCGGGTGACACAACGGCAGCAGATTCGGTGTCTGCTTTGCGGCCTGGATGCCCGCAACGCGCGCCACTGCGAGCACGTCGCCCTTGGTGATCGCGCCCGACGCGATCTTCCCGGTCGTGTCGGCTTCCATGTGCACCCGGCAGCGCGCCACGGCCCGCCGGTGCGTCGGCTCCTTGGCCGTCACGTCGACCATGCGGGCACGTCCGAGCGGGTCGAGGTGCGTGAACTCAGAAGCCATGGCGGGCAAGTCTACGTGCGTTTCGGCTGGTCACGTCCGGCCGATCGGTCCTGGGACGCTTCCGGAATCGGCGATTAGCCGCCGATCTGGCTCATCGACCGGCCGGGGCGCACGAAATCGGCCTCGCCGATGCGGTGGCCGGCCCACTTCGTGCCCACTGCACCCGCGATCGCCGCCGCGAGCCGATCGTCGAGATCGGCGGCTTCGAGCCCACCCGGCGCCCGCAACTCGGCCCGCAGGTCGAACTCCTCGAGCGCGAACAGGCAGGTCCGGAACTGTCCTTCGGCCGTGATGCGGACCCGGTCGCAGTTGTCGCAGAAGGGTTCGGTGACGCTGGAGATCACGCCGACGTCGCCGACGCCATCGCGGTAGACATACCGCGCGGCGGGGTCGACGGTGTCGTCGGAGATTTGCTCGAGCGGGAAGACGGCGTCGATGCGCTCGATGATCTCGTGCGACGGCACCACTTGGGCCCGGCTCCACGCGTCCTGGGCATCGAGGGGCATGAACTCGATGAAGCGCATGCCGACGCCCTTGTCGCGTCCGTATCGGGCGAGGTCGACGATCTCGTCGTCGTTGACGCCCCGCATCACGACCGCGTTCACCTTGACCGGGGCGAGACCGGCGTCGAGGGCGGCGTCGATGCCGGCCAGCACCCGATCGAGTTCGTCGCGGCGGGTCAGGGCGAGAAAGGTCTCCCGGCGCAGCGAATCGAGCGACACGTTGACCCGGCGCAGACCTGCTTCCCGCAGGTCGTGGGCCATCTCGGCCAACTTGGCCCCGTTCGTCGTGAGCGCCAGATCGATCCCATGGGTCGACTCCGCGCTCCGCCTTCCATCGCTGGTAGCAGCGTCTTCCGCGCCATCCGTCCGGCTCCGCTGTCGTTCTCCGCCCAAAGGCGACAGCATCTCGATGAGGCGGGTGATGTGCGCGCGGACCAGCGGCTCACCGCCGGTGAGGCGGATGGCCTCGAAGCCGTAGCGCTCGACGCACACCCGGGCGATACGGGCGATCTCCTCGTATGTGAGGAGTTCCTCGCGGGGCAGCCAGCGCATGCCCTCTTCGGGCATGCAGTAGGTGCAGCGGAAGTTGCAGCGGTCGGTGATGGAGATCCGCAGGTCCTTCACGCGCCGCTGAAACGGATCGATCAGCGGTATGGAAGTGCGGGTCACGAACTTCAGACTAGGACCTCGGCAAAATTCACGAGGTTCCTTCGTCACGCCGGTCTGTCCTCGTTTGCACGAGTGACCAGCGTGGCCCCGGAGTCGGGTTCGCTCTGACTCGCCACCGGCGCAGCGACCAATCTTCAGCCGGCAGTTCAACGTCTCTCCGGGTCGTCCAGTCGCACCAGCCCGGCGCCATGGACACAGCCACTTGGTATGCAGGCTCCCGAACCTGCTGTTCCGCCCGCCCGGCGGTCTTCCTACGTGGCGTGACTGTTGTACCACCCACCGTGAGGTCTGACAAGCCCCCTGAAGCGCGAACCCCCGGCGCGTGAAGAACGCCACACTCCAGCCCCAACGCTTGCAACCACCACTGAGCGCGCGCAATCTGCAACACAGCGGATTACTCTTCCTGGGCGATTCGCTGCTCAACGAAGAGCATCTAGGCAATGCGGGCGTCGGCAGAGTCCCCCCTCCCGGCGCCCGCTGAGCCGCTCCCAGGGCGCAGGAATACGCATTTCGCACGGAAGCGAACCAGTTCGACCGGGCCGTCGGGCAACGGCTCCGGTCAGCAGGGTGGGGGCGGTGCTGCGGGATCCGGGCGGACCCGCGGCACGCCGCCCAACTCTCCGCTCACTCCTCGGAGCCCAGTTCAGCGCTCCGGTTCGAGGAGCAGGACCCGCACTTCCTCGCCGGCCTCGACGCCCGCGCCATCAGCCAGCAACGCCAGACCGTTGGCCGCAGCCATACCCGAGAGCACGTTGCTCGCCTGGAAGCCGGACCGCTCGCAGACGTAGCGGCCGTCCTCGACGCGCACGACGACGCGGTCGAGATGCAGCTTGCCGTCGGGCCGGCGCTTCAGTGCCGAGCCGGCCCGGGCGACGACCTCGGTCCCCATCACGCCCGGGCGGCCCATCATGCGGCGCAGCGCGGGGCGGGCGAACAACTCGAAACTGACGCGCGACGACACGGGGTTGCCGGGCAACCCGAACACAGGGACGCCGCCGAGCACGCCGAACGCGAGCGGTTTGGCCGGCTTGATCGCGACCTGCGCCCACATGAACTCGCTGCCGGTGCGCTCGCGTGCGAGCCGTTCGAGCGCGACCTTCACGAAGTCGTAGTCGCCGACCGACACCGCGCCGCTCGTCAGCAGCGCGTCGCACTCGTCGGCTGCTTTGACGATCGAGTCGGCGATGAGCGCCTCGTCGTCGCGCACGCTGCCGTAGTCGACCGGCTCGCAGCCGGCTTCGGCCACGACGGCAAGCAGCATCGGCCGATTCGAGTCGCGTATCGCACCGGGCGGCAGCGGGCCGCGCTCGACGAGTTCGTCACCGGTCGACAGCACACCGACGCGCGCCCGGGGGAAACACGACACCTCCGCGATGTCGAGGCTGGCGAGCACGCCGAGATGAGCGGGCGTCAGCACAGTTCCCGCGTCGAACACGCGCCGGCCGGCCTCGAGGTCGCCGCCCGCGAGTCGGACGTGTTCCCCCGGTTCCGCGGCGCGCGCGATCAGTACGTCGTCGCCCGCGGTTTCGGTGCGTTCGACCATGACGACCGCGTCGGCGCCGTCGGGCATCGGAGCACCGGTCATGATGCGGATCGCCTCACCAGTTCCGACGGCAATTGTCGGCGCGCGTCCCGCCGGAAGTTCACCTACGACGCGCAACCGAGCCGGCGCGTCGGCCGACGCGCCCGCGGTGTCGGCGGCGCGGACCGCGTAGCCGTCCATCGCCGTGTTCGAGAACGGCGGCACCGGTTCGGTTGCCTCGATGTCCTCGGCCAGCACGAGTCCACGCGCGTCGCGCAACGCGTGTGTACGGGCCGGAAGGCGCTGCACGGCGCCGAGGATGCGCTGCTGCGCGTCGGCGAGCGAAATCACGTCAGACCCAAGCGCCGCACCAGATCGCGCAGGTACTCGGTGAACTCGGGTGCAATGTCGGGCCGCGTCAGCGCGAGTTCGACATTGGCGCGCAGCCAGTCGACCTTCCTGCCGACATCGAACCGTCCCTCCGCGCACACCAGCCCGAACACCTCCTGCTCGCCGAGCAGCAGGGCGATCGCATCGGTCAGTTGCAGTTCGCCGCCCTTGCCCGGTTCGATGCGGTCGAGCGCGTCGAAGATCTCCGGAGTGAACAGATAGCGGCCGAGAACGGCGAAGTTCGACGGTGCCTCGTCGGCCTTCGGCTTTTCGACGATCTGGCGGATCTGCATCAGTCCGTTGCCGAGATCGGTGTGCGGCTCGACGCAGCCGTACAGCGAGATCTCGTCGGGCGCGACCTCCTGCAATCCGATGACCGACCGGCCCCGTTTGTCGTAAGTGGCAAGCATCGAGCGGAGCATCGCGCCCTCGTCGATCACGAGGTCGTCGGCGAGAAGCAGCGCAAACGGTTCGTTCCCCACGTGGTGGCGAGCGACCGAGACGGCGTGTCCGAGCCCGAGCGGGTCGCGCTGGCGCACGTAGTGAATGTCGGCGAGGTCCGACGCGAACTGCACTTCCTTCAGCAGCTCGTCGCGCCCCGACCGTTCGAGGTAGTGCTCGAGCTCGAAGTTGCGGTCGAAGTGATCGGCGACCGCCCGCTTGCCGCGCCCGGTGATGATGAGGATGTCGGTGAGCCCGGCCTGCACCGCCTCCTCGACCACGTACTGGATCGCGGGCTTGTCGACGACGGGCAGCATCTCCTTGGGGAGGCTCTTCGTCGCGGGCAGAAACCGAGTCCCGAGCCCTGCCGCCGGGATAACCGCTTTCCGAACACGTGAGGTCACGCCTCGGATCGTAGGTCGTTCTCCTGGCGGCGCAGCAGACGACGGATGTTGGCCGAATGACGGACGAACACCAGCACCGCCAGCGCGCTCACGAGCGCGACCTCCCAGTCGTCGTAACCCCCGAGCCACACCGCGATCGGGAACAGCGCGGTCGTGAGCAACGACGCGAGCGACGCCTTGTGCAACAAGCGCGCGAGGACAAACCAGATGACACCGGTGCCGACGACGATGACCGGATACAGCACGACGAGCATGCCGCCCGCCGCCGCAACACCCTTGCCGCCCTTGCGGTACAGCGGGAACGTGTGCCCGACCACGGCCGCAGCGCCGAGGATCAACGCACCCGCCCGCCCTTCCACCGCGAGTCCTACCCCCGCCGCGATCGCGCCCTTCGAGAAGTCGAGCACCAGCACCAGCGCGCCGTAGCGCCAGCCGAGCAGCCGAGCCACGTTCGACGCACCGGGGTTCCCCGACCCCTCGGCGAGGATGTCGCGGCCCTTGGCCCGGGCCACGAGCGACGCGCTGGGAAACGTGCCGAGCAACCAGGCGACGGGAATCAGGAGGAGCGCGAAGGGCATCGGGGTGATTCTGCCCGAGGCGGCGGCGGGAACGGGTTCGTTCCGGGGATTGGTAGGATTAGCACTCTCAGGCTTCGAGTGCCAGAGTCCGTTCCCGGGGCCCAACCTCGGAGACCCAACCTCGGAGAAATGCCGGATGCCGACGTACGACTACCGCTGTGCGAAATGCGGCAACGACATCGAGGTGTACCAGTCGTTCTCCGAGGACCCGCTGACCAAGCACAAGGGCTGCGGCGGCAAGCTGGCGAAGGTGATGTCACCGGCCGGGATCGTGCTGAAGGGCTCGGGCTTCTACAAGACCGACTCGCGGAGTTCTTCGTCGTCGGGCAAGAAGTCGTCCGGCTCGAAGTCGTCGTCGGACTCGTCGGACTCGTCGAGCTCGTCGGATTCGGGAAGTTCGTCGGACTCCGGTTCGTCGGACTCCGGTTCGTCGGACTCGGGTTCGTCGGACTCGTCCACGACGAAACCCGCGGACTCCACCCCCGCAAAGGACTCCTCGAAGTCCGATTCGAAGAGCGCCTAGATTCCGCGCCCATGGCGCAGGCGGACATCGGAGTCTTCGGAGGGTCGGGTTTCTATTCGTTTCTCGACGACGTCGAAGCGGTCACCCTCGACACACCGTTCGGTGCGCCGAGCGCGCCGCTCATGGTCGGCACCGTCGGCGACCGCCGCGTTGCGTTCTTGCCCAGGCACGGCGTCAAGCACGACATCAGGCCGTCGGAAGTCCCGTACCGCGCCAACGCGTGGGCAATGAGGACGCTCGGTGTGCGCACGATGCTCGGGCCGTGCGCAGTCGGGTCGCTCCGACCCGACCTGCATCCGGGCGACTTCGTCGTACTCGACCAGCTCGTCGACCGCACACACGGGCGGGCCGACACGTTCTACGACCAGCCCGGGTTCGTGCACCACGTGTCGTTCGCCGATCCGTACTGCCCCATCGTGGCGGCTACCGCACGCGACGCCGCCGGACGCGTGGATGCGACCGTGCACGCGGCAGGCACGATCGTCGTCATCAACGGACCGCGGTTCTCGACCCGGGCCGAGAGTCGTTGGTATCGCGATCAAGGTTGGGACGTCGTCGGCATGACGCAGTACCCGGAGGCGTACCTCGCCCGCGAACTCGGCATGCACTACGCCGGCGTCGCGCTCGTCACCGACTACGACACCGGTGTCGAAGACGAACCGGGCATCGAGCCGGTCACGATGGCCGACGTGTTCGCGCAGATGGAACAGAATGTCGACCGCGTACGCGCGTGGCTGTTCGAACTCATTCCCGCGCTTCCCGCCCAGCCCGAACCGTGTGGGTGCGCGACCGCCCTCGGCAAGCTCCCGTACGAGTAGCGCGGGGGAACGCGCCCCGGCCCGCCGGTCCGGGCGGGTCGACCGACGGGTCAGGGGTTCCGGCACAGCCCGCCCAGGTGGTGGGGGCGGGGCAAGCTGCACCATTGGCAGTGCGGGGGTCGCAATGCCACGGGGTAAGAACCGCGCTTCGCCCGCCGTCATTCCCCCGAGACGCCCCTATGCGTCGCGGCGACGGCGCGTTACCCTCACGTCACTCCCCGCGCTTCCCCCTCGTCACTGTTCGCGCGCGCTCGGGGAGGGATCATGCGCCGCTCACCACGCTTCGTCGTCGCGTCGTGCGCTGCCGCCGTAATCGGAGTAGGCACCGCATTCACCGTCGCCACCGACCTCACCGCTCTGCACGATCGGGCCCGCGCCCTCGGACCGGTCGAAGAGGTGATGATCGCCACGCGCGAGGTTCCCCTCGGCGTCACGATCGAACCGGCCGACCTGGCCGCGGTCGACCGCCACCGCTCGACGGTGCCCGACGACGCGCTGCACTCGCCCGGCGCGGCCGTGGGTCACACCGTGGTGGTGCCCCTCGTGCCGGGCGCGGTCGTGCAGGCCGCGCACCTTGCGCCGGCCGACCGGGACGGTGTCGCCGGCATCGTGCCCCCCGGCCGGCGGGCGGTGCGCATCACGCCGGCCGACGGCGCCCGGCCGGAGCCGGGCACCGTCGTCGACGTGCTGGCCGCGCTCGACCCGAGCCTCGTCGGCGCAACCAACCGCGCGATCGCAGTCGCGCGTGGAGCGCGCGTCCTCGCCGTCGACGAACTCGGAGGCGCCGCCGGTGAGTACGCCGCGAACGGCGCGAGCGGCGTTACCCTGCTCGTCACCGAGGATGAGGCCTACGACCTTGCGTTCGCAGCGGCGAACGGAGTGCTCAGCCTCGCCGTCGCGCCGCCGGAGGCCGCGTGTTGTACATCGCCCGAGCCCTGACCGCGCTCCTGCTGGCGCCAGTGGCGCTCGGCGCAACCGGCACCGCCGACGACGCCGCGCGCGAACTCACCGTGGCGAAAGCGGCCGTGCTCGGCATTGTCGAAGGTGTCACCGAATACCTGCCGGTGTCGTCGACCGGCCACATCCTGATCGCGCAGGACCTCATGGGCATCGGCGAGACCGACGCGACCGAGGACGCGGCCGACACGTTCGCGATCACGATCCAGGCCGGCGCGATCCTCGCCGTGTTGCTGCTCTACTTCGGCCGGGTCCGGTCGATGGCCGCGGGACTCGTCGGGCGCGACACCGCCGGCCGCCACGTGATCGGCACGCTCGCGATCGCATTCGTCCCCGCCGCACTCGTCGGCTTCGCGCTCGACGACACGATCAAGGACCGCTTGTACGGGCCGGTACCGATCGCGATCGCGTGGGCGGTGGGCGGAGTGGTGATCCTCGTCGCGGCGCGCTGGCTGCGCGGCCGCCCCGACGGCACCATGACCCTGGAAGCGATGCCCGTGCGGGTGGCGTTGCTGATCGGGGCCGCCCAGATCGCGGCGCTGTGGCCGGGAACCAGCCGCAGCCTGGTCACGATCCTGGCCGCACTCGCGCTCGGGCTCTCGGTCCCGGCCGCGCTCGAGTTCAGCTTCCTGCTGGGGCTCGCGACGTTGACTGCCGCGACCGGATACGAGGCGTTGCGCAACGGCGGCAACCTGTTCGACACCTACGGCACCGCCGAACTCGTCGTCGGCTTCGTGACCGCGTTCGTCGCGGCGGTGCTCGCCGTGCGGTGGCTCGTGTCGTACCTGTCGCGCCACGGCATGGACCTGTTCGGCTGGTACCGCATCGGCATCGCCGGTGTTGCGCTCGTGCTCCTCGCAACCGGCACGCTCTAGCCAAGCACCCGTAGGCTTGGCTCTGTGATCTCCACTGTGATCTTCGACTACGGCGGCGTCATCTCGAGCCCGCTGTTCATCGGCATCGGCGACTTCGAAGCCGACGAGGGCTTCGCCAAGGGTTCGCTGTTACAGCTGCTGTTCGGCGAGGTCCACTACGTCGGCGTCGAGGGCCGAGCAGTCGCCGACGAGATCGCCGTTACCGAGATCGGGGCCGACCCCGACACGCTCGAAGCCGCTGGCGAGATCACCGACGTTCCCGACTGGCACCTGCTCGAGAGGGGCGAGATCGAGGTCGCGACGTACTTCGAACGCATGGTCGAGAAGGCACCGGCCGTGCTCGGCAAGCCGCTCGACATGGAGGCGTACGGACGCTTCTGGCGCAAGACCGCACCCGGGGTGCACTGGATGGTCGTGCACAAGATGCGCGAGCTGAAGGCGCGCGGTCTGCGGGTCGGACTGCTCACGAACAACGTGAAGGAGTTCGGCGAGCACTGGAAGAACACGTTCCCGATCGACGAGTTGTGCGAAGAGGTCGTCGACTCGAGCCACGTCGGCATGCGCAAGCCCGAACCGGAGATCTACGCGCTGACGTGCGAGCGGCTCGGCGTCAAGCCCGACGAAGCCGTGTTCGTCGACGACAACGCCGACAACATCGC
>JANNHK010000116.1:0-11340 GCA_031404355.1 Actinomycetes bacterium
AACACATACGCGCGACCAGAAACGGTGTCTCGATACGATGCCGCGTACCGGCCGGCGCTGTCGAGAGGGCACCGTGAGCTTCGATCTCACCGAGGAGTACGAGGAGCTGCGCCAGTCGCTGCGGCGACTCGCCGAGGAGCAGATCGCGCCGAACGCGGCCGCGGCCGACGAGCGCGAGGAATACCCCTGGGCCAGTTGGGAAGCGTGGCGCGCCGCGGGGTTCGCCGGGCTCGCGTTCCCCGAGGAGTACGGCGGCCAGGGCGGCGGCATCCTGGCGCATGCGATCGCGGTGGAGGAAGTGGCGCGGGTGTGTGCGTCGTCGTCGTTGTTCACGTTCATCTCGAAGCTGGGTATGACCGCGCTGCTCGACCACGGCAGCGACGAACTCAAGCAGCAGTACGTGCCGCGCGTCGCGTCGGGTGAGTGCCAGGCTTCGTACTGTTTGTCCGAAGCCGATGCGGGCAGCGACGTCGTGGGCATGACCACCCGGGCCGTGCGCGATGGTGACCACTACGTCATCACCGGCCGCAAGCTCTGGATCACCAACGCGGGCGTGTCCGACTTCTACGCGGTGTTCTGCAAGACCGACCCCGGTGCCGGGCATCGCGGCATCAGCGCCTTCATTGTCGGGAAGTCGTTCCCCGGCTTCTCGATCGGCAAGCTCGAACACAAGATGGGCGTGCGCGGCTCACCCACCGGCGAAGTCGTGCTCGACGACTGCGTCGTCCCCGCCGCCAACCTCATCGGTGACGAAGGCCGCGGCTTCCACTACGCGATGGGTGCCCTCGACCGGTCGCGCCCCCTCGTCGGCGCGCAGGCGCTCGGCATCGCCCAGGGGGCCCTCGACCTCGCGAGCCAGTATGTAATGGAGCGCCGGCAGTTCGACCAGCGCATCGGCGACTTCCAGGGCGTGCAGTTCATGCTCGCCGACCTCGCCACGCAGGTCGATGCTGCCCGCCTGCTCGTCTACCGCGCCTGCGCCCGCCTCGACGCCGGTCGCACCGACACCTCGGCGTCGTCGTCGATGGCGAAGCTGTTCGCCTCCGACACCGCCATGCGGGTCACGACCGACTGCGTACAACTCCTGGGCGGCATCGGGTACACCCGCGAGTCGCCCGCCGAGCGCATGATGCGTGACGCCAAGGTCACACAGATCTACGAAGGCACCAACCAGATCCAGCGCGTCGTGATCGCCAAGCGCCTGCTCGGGGGGTGACGGTGACCGTGCGGACGCAGCGGAGCCACGGACGGCGCAGTGAGGGAGCCATGTGACGTGGACGTGAAGTACGCGAAGCGCGGCGACGCCCACCTCGCGTTCCGCGCCGAGGGCGAAGGCCCCGCGGCACTCGAGTATTCGGCGTTGACGATCTCGATCGACGCCCGAGACGACGAACCGCACTCCCGCCGCTACTACGACCGGCTCCGGTCGTTCTCGCATCTCGTGCAGTTCGACGCCCGCGGGATCGGGCTCTCCGACCCCCTCGATCTCGATGAGCTGTCTCCCCGGTCGAACGCGCTCGACGGTCTTGCCGTGCTCGACGCGGCCGGTGTGGACCGCGCGTTCGTGTATGCCTGGGGCGGTAGCGGACCGGCCGCGATCGAGACAACCGTGCTCGCGCCCGAGCGCGTCCTCGGTCTCGTGCTCATCGGCACCTACGCCCGGTTGACACGGACCGACGACTATCCGATTGGGTACGCCGCACACATCGTCGAGGGGTTCGCACGCGACAACGCCGACCCCGACGCGACCTGGGAATCGCCGACCGGTGACGACGACGTCGGACTCATCGCGCCGAGCCTGCGCAACGACGACCGGTTCCGCGACTGGTGGACTCGCGCCTCCCGCCGGGGTGCGAACCCGTATTCGGCGCAGGCCCGGCTCGTGGCCAACGTCGGGGCCGATGTCCGCGCCCTGCTCCCGCGGGTCACCGTGCCGACGCTGGTCATCCATCGTGTCGACGACCTGTTCGTGCCGATGGAGTTGGGCCGCTACCTCGCCGACAACATTGCCGACGCGCGCTTCGTCCAACTGCCCGGTGCCGACAACCTCGCCTTCAGTGGCGATTCCGGCCCGCTGCTCGACGAAGTCGAGCTGTTCGTCACCGGATCGGTCGAACACGGCGCCGGGGAGCGGGTGCTCACGACCGTGCTCTTCACCGACATCGTCGACTCCACCAAGCTCGCGGCCGAGATCGGCGACCGGGCGTGGCGCGAACAACTCGACGTGCACGACGCCGTGGTGCGTGAGCAACTCGCCCGCTTCGGAGGCCACGAGGTGAATACGACCGGCGACGGGTTCCTCGCGTCGTTCGCGAGCCCGACCCAGGCCGTGCGGTGCGCGCTGGCGATCGTCGCCGCGTCGGAACGGATCGGCACGCACGTGCGGGCCGGGCCGGGCTGCACACCGGCGAGTGCGAACAGCGGGGCAACGACCTCGCCGGGCTCGCCGTGCACATCGCCGCCCGGGTCGCGGCGGCCGCCCCCACCGACGGACTCCTCGTCACCCGTACGGTGCGAGACCTCGCCGGCGGCTCCGACCTGCGGTTCGAGTCGCAGGGCGAGCACGAGCTGAAGGGCGTCCCCGACGCCTGGCAGCTGTTCTCGGTGGTCTGACCCTTACACTCAAAATCAAGCATGGGAGATATCAGGGTTCGCTTCTCGCCCGCCCCGACGGGGTTCATGCATATCGGGAACGCGCGCACGGCGCTGTTCAACTGGCTCTACGCGCGGCACACGGGCGCCACGTTCATCCTCCGTATCGAGGACACCGATGTCACCCGCTCCACGACCGAAGCGGTCGAGCAGATCCAGCAGGTGCTCCAGTGGCTGGGCCTCGAGTACGACGAGGGCCCGATCCTCCAGAGCTACCGCTTCGACGACTATCTGGCCGCCGCCGACCGGCTGCTTGCCGCGGGGAACGCGTACGAGTGTTTCTGCACCGCCGAGGAGGTGGAGCAGCGCAACCAAGAAGCGCAGAAGGCGGGCCGCACGCCGGGCTACGACGGTCGGTGCCGCGACCTCGACGCGGCGGAGCGGGGGGCCAAGGCGGCCGAGGGTGGGCTCCGCTCGATCCGGTTCCGCACGCCCGACGAGGGCGTGAGCACGTTCTCCGATCTCATCCGCGGTGAGGTGTCGGTCGACTGGTCGACGATCCCCGACTTCGTGATCGTGCGCTCGAACGGCACGCCCGTGTTCTTCCTCGCCAACGCCGTCGACGACATGGAAATGGCGATCACGCATGTGTTGCGGGGCGAGGACCTCATCGACTCGACCCACCGGGTGCTCGCACTGCGGCGCGCCCTCGGCGCCGACGACGCGCCCGTCTACGCCCACCTCCCGCTGATCATGGGCCCGGGCGGCGGCAAGCTGTCGAAGCGCCACGGAGCGGTGAGTGTCGAGGAGTACCGCGACGCCGGCTACCTGCCGCACGCGCTCGTCAACTATCTGGCGCTGCTCGGATGGGCGTCCGAAGACGGACGCGAGGTCCTCTCGATAGGAGAACTCGTCGCCGAGTTCGACCTGGCGCGGGTCAACTCGTCGGCGGCGATGTTCGACGCGCAGAAGCTCGAGTGGATGAACGGCGAGCACATCCGCTCGATGTCGCTTCCCGACCTGACGGCCGCGGTGTTGCCGTTCGCGACCGCGCAATACGGACCCCGCCTCGATATCCGCACGTTCGAGGCCGCGGTCGCACTGGCCCAGGAACGAGCCACGACGCTCGTGCAGATCGCCGACCAGGCCGCATTCCTCTTCGCGACCGACGACGAGTTCGAGATCGCACCCGAGTCGTGGGAGAAAGTCCAGGCGACCGAACGGGTCGACGAGATCCTCGACGCCGCGATCGCCCACATCGAAACGTGCGAGTGGAACGCCGATGCCATCGACCTGCGCCCCGCGCTCGATGCGCTCGGGTGCAAGCCCCGCAAGGCGATGCCGGCGTTGTACGCCGCCGTCGAAGGCCGCCACGCCGGGCTGCCGCTGTTCCCATCGATCGAATTGCTCGGGCGAGAGGTCGCGCGGCGCCGGTTGGGGGCCGCACGCGCCAAGCTCGCGGCACCGTGAGACGCCTGATTCGCATCGCGTTCCGCATCGGACTCGCCTGCTTCGCACTCGTCTTCGCGTTCTTGGCGGTGACGTTCGTCCAGGTGTGGCGGGCGGCCCGCAACGACGGCGCCCGGCCTTCTGACGCAATCGTCGTGCTCGGTGCCGCGCAGTACGACGGCGTGCCGTCGCCGGTACTCGCGGCCCGTCTCGACCACGCCCTCGAGTTGTACGAAATGGACATCGCGCCGATCATCGTCGTGACCGGCGGACGCCAAGAAGGTGACCGCTTCACCGAAGCGACTGCGGCCGCGCAGTACCTGCACGACCGCGGTGTGCCCGACGACTCGATCCTGCGGGAGACGACGGGCCGTTCGTCGTGGGAGTCGCTCGCGGCGTCGGCGCGGTTCCTGAAAGACCGCGGGATGACCAAGGTCGTGCTCGTCTCCGACCCGTATCACGCGGCGCGCATCGACGCGATCGCGGGTGAAGTGGGTCTCGACGCGGTCACATCACCCACCGAAACGAGCCCGATCGCGGGTGCAGACGAGTGGAAACGCTTCGGAACAGAAACACTGCGCGTGGCGGCCGGAAAAATATTTGGATTCCGTAGATTGGACCAAACCGAGGACGTCGGCGACCTTGTTCCCGGACTCGCTATGCTCTGATGCCAGTTATTCGGGAGTGGTGTAATCGGCAACACGTCAGGTTCTGGCCCTGTTATTGGGGGTTCGAGTCCTCCCTCCCGAGCGCACACGGCGCACCGATTTCGGTGCGCCGTGTTTGTTACGATCACTCGCTGCGCTCTGCCTGCCCCGTTCGTCTAGTGGCCTAGGACATCACCCTCTCAAGGTGGAAACACGGGTTCGAATCCCGTACGGGGTGCGTGACGTCGAATGCACCGGCCCAGGTCCTCTGACCTGGGCCTTTGCGCGTGTTCACTCCGTGTCGAGCTCGACGCGAATCGTGTCGTTGTCGACGACGAGTGTGCACGGAAGTCCGACGAGTGCGAGCGCGTCGGCGCCCGTAAGTGCACTCGACACGATGCTCACGACATCGCCGCGATGCGCGCCGGTCGTGATGGTGCAGTCGAGCGCGAGACCGGTGTCGCGCGGCTCCGACCACAGGATGAACGCGTCGTAACGCCCGGACTCAAGTTGTTGTCTCATTCGCCGATGAGGTGTGCAAATCGCAACCGTGAGTTGGTCGCGCGCGCCACACTCAAGCATCGCGCATTGCGCGCGCGTAGTGGTGGATATCCAGCGCGGCGTGCGGAAATGCTTGACCTACACACTGGAATACGTTCTCATTGCACGGATGCACGCCACAGCGCGGAGGTTGAATCCGTGAACAAAGGCGAACTCGTCGAAGCAATCGCGAGCGCCGCAAACCTGAGCAAGACCGATGCCGAGAACGCGCTCAACGCGTTCATCGCGACCGTGCAAAACACGATCTCGTCCGGCGAGAAGGTCACGCTCCCTGGTTTCGGAACGTACTCACCGACCACACGGAAGGCACGTACGGGTATCGACCCCCGTACGCGCAACCCCGTACAGATCCCCGAGCGCAAGAGCGCCAAGTTCAGCGTGGGCTCGAAATTCAAAGCCCAGGTGCAAAGCTCGTAGTCGAGTAGGACGCGGGGCTGCACTCCTTCGCGGACCGAGTGAACCAACGTGAAGTTCGAACTTCCCCTTTGAGTGAGAGAGCTCTCTGAGAAAGGTGGTGCCCGTGCCTCCGGCTAAGAAGGCGACGAAACGCAAGGCAGCCAAGAAGAAGGCCCCCGCCAAGCGCAAGGCAGCCAAGAAGGCTCCGGCCAAGCGCAAGGCAGCGAAGAAGAAGGCCCCCGCGAAGCGGAAGGCTGCGAAGAAGAAGGCCCCCGCGAAGCGGAAGGCTGCGAAGAAGAAGGCCCCGGCCAAGCGCAAGGCAGCGAAGAAGAAGGCGACCAAGCGCAAGGCAGCGAAGAAGAAGGCCCCCGCGAAGCGGAAGGCTGCGAAGAAGAAGGCTCCGGCCAAGAAGCGTAAGGCTACGAAGCGTAAGGCCACGAAGCGCAAGGCGGCCAAGAAGGCGCCGGCGAAGCGTGCAACCAAGCGCACCGCGCGCAAGCGCACCGCGAAGAAGCGCTAACCCGCTCTTCTGCGAAGATTCTCGAAGGGCCCGGCACACCCGGGCCCTTCTTGAATTTCTAGAGGGCGTCGATTCGGCGGAACGCCTCGCCCGCGCGCACGCCGGCCCGCAGGCCTTCGGCCTGTGCCTCGTCGGCCGTCAACCGTTCGAACGCGCGTCGTTGCTCGTCGGGCCGGTCGTGGATGCCCATCGTCGACTGCCACTGACTGCGGTGGCACAACAGCGACTCGATCTTCCGCGTGACGTAGTCGTGGACGCGCTCAACGTGGTTGGGTTGGTTCGCCTCGAACAACAGCAACGTCGACGGCCGGTGTGGTGGGCGTTGCTCCGGGAAGAAGTGGGGATCGCGCGCGGCGACGATCGCGTCGATCGTCAACATCCCGGCCTGGTGATGGTCGGGATGGAGCCGGTACTGCTTCCACGGGTCGTGCGTGAGCACGACGTCGGGCGCGACGTCGCGGATCACCGCGGACAACGCGGCCCGGGCGTCGAGATCGTGGCGGAGCTCGCCGTCGACGTAGCCGAGGAAGCGCACGTCCTTGGCTCCGAGCGCGGCCGCGGCATCGTGCTGCTCGGCCTGGCGGGTCGCGACGAGCGCGCCCGGGTCGGCGCTGCGGTCCCAGGTGCCCTTCGAGCCGTCGGTACAGACGCACAGCACCACATGGGCGCCGGCCGCGGCCCATTTGGCGAGCGTGGCGCCGCTGCCGAACTCGATGTCGTCGGGATGCGCACCGACGGCCAGCACCCGTGTCGGCGACAGCAGGTCGACGGTTATCACGGGGTCGGGAGTTCGAGCCGGGCGAGATCCTCCGGCAGGTCGACGTCGAACCCGAGCGCGGCGTCGCGCACGACGCGGACGGTCAACCCGATGCGCGTCGCCTCGTCGATGTGGCGCCGGAACGAGTGCGGCCCGTAGGCGAAGCGGAACGGAGCGCCGACGGGGAGCGAGAGGACGGGTGTGCCGTCGTCGCGCTGGTCGGGGACGACCACGGCCACGGGACCGTCGTCGATGACGCTATGGAGCGACAGTGAGGTGATGTGCGGGAGGTCGGCGTGGACGATCGCGACCCGCGTGAGGCCAACGTCGGCCGCCCACGTGCGGCCGTGCTCGGCCGCGAGATCGAGCGAACCCGGATCATCGAGGCACGCGATCTCGTGCTCGGCCGCCCAGGCGACGACCTCGAGTGCGCTGGAGACGATTGCGGTGCGGAACGCACTCGCAGCGGCAACGACCTGTTCCGCCATCCGCCGGCCGAGTTCGGTGCGCGCGCCGTCGTCGAGCGTCTCGGCCAGACGAGTGTTCCCGAAGGTGAAGGAGCGCAGCGGCACCACAACGCCGGTACTGGGGTGGACCTGCATAACTACCCATATGCTACGGGGCCGTGGATGCCCTGTACCCGGTCGCGAAGGGCGTCTTCTACGTCCCGTTGCGCTTCGGGCTGCGCTGGACGATCGAGCACGCGGACCGCGTGCCCGGCACGGGCCCGGCGATCCTGGCGAGCAACCATGTGTCGTACCTCGATCCGCTGACGCTGGCCTGGGTCGCCGACCAGTCCGATCGCCGCATCCGCTTCCTCGCCAAGGCCGAGCTGTTCGACAAGAAGCCGTTGGGCTCGATGCTGCGGGCGATCCACCAGATCCCGGTCGAGCGAGGCAGCCGGGACGCGGCCGGCGCGCTCGATGCCGCGGTCGCGGCGCTGGGTCGGGGTGAGTGTGTCGCCGTGTTCCCCGAGGGAACGATCTCGCCCGACCTCGAGCCGATGACGTTCAAGTCCGGCACCGCGCGTCTCGCCAAGGAGAGTGGTGTCGCGGTCACGCCGGTCGGGCTCTGGGGCACGCACCGCATCATGTACAAGGGCCGCAAGCCGCGGTGGCGGTGGGGGGTGGCCCAGACGGCCGTCGTCGGGGAGCCGGTGAAGGTCGGGCGCGACGACCACGTCAAGGACGCGACCGAGCGCATCAAGGACGGCGTGCGCGAGTGTCTCGCCCGGGCGCGCGAGATCTACCCGCAGCGGCCGAGTTCGGGCGACGATGCCTGGTGGTGGCGCGACCCGAAGAGCGCGCTGTCGTGACGAAAGTGGGTGTGTTGGGCGCGGGGTCGTGGGGCACGACCGTCGCCGCGATCGTGGCCGCCAACGCGTCGACGACGCTGTGGGCGCGGCGCGACGATCTCGCGGCTGCGATCAACGCCGATCACGAGAGTGCCCGGTATCTGCCCGGCGTGAAGCTGCCCGATTCGCTCGTCGCCACGGCGGGGCTCGAGGAAGCGTGCAGTGGAGCCGACGTGATCGTGCTCGGCGTCCCGTCGCACGGGTTGCGGGCGGTGCTGGCGGAAGCCAAGCCGTGCATCGCGCCCGATACGCCGATCATCAGTCTCTCGAAGGGCATCGAGCAGGGCACGTTGCTGCGCATGACCGAGGTCGTGTGCGATGTGCTGACCGATCACGATCCCGATCGCGTCGGCGTGTTGACGGGGCCGAACCTGGCGCGCGAAGTGGCGGCGGGCCAGCCCACGGCATCGGTCGTCGCGATCAAGGACTCGGCGGTGGCCGAGCGCCTGCAGCAGGTGTTCTGGGCGAACACGTTCCGCGTGTACACGAACCCCGACGTCGTCGGCTGCGAGATGGCGGGCGCGCTGAAGAACGTGATCGCCATCGGCGCAGGCATCGCCGACGGCCTTGGCTACGGCGACAACACCAAGGCCGCGCTGATGACACGGGGTCTCGCGGAACTGGCCCGGCTCGGCGTTGCGCTCGGGGGCGACCCGCTGACCTTCGCGGGCTTGGCCGGCATGGGTGACCTGATCGCGACCTGCAGCAGCCCGCAGAGCCGCAACCGCCACGTCGGCGTGGAGCTGGGCCGGGGCCGGAGCCTCGACGACATTGTCGCCGAGATGAACATGGTGGCCGAGGGCGTGAAGAGCACCGAAGCCGTCATCGCCATCGCGGCGCGCGCGGGTGTCGAGATGCCGCTCGCGTCGTTCGTGGGCCGGGTGCTGTACGAGGGCGCGCACCCGGCCGACCTGGTACCCGAGTTGATGCTGCGCAAGGCGAAGCCCGAACTCGACGGGATGCGCTGACCGTGCGGACGCAGTGGAGCCACGGACGGCGCAGCGAGGGAGCCATGTGAAACCGGTAGTGCTGGGTGTGATCGGCGGGTCCGCGCGCGCCGAGGTCGACGGTCGGGGCGCGGTGCGGGTCGGCGAGGTCGTGGTCGACTGGTGGATCGGGGCCGACGACCACTGGCACATCCCTGCCGAGGTGGTCGGCGTGCGGCAGCGACGGCTCGGTCCGGCACCGGTGTTCGAGACGGCCGTGCGCGTGCCGAGCGGCGACGCGATCCACCGCACCTACGCCGCCGGGGGCCCGGGCGAGCCGATCGTGATCGAGGTCGAGAACGCGTCGCCGGCGCCGTTTGCCCTCGCGCTTGTGGTGCGCGTTCCGTCGGGCAAGGTCACCCTCGAGGGTTCGGTGCTCGGTATCGACGGCGGCCCGACGATCTCACTCACGCACGAGCCGCGCATCTGGGCCGCGGGGGAGTCGACCCGTGAGATCGTCACGTCGGGCGGCGCCGGTGGTGAGGTCGAACGGGCGTGGCCGGCGCCGGTCGAGGTGGCGTTGCTGGTGCCCGTCGCGCACCGCACGGTGACGCGGGCCGTCATCGCGACGGAGGCGGTCGTTCCCCATGGCGTGCCCGACCGCGACGCGGTTGCGCGCGGGTGGCTCCGTCAACTCGAACGAGGCCTGCGCACCGAGCTGCCCGATCCGCTCCAAGCGCGCGTCGACGCGGCGCGCGCCGACCTGTTACTGGTCGGGTTCGACGCGACCGTCGCCGCCGCGCTCGAGGACTGGGGCTTCGACGCCGAGTTCGAGACGGCGTGGGGCCATCTCGGTGTGTTCGCCCGCCGCAAGGCGGGCCGCCGGACCACCCGGACCGATGCGTGGGCCGACGTGCAGGCGGCAGTCGACGACGTCGCCTTGCTCGCCGCGGTCCACGGCGTGCTCGTGCGCGAGACGGCCGACCACGTCGACATCCTGCCGGGCTTCCCGGACGAGTGGCGGGGTGTCAACCTCGCGGTACACGACATCCCGTTGCGGGTGGGCGGCACGCTGTCGTACGCGGTGCGTTGGCACGGGGCCCGCCCGGCGCTGTTGTGGGATGCGCCGGCCGGGGTCGAGCTGCGAACACCGGTGCTCGATCCCGCGTGGAGTGCGCCCGGCGGCGCGGGCGAGACTCTGCTGGCGTGAACGATTCCGGCGAGCACGACGATCTCATGGCCGCGGGGCTCTACGACCCCGCGTCGCCCGACGCGGCGCAGCGGCTCGAGCTCCTGGTGTTCCTGCTCGACGAGGTCGGCGCGTCGATACCGGAGATCGTGCAGGCGGCCGAGGAGGACCGGCTGCTCAGCATCGCCGCCTTCCGCGCCATCCGGCCGGAGGGTCGGCTCACGTTGCGCGAAGCCGCCGCGGACGCGGGGGTGACGACCGAGTTCGCGGCGCAAGTGTGGCGGGCGGCCGGTTTCCCCGACCCGCGCCCGTTCGAGCGCCGGTTCGGTCCGCCCGACGTCGCCATGTTCGACCTCCTGCGCATCGGCTCCGAGTTCGTCAGCGCCGAAGGAACGCTGCAGCTCGTGCGCGCGATCGGCCAGGCGACCGCGCAGATTGCCGAGACCGAAATCGCGCTGGTGCGGTCGACGATGGAAGCGCCGCTCGCCGCGCAAGAACGCTGGGTCGACATCGCGCGGGGCTACCGCGACGTCGTCACCGCGTTGTTCCCGCGCGTGGTCGAGGCGATGGACACGGTGCACCGCCATCAGGTCGACGCGATCGCCCGCCGCTATGTGGGGTCGACACCGAACCCGACCAATGTCGTGCCGCTCGCAGTCGGGTTCGCCGACCTGTGCGGATTCACCGGCCTCTCGGTACAACTCGCCGCCCACGACCTGGGCCGGATGCTCGCCCAGTTCGAGGCGATTACGGGCGACGCGGTCGCGGCGGTCGGCGCCAACGTCGTCAAGCGCATCGGCGACGCGCTGATGTTCGTCACCAACGCGCCGGGCGTGGCGTGCGCGCTCGCCCTCGACCTCATCGAGAATTGCGCGAAGGCCCGGCTCCCGAAGCTGCGGGCGGGCGTGACGTTCGGCGACGTGATCGTGCGCCAGGGCGACTTCTACGG
>JANNHK010000117.1:0-10563 GCA_031404355.1 Actinomycetes bacterium
GCCCGGTCCGTGATCCAGTTCCGTACGGGCGATCGAGGGCCGGAGGTCGGAGCCGCATGAGCAAAGCATTTCACTCTGGGTTCGTGACGCTCGTCGGGCGGCCCAACGTCGGGAAGTCGACGCTGCTCAACCAGATGGTCGGCCGCAAGGTGTCGATCGTGTCGTCGAAGCCGCAGACGACGCGCACGCAGGTGCGCGGGGTCCGCACGACGGACGACACCCAGATCGTGTTCCTCGACACGCCCGGAATCCACAAGCCCCGGACGCTGCTCGGCGAGCGCACCAACGACCGGGCGCTCGCGACCCTCGGCGAGGTCGACGTCGTGTGCTTCTTCGTCGAGGCGTCGGCGCCCATCGGCAAGGGCGACCGGTTCGTGGCCGACGTACTCGCCCGGGTCGAGACGCCCACGATCCTCGTGTGCAACAAGGTCGATCTCGCCTCACCCGGAGAAATCGCGAAACATTTGGAGGCCGCGGCCGCGCTCGGCGAGTTCGACGCGTTCGTTCCCCTGTCCGCGCGGACGGGTGAGGGCGTCGAGGCCCTCCTCGCCGAACTCGAGCAGCGCCTGCCCCCCGGGCCGCACTATTACCCGGACGGGATGGTCAGCGATCAACCCGAGACGTTCATCGCGGCCGAGCTCGTACGCGAGCAGCTCCTGGCCGTGGCCCGCGAGGAACTGCCGCACTCCATCGCCGTGACGGTTGACCAGGTCGAAGCGCGCGACACGGCCGACGGCCCCCTGCTCGCGCTCCGGGTGGTCATCCGGGTGGAGCGCGATTCACAAAAGGGCATAGTCATCGGCAAGGGCGGCGCGGTGTTGAAGCAGGTCGGAACCGATGCCCGTCGGGAGCTGGAGGCGCTGCTCGGTACGCGGGTGCATCTCGAAACGCACGTCAAGGTGGATCCGAACTGGCAGCGGCGCGCCCAGTCGCTCGACCGCCTTGGGTTGTAACCCCTCTATTCGGCTCCCGGGCAAGGCTGCGTTGTAGAGTCCCGCGAGCCTCGCCGTACAGCCCCAGGAAAGGCAGATGTTCGACCGCACGCAACGTCGTCGGTGGGCGCGTACCGCCGCCGGAGTGCTGCTCGCGGGCGCCGCGCTTGCCGGCTGCTCGGATAGCAACGAGAAGCAGAACTCGCTGAAGCCGGAGGGCCCGTACGCGCAGCAGATCCTCGATCTGTTCACGCCGTTCTTCTGGATCGGCACGATCATCGGCATCGGCATCGTGGTGGCCACCATCTACGTGGCGCTGCGCTTCCGCGAGAAGCCGGGCGAGGAACGGAACCCGAAGCAGACCCACGGCAACACCGCGCTCGAAGTCGGGTGGACCATCGTCCCCGCGCTGATCCTCGCCGTCATGGCGGTACCGACGGTGGCGACGATCTTCGATCTGGCCGAGGAGCCCGAGAACGCGATCGAGATCACCGTCACCGGCAAGCAGTGGTGGTGGGAGTACGAGTACGTCGACGAAGGCATCATCACCGCCAACGAACTCCACATTCCCGAAGATCGCGACATCGCGCTGAACATCGAGGCGCCGAAAGACGGTGTCATCCACTCCTTCTGGATCCCCAATCTCAACGGCAAGAAGGACGCGGTCCCGGGCCGCAGCGAGTTCCTCAAGATCAAGGCCGACGACGTCGGCGAATTCCTCGGCCAGTGCGCCGAGTACTGCGGCCTCTCCCACGCCAACATGCGCACCCGCGTCTTCGTACAGACCGAAGCCGACTACCAGCAGTGGGTCGAGGAGCAGCAGGCACCGCTCGCGCCGACTGCGCAGCCGTTCGTCGAGGAGACACTGGCGACGAAGTGGGAGTGCACCACGTGCCACACGTTCGCGGGCGTCGAGAACGCCGAGTCGCGCACGGGCCCCAACCTCACCCACCTGGGCGACCGCACGTCGTTCGCGTCGGGTATGTACGACATGAATCTCGAGAACCTGACGGAATGGGTGTACGACGCCCCGGAACGAAAGCCGGCCGGACCGCTCGTGAACTGGATGCCATCGTTCAAGGACAAGGGCATGACCAAGGAAGAGGCCAAGGAGATTGCACACTTCTTGCTGTGCGACACGGCCACCGACCCGTCCGAGTACCCGGACTGTGAGTAGCCCCCGATGACGAGCCAGGCGAGAGGTCCGGAGGCCCGGGGAGTGTTCCGACTTGCATCCTGTGTTCGAGGGCCGGAGGCCGGAGCCGCATGACGAGCCAGGCGAGAGGTCCGGAGGCCGGAGCCGCATGACGACTGTCGAAGAAGCCGTTTCCCACGAGCCGGTCGAGCGGGCCCGCATCGTCGGCCGCCCGATATCGAGCACCGGGTTCTGGAGCTGGTTCACCACGGTGGACCACAAGAAGATCGCCATCATGTACGGCACCACGGCGATCTTCTTCTTCCTCGTCGGTGGCGTCGAGGCGCTGCTCATTCGTATCCAGCTCGCGTCGCCGAACAACTCGTTCCTCGACGCGAACCAGTACAACCAGATGTTCACCATGCACGGCACGACGATGGTGTTCCTCATGGGAATGCCGATCGCGGCCGCGTTCGGGAACTACTTCCTGCCGCTCATGGTCGGCGCCCGCGACGTCGCGTTCCCGCGATTGAACATGCTCGGCTACTGGATCTTCCTGTTCGGCGGGATCTTCCTGTACTCGTCGTTCCTGCTCGGCGGCGCCCCCAACGGCGGTTGGGTCAACTACGCGCCGATCAACAGCACGCCGATGGCCGACGGGTTCCTGCCCGGACGCGGTCCCGACTTCTGGGCGGTCGGCATCATCATGCTGGGCATCGGGTCGGTCGCGACCGCGGTGAACTTCATCGTCACGGCGCTGAACATGCGCGCGCCCGGGATGACGCTCATGCGTATGCCCGTGTTCGTGTGGATGATGCTCGTCGTCGCGTTCCTCACGCTGTTCGCGATGCCGCCGGTCACCGCGGCGCTCATCCAGGTCTATATCGACCGCAACTTCGACGGGAACTTCTTCAACGCCGCGATGGGCGGCGAACCGATCCTGTATCAGCATCTGTTCTGGATCTTCGGCCATCCCGAGGTGTACATCCTGATCCTCCCGGGCATGGGGATCGTGTCCGAGATCCTGCCCGTGTTCTCGCGCAAGCCCCTGTTCGGCTACGCAGTCGTCGTGTTCTCGGGCATCGCAATCGGCTTCCTCGGGTGGGGCGTGTGGGCCCACCACATGTTCACGTCGGGCATCGGTCCGGTCGCGGTCTCGGCGTTCGGTCTCTCGACGATGCTCATCGCCGTTCCGACGGGAGTGAAGATCTTCAACTGGTTGGGAACGGTGTGGGGCGGATCGGTTCGACTTCGAACTCCGATGCTGTTCGCGCTCGGGTTCATCGCCCAGTTCACGATCGGCGGCCTCTCGGGCGTCATGCACGCGATCGTCCCGGCCGACACGCAGCAGCACGACACGTACTTCATCGTCGCCCACTTCCACTACGTGCTGTTCGGTGGCCTCGTGTTCGCGCTGTTCGGCGGCTTCTACTACTGGTGGCCGAAGATCTTCGGGCGCATGATGAACGAGAAGCTGGGCAAGCTGCAGTTCTGGTTGCTCGTCATCGGCTTCAACCTCACGTTCTTCCCGATGCACTTCCTCGGCCTCGAGGGCCAACCCCGCCGCACGTACACGTACGACGAAGGGCTTCAGTGGGAAGGACTCAACCAGCTCGCCACGATCGGCTCCTTCGTCATCGCGCTTTCGTTCCTCGTGTTCCTCGTCAACGCGTTCATGTCGCGGCGATCGGCGCCCGCGCCGACCGACCCGTGGGACGCCCGCACCGTCGAGTGGATGACGTCGTCGCCGCCGCCCGAGTACAACTTCGCGACAGTGCCGGTCATCGAGCACCGGGACGAGTTCTGGCACCGGAAGTACACCGAAGACGACGAGGGTCGGTTGCTCCGGCTCCCCGCGGGTGCGGCGGTCGACATGTCCGACCCCGAAGGACGCGATGCGCACACGCTCGGCATCCACATGCCGTCGCCGTCGTACTGGCCGTTCGTGTTCGCGCTGGCGCTTCCGATCCTCGGGTACGGATTCGTGTTCAAGAATTGGTACATCGTCGCGGCGGGTGTCGTAGTCGGATTCTTCGGGCTGGTGGCCTGGGCCCTCGAGCCGCAAACCGCCGAGGACCAGGGGGTGCACTGATGACGCAGGCAATCGAGGCACCCGCCGACTCGACCCAACTGGTGCCGGCCGACCACGGGCATGCGCACGCCGCGACGAACACGGGCGTCAGCAACGCCAAGCTCGGTATCTGGGTGTTCCTGGCGTCGGAGGCGCTGTTCTTCGGCGCCTTCATCGCGACGTACTTCCTGTACCGCGGTCGCGACGAAGAGGTCGGCAACCCGGGGCCGCGTCCGCGCGAGGTGTACGACATCGCGTTCACGTCGGTCACGTCGTTCGTCCTGCTGATGAGCTCGTTGACCATGGTGCTTGCCCTCGCGGCGATCCAGCGCGGCGACCACCGTCGGTTGCGCATCTGGTTGCTGGCCACCGCGTTCTTCGGGATGGTGTTCATCGGCGGCCAGGTCTTCGAATTCACCGAGTTCTACCGCGAGGGCTTGACCCTCCACACGAACCTGTTCGGGACCACGTTCTTTACGCTTACCGGCTTGCACGGCGCGCACGTCACGATGGGCATCATCTGGCTGCTGGTCCTGTGGGGCCGCTCGATGCAGGGCCGGCTGCACACCGAGCACGCCGAGGCGATCGAGATCTCGGGTTTGTACTGGCACTTCGTCGACATCGTGTGGATCGTCATCTTCACGGCGATCTACCTGGTCCCGCAGAACTGAGCCAACGAGCATGAGCGACACCGAGACGGGCACCGACATCGTCGCCGAGCACCCCGGCGAAACGCTCGAACAGCACGAGCAACGCATGCACGAAATCGCGCAGCACCCCGAACTGCTGCCGATGCTGCCGGGCGAGATCAAGCCCCACCCGAAGCCGCGTGAGTACGTGCTCATCGCAGTGGTGTTGTGCATCCTGACCGCGATCGAAGTCGGTCTCTATTACCTCGAGGGCGACGTCAACGACAACTTGCTCATTGCGATGTTGATCGTGCTCGCGGTGGTGAAGTTCTTCCTCGTCGCGTCGTGGTACATGCATATGCGTACCGACCAGCCGTTTTTCAAACGGATCTTCGTGGTCGGCATCGTGCTGGCGATGATCGTGTACGGGATCGCCATCCTGACGTTCGCGAGCACGATTCCGTCGGAGCTCTGACCGGGCGATGGACGGCAGCTTCCCGGCGTGGGAACCGCACCCCGACGTGTGGCTGTTCATCGGCGTGCTCTCGGCCGGGTACGCGATCGCCGTCGTGCGCGTCGGTCCCCGCCTGGCCCCGCCGGGAACGCCGGTCGTCTCGCGGCTGCAACTCACGTGTTTCATTTCGGGTGTCATTGCGCTGCTCGTGGCCTCCGACTGGCCGATCCACGATCTCGGCGAGCGGTACCTGTTCTCGGTACACATGCTCCAGCACCTGGTGCTCTCGATCATCGCCGCGCCGCTTCTCTTGTTGGGAACACCGGCCTGGTTGGCGCGTCTCATCCTTTCGCCGGTGTGGCTGCTGCGCACGGTGCGGTACCTGTCGCGGTTCTTGCCGGCGACGATCCTGTTCAACGCCGTCGTCGTGTTGACGCACATCCCGGCGGTGGTCGACGCCGCACTGCGCAACGGAATCGTGCACTTCGCCATCCATGCACTGGTGCTGGTGTCGGCGCTGATCGTGTGGATGCCGCTCGCGAGTCCTTTGCCCGAGGTTCCCCGGCTGGCGCCGCTCTTGCAGATGGCGTTCCTGTTCCTCCAGTCGGTGGTCCCGACGATCCCGGCGTCGTTCCTCACGTTCGGGGAACAGCCCCTGTACCGGTTCTACGAGGACGTGCCCCGCTTGTTCGGCACGACCGCGATGGACGACATGCAGATCGCCGGGTTGATCATGAAGATCGGTGCCGGCACCGCCCTGTGGGTAATCATCGCTATCGTTTTCTTCCGCTGGTATGCAGCCGAAGAGGTCGGAACCGGCTCGCGGCGCACCGCCCGCGAGTTCGACCGTGAACTGATGGGCCTCACATGACGACGACCGAGACCGAGACACCCGAAGTGCCCGAGCCGGAGGCGGCCGCGCCGCCCGCGCTCGGGCCCGCGGAGAAACCGCCGTTCTTTCAGCGGCCCAACGTCGACCGCTACCTCGTGCCGTTCCTGTTACCACTCGCGATCATCGTCGGGCTCGCGATGTTCGTCATCAACATGTCGCGCATCTTCCTGGCGGGCGCGGGGACGACGTCGGTCATCGTCGGCACAGTGATCACCATCTCGATCATCGCCGGTGCCGCGACACTGTCGGCGGCGCCGAAACTCCGCTCGTCGTCGCTCTCGCTTGTCGCCGTCGGGTTCGTCGGTACGATCCTGCTGTTCGGCTGGCTGTCGCTCGGCAGCGCGGAGCCCCATGAAGAAGGCGGAGAGGCGCTCCCACCCGAGGGCCCCGCCGAAGCCGAGTTTGTGTTCAACGCACCCGCGATCAAATTCGAACCCGACTCGGGCGAAGGCGACACCGGCATCGTCCGCATCAGCCTGTCGAGCACGAGTGGCACGCACTCGCTGGTCTTCGAAGATCCTGCGGTCGGCTTCCCTGGTGTCGAGGTGAACACCGGCGAAACCGAAGCAGCCCGGGCGTTCTTCGGCGTGCCCGCCGAGTATGGCTTCTACTGCTCGATCGGCGACCACCGGGCGCAGGGCATGGTCGGGACCCTCACGATCACCGGTGATCCGACGACACTCGAAGCATCGCTCGCGGAACTCGAAGGCGCCGAAGGCGCACCGCCGGCCGAAGGCGCACCCCCGGCCGAAGCGCCTTAGGGAACGCGGACAGTCAGCGCGTCGCGCACGGCTTCCATCGTGGCCGGGAGAGGACCGACGTGCTCGCCGTCGGCGTACACATCCATGGGCGTGGCATCGAGGGCGACGATCTCGACCCGCGTGCCGCGCAACGTTTCGACCTTCGGGTGCGCAATATGCCTTCCCTTGAAGACGCGCGGGAAGGTGCGGAGGAAGGCCGCTCGTGAGAGCGGGCCGACGATCGTGATGTCGAGGAGCCCGTCGTGCATGTCGGCTCCGGGTGTGATCTTCATCCCGCCCGCGTACGCCGGACCGTTGCCGACGGCGACGAGCCACGCTCGGGTCTCGCGCTCGACACCGTCGACCGTGATACGGAACTCGTAGGGCTTGTACACGGCCAGTGTGCGCAGCACGGCCGCGACGTACAAGGTGGTGCCCGAGAGACGCTTCACCGTATTGGCCCAGCGGTTGGCCTCGGCATCGAACCCCGACGCGGCGACGCAGGTGTACCAGCGGCCGTTGACCCGGCCGAGATCGACCACTTCGTCGCGCCCGTTCGCGAGCGCGCCAAAGGCGGTGATCGGCTGCTTGACGTCGTAGCCGAGGACGCGGGCAAAGTCGTTTCCGGCACCGGTCGGCACGATGGCGAGTCGGCGACCGGTATCGGCTGCGACACCGGCCACGACGCTCACGATGCCGTCGCCGCCGCACGCGACGAGGTCGTGGCCGGCGGCCGCCGCTTCGCGCGCCATGCGCTCCGGCGCCCCCGGATCCGGCGACACCTCGAGCTTTGCCCCGGCGTCGCTCGCGGCATGCGCGAGTTCGGCGAGCAGGCGGCTGGTGCGCCCGCGCCCGGCGGCGGGGTTGACGATGACCGTCCACGACATGGGCTCGAACGCTAGCTTCCCGCTCGTGGGCGCCCCCGACCGCAACTCTCTCGATCCCGGCCGGATGCCGACGCACGTCGCGATCGTCATGGACGGCAACGGCCGCTGGGCACAGCAGCGCGGGTTGAAACGCACCGACGGGCACGCGGCGGGCGAGGAAGCGCTGTTCGATACGGTCGACGGCGGGCTCGACATCGGCCTCGAGTGGATGACCGTGTACGCGTTCTCGACCGAGAACTGGCGGCGTCCGCTCGACGAGGTGCGATTCCTCATGAACTTCAACGAGCGGCTGTTGCTGAAACGCCGTGACACGCTGCACGAGCGGGGAGTGCGGGTGCGGTTCATCGGCCGGCGAGGCGGCCGGGTTCCGGCGCGTGTGCGGCGCATCATCGACGAAACCGAGGAGATGACGAGCCGCAACCGGACGATGACGCTCACGTTCGCGTTCAGCTACGGCGGCCGCGCCGAGATCGCCGACGCGGCGCGCTCCATCGCCCGCGAAGTGGCCGAGGGTCGCATCAACCCGGACAAGGTCGACGAGCGCATGATGGCGCGGCACCTCTACGCACCCGACATGCCCGACCCCGACCTGCTCGTGCGTACGTCGGGGGAGTTCCGCATCTCGAACTATCTGCTGTGGGAGCTCGCGTACGCCGAGCTCGTGTTCACCGACGCGCTCTGGCCCGACTTCCGGCGCGCCGATCTCTTCGAAGCGATCAGCGAGTACCAGCGCCGAGAGCGCAGATTCGGCGCGATCGACTCCGACTAATGCGATTCTGTCCCGCCGAAGTACGCGCCACTCACACCGTCGATCACCGGTCGATCGCCGAGCGGCTCGCGGAGGGTCACACGGATTGATCGGCCTGCCCCGATGAGGAGGCATTCGACCGGCTCGTCGGAAGTTGCCGCACTCCGCAGTCGCCGGATCGTGATCAAGACTTCGGTCGAGGCCTCCCGCACCCGGGCTCGATACCCCTCCCAGCACCCATTCGACTTGGGCACCTTGGGCGCACCGACGAAGTCGATCACAACCTCGTTCAGGCTTTCGCCGAGCCGAACGGTGGCGATGCTCACAAGTCCGGAGACGACCAGGGTGTCGGCGGGCTCCGCCCGCGGTGACCGGGCGCGCGCGCCCTGCACGTCGAGGGGACCGTCGTCAGTGCTTCGGGTGCCGTTGCAGAGGTATGCCGAGAGCTGACCCGGCGCCGGTTGTCGCTCGGGCGGGAAGATCGCCGTGTCCAACCACCCGAACACGAGGTATTCGGCTCCCTCGACCACCTCGAGCCCACAGCTCGCGCCATCACGGGCGCTGACAATCTCCTGGCGTTGCGCGACCTTGCCCTTGAACACGTCGCTGACGTCGAACTCCCAGATCGCTGGGTCGGTGGAGGAGATGACCGGGCCCTCGTTGGGGAAGGTGACCAACGTGGCCCGCCCGACGAACACCGCGTCGGATTCGCCGAACGCCTGCTGATCGGTGGGCGAAACGCATGAGCACGCGTGAGCCGGTCTCGCGTTGGCGCCAACGACGACGACGGTTGCCGCGAGGGCCAGGCCGAGCCACAGGGCGAGGAAACGTCGCATGAAGGTTCCGACGTTACGGACGATCTCGGGGTTCCGCTGGGCACCAGGCGGGATCCCATGCCTGTAGTTACACTCATGCAATGCCAGGGCTCTATCGCGACAAGGGTGTGGTGCTTCGCACCCACAAGTTGGGCGAGGCCGATCGCATCGTCAGCTTCATGACGCAGACGAACGGCAAGGTTCGCGCGGTCGCCAAGGGGATCCGTCGGCCGGGGAGTCGCTTCGGCGCCCGGCTCGAACCCACGAGTCATGTGGCGTTCCAGTGCTACCGGGGGCGTGAGCTCGACGTGGTCACGCAGGTGGAGACGATCGACTCCAACCGCCAGCTCCGCGACACCTACGCCGCCCTCACCCACGCCATCTCGATGCTCGAAGCCGTCGACCAGGTGGCCCAAGAGCGGGAACGCAACGCCGGGCTGTACCGGATGCTCGTGGGGGCCTTGCAGACCATGGCCGCCCAGCCGTCGCCGATGGTGAGCGCGGCGTTCTACTGGAAGCTGCTCTCGCTCGAGGGCTTCCATCCTGAGCTCGACACCTGCGCGCGCTGTGGCGCCGGCGACCCGTTCGTCGCGTTCGACTTCCAGGAAGGTGGCGTGCTGTGCGAGCCCTGCGGCCGTCACGGCGGGCGGCGCATCTCGCCCGAGGCGCTCGACGTGGTCGGTCGTGTCGTCGGCGGCGGGCTCAATGGCGTGCTCTCGTGCGAGCACCCGCCCGCGTTGCTCCACGAGGTCGAGCGGCTCGGCATCGCCGCGCTCGAGCACCAGTCCGAGCGCCGGTTGAGAAGCGCGGCCTTGCTGTAGGGGGCCATCTCTCGGGAGGAACAGACCCTCTCCCGATACGATCAAGCGTTCATGGCCAAGCCGGAGCTGATGGAACGCGTCGTCAACCTGTGCAAGCGGCGTGGCTTGGTGTTCCCGTCGAGCGAGATCTACGGCGGCTTCCGGTCCACCTGGGACTACGGGCCGCTGGGCTCGCTGCTGAAGCGCAACGTGAAGGACGCCTGGTGGCGTTCGATGGTGCAGATGCGCGAAGACATCGTGGGCATCGACGCCGCGATCCTCATGGCGCCCAAGGTGTGGGAGGCGAGTGGTCACCTCGACACGTTCACCGATCCGCTCGTCGACTGCCGCAACTGCAAGGAGCGCTTCCGGGCCGATCACCTCCCGGCGTCGGGCGCGTGCCCGAACAGCGGGGCTAAGGACTCGCTCACCGACGCGCGCACCTTCCCCCTCATGTTCA
>JANNHK010000118.1:0-25515 GCA_031404355.1 Actinomycetes bacterium
GCCGTGGTCGATGTGCGCGATGATGCAGAAGTTCCGGATCAACGCCGGGTCGGTCGCGCTGGGCTGCGGGATCAACGCAGCGGTCGGACGGGACGCGGGCACGCGGGAGAACCTCGACTTCTGGGGGGCGGCGAAGTCACCATCGCACGCGAGCTCGCCGGGGCCGGCGCCGTAGGAGCCCTCCTCCGAGGCGATCACGCCGGAGCGCGTCATCTCGACGTACGACCAGATCTCGCCGAGCTTCTCCTGCACGTGGTCGAAGGTGTTGACGCCGGTGACCTCGGTGATCGCGTGCGCGAGGCCGAACGTCAGCTCGAGCTTCGTCCACGCGCGCGTCATCGCCTGGTGGACGATCTGCGCGCGCCAGTTCGTGTCCGAGATGACCTCGTCGTAGCCGATCGTGTCGCCGTCCATGAACACGCGGTCGTGGGGCACGACGACGTCGTCGAAGATGATCATCCCGTCCTGCTCGTCGAAGCGCGACGAGAGCGGGTAGTGTACCGGCCGGTCGGTGTCGACAACCCGCCGCTGCTCGTCCACCTTCACGGCGGGCCGACCAGCCAGGCCCTCGCCGACTGGAACCCGCGCGTGCAGCGCTTCGTGCAGCAGGGCTGGGCCGTGCTGCAGGTGAACTACCGGGGCTCGACGGGCTACGGCCGCGCGTACGCGCAGGCGCTCGCGCAGCGGTGGGGCGAGCGCGACGTTGCCGACACCGCGGCGGGGATCAAGCACGCCGTCAAGGAAGAGTGGTGCACCGGCGATCGGGTCGCGCTGATGGGCGGGAGCGCGGGTGGGTTCACCGCGCTGCTCGTTGCCGCCTTGCACCCCGACCTTGTGCATGCTGTCATCGCGCTGTATCCCGTCACCGACCTGCTCGACCTCGCGGTGACGACGCACCGCTTCGAGTCCGGCTACCACCTCCGCCTCGTCGGCGCGCTGCCAGAGACGCGTGACCGGTACCGCGAGCGCTCGCCGGTCAGCGTCGCGTCGGCGATTCGCGCGCCGGTGCTGTTGCTCCACGGATCCGACGACACTTCCGTGCGCCCCGAACAGTCGGCTGCCCTCGCCGACGCGCTGCGCGCCGCGGGTACACCGGTCGAGCGGCACGTGTACGAGGGCGAGGGCCACGGCTGGCGCACGCCCGACACCGTCGGCGACGAACTCGAACGCATCGACGCGTTCCTCGCTCGATGGCTGCCGTAACCCAATTCGTATACCAGGGACCGAAGCGCGGCGCGGATCGGGCCGTGTTGCTCGCGCACGGCGCGGGGGCCGACATGAACGCGGCTGCGCTCGCCGTCGTTGCCGACGCGCTCGCCAGGGCCAAGGTGCCGTCGTTGCGTTTCAACTTCCCGTACATGAGTAAGGGGCGCGGTGGGCCGGACCGTCCGCCGGTGCTGCTCGCCGCAGTGCGCGAAGCAGCGGCCGAACTCGCGAAGCGGGCGAAGGTCGCGCCCGATCGCATCGTGCTCGGCGGGCGCTCCATGGGTGGCCGCATCGCGTCGATGGTCGTGGCCGACGCCGACGACCCGCTCCCCGCGCTGGGCCTCGTGCTGCTCGGCTACCCGCTGCATCCCCCCGGTGCGCCGGAGAAGGCGCGCGTCGAGCACCTCCCGCGGGTCCGGGTGCCGACGTTGTTCGTGAGCGGCACGCGTGATTCGTTCGGCTCACCCGACGAGTTGAAGGCCGCGGCGAAGAACGTGAAGGGCAAGGTCGCCTGGCACTGGATCGAGACCGGCGACCACGGCTTCAAGCCCCTCAAGGCCAGTGGCCTGACGCCGGCGGCGGCGCTCGCCGACGCGGCCGACGCCACGGTGGCCTTCGTCGCGTCCCTCTAGTTCGGGCGTGGCCGAATGCGAGGTGGAGCCCCTGTCGGTGGGACAATCGCGCGGTGCGAGTCGATCGCTGGTTTGCGTTTGTCGACCTGTCGGGCTTTACCTCCTTCAGCGACGAGCACGGGGACGAGGAGTCGGTGCGAGTCCTCACCGAGTTTCGTCACGCGGCGCGCAAGATGGCGACCGACTTCGGCATACGCATCGCCAAGTGGCTGGGCGACGGGTGCATGTTCGTGTCGGTCGACGCCGCCATGCTGGTTGCGGGCGTGCTCGAACTCGAACATGCAGTGGACGTGCTCGAGCTTCCACTCTCTCTGCACGCCGGAATGGCCGGCGGGGCCGTGATCCTGCTCGAAGGTGACGACTACACCGGCGGCCCGGTCAACCTTGCGTCGCGATTGGGTGACCTGGCCGGCCCGCACGAGATCTTCGCCACGCCCGAACTCGGAGAACTCGCACCGGCAGGAGTGCCGGTGGAACTGGTCGGAATGATGGCCGTCGCCGGGTTTCGCGACCCGGTCGAGGTCGTGCGCCTCGGCTGTGCCGTCTCCCGGGCCCCATACAACTCCTGAGTACGCTTGCGGGTATGGAAACGCTCCAGTTCGAGCGCGACGGCGACATCGCGTACCTGCGGCTGAACCGGCCGGACAAGCTCAACTCGTTCACCGTCGAGATGTGGCGCGAGCTACGCGCGTTCGGTATTGAGATCAAGGATGATCCGACGCTGCGGTGCCTCGTCGTCATCGGTAACGGCCGCGCCTTCTCGTCGGGCATCGACACGTCGGTGTTCACGGGCGGGGGAGGGGCCGACTCGCCTGAAGCCGTTCTCGGCGGGGGCGACGACGCCGGCACGCGCCACGCCAACCCGACGGTCGATGGCATCATGCGCACGCAGGAGGCGTACTCGTGGCTCGAAGAGGCCCGGTACCCGACGATCGCGGCGGTGCGGGGTTACGCGTTCGGCGCGGGCCTGCAGATGGCACTGGCCTGCGACATCCGCGTGTTCGCGCGCGGCACCAAGGTCGGGCTGCTCGAACACAAGTACGGGATCATGCCCGACCTCGGCGGCACGCAGCGGTTGCCGCGCGTCGTGGGCGCGGGCAAGGCGAAGGAGATGATCTGGACCGCGGCCCGGATCGACGCCGAGGAGTCGTTCCGCATCGGACTGTGCGAACGTCTCGTCGAAGACGGCGACCTCGAGAAGGAAGTCGAGACCTTGGCCACGACCATCGCCGGGGCGCCGCCGCTCGCGGTGCAAGGCGCGAAACGCGCGGTCGATGCCGCGAGTCGGATGCCCGTGGCCGAAGGACTCATGGTCGAAGCCGAAGAGCAGGCGTTGTGCCTGCGGTCGGCCGACATGCGCGAAGCCATCACCGCCTTCGTCGAGCAGCGCACCCCGCGGTACGAATCGCGGTAGGCAGCCGATGTCGACCCGCTATCGCGTTCGCCCGAACGGCCCGCTGAGCGGGCGGGTCACGGTGTCGGGCGCGACCAAGAACGCCGGCACCAAGCAAATGGCGGCCGCGTTGCTCGCGCCGGGGGTGACGACGCTGCGCAACATGCCGTACGTGCTCGACCTCGAAGTCATGGTCGACCTGCTGCGCGCCATCGGGGCCCGGGTCGACGTACGCGACGACGAAGTCGTCATCGACGCGGCCGGCGAGCTGACGCCCGAGGCGCCGTACGAGCTCGTGTCCCGCATGCGGGCGTCGTTCAACGTGCTCGGTCCGCTCCTCGCCCGCTGCGGCTCGGCGCGGGTCGCGCTCCCGGGCGGCGACAACATCGGGAGCCGTAAGGTCGACATGCACCTGCGCGGCCTCGAGGCGATGGGCGCCCGCATCGACGTGCAACACGGGGTCGTCGAAGCGCGCGCCGACGGCCTCTACGGCGCCCGGGTCGTGCTCGAGTTCCCGTCGGTCGGCGCAACCGAGAACCTGATGTGCGCCGCCGTGCTCGCGAAGGGCACGACCGTGATCGAGAACGCAGCCCGCGAACCCGAAGTCACCGACCTCGCCGCGTTCCTCGACCGCATGGGCGCGCAAGTCGTCGGCGCGGGCACGTCGACGGTGGAGATCGAAGGTGTCGACACGCTCTCGCCGGTCGACAGCGAGATCATGGCCGACCGCATCGAAGGCGGCACCCTCCTCATGGCGTGCGGCATCGCGGGCGGCGAAGTGGAGCTGGTCGGCACCCGCCTCGAACACGTCGAGATCGTCGCCATGAAGTTGTGCGAGATGGGTATGCGCATCTCGCCCACGACCGACGGGTTGTGGGCGATGAGCTCGAAACGGCTACACGCGGTCGACATCGCGACGCTGCCGCACCCCGGGTTCGCGACCGACTTCATGCCGATGGCGGTTGCGCTGTTGGCGGCTGGTGACGGCAGCGCGATCGTCACCGAGAACATCTACGACGGGCGCTTCCAGTTCGTCGACGAGTTGGCGCGCATGGGAGCCGACGTGCGCACCGAAGGCCGCCACGCGGTCGTGCGCGGGGGAGCAGCACTCTCGGGCGCACCCGTCGCTGCTTCCGACGTGCGCGCGGGCGCGGCACTCGTGTTGGCCGGGATGGTCGCCGAAGGTGAAACCGTCGTGCACGAGTGCCAGCACATCGACCGCGGTTACCACGACCTGCCAGGAAAACTGCGCGCGTTGGGTGCCGACGTCGAACGCATCGCGTAGCCGTCGCCAACTGGTACGCGAAATTCCTCGATTGCGACGCAACCAGTTGCACGCGGCCGGCGTCTTACGTTGTGAAAGGCGCCACGGGCGGTGCGGCGGGTGACGGGCGGTCGAGCCCGCCGTAGGCCAAGTGTCGCTGACCCCCAGACTCGCTGCGGTTCGACTCCCCCGCCGATCGCAGCGACCTGGGGTCTTCCTTTTGTCGGTCGTTGAGGCGGCCTGTAGGGAACAGTGGGAACACCTGCGATACTGGGGGGGTTCCAATCTCTGACACCTACGTCTCGGAGCTGCCCTGATGTCGTCCGATCTCGCCACCCCACACCTCGAAGGCCCTGAATTCGAGGGAACGGAGGAGGGAGTCCTCGAAGCCATCGAGGCCATTCGTCCTGCCCTCCAGAGCGACGGCGGCGACATCGTCTTCAACGGCATCGACGAGGACTTCGTCGTCCACGTGACGCTCGTCGGCGCGTGCGGGACATGCCCGGTGTCGACGATGACGCTGAAGGCCGGCGTCGAGCGGATCATCATGGACCGCGTCCCGGGCATCACCGAGGTCGTCTCCGACAACGAGTAGACCGCGACGCGCATGACTCCCGTCGCGACCGCGCTCGTCGAGCGCGCCCTCGACGGCGACCGGGTCGCCGTCGCCAAGCTCATCTCCCTCGTCGAACAAGGCGGTCCCGACGCGCGGGCCGCCGTCGCCCAACTCCACCCGCGAACCGGCAACGCGTGGCTGGTCGGCATCACCGGCGCGCCCGGAAGCGGCAAGAGCACGCTCACCGACCAACTCGTCGGCGCGATCCGTGCCACCGGCGACGAAGTCGGTGTGCTGGCGATCGACCCGAGCAGCCCGTTCAGCGGCGGCGCCATCCTCGGCGACCGGGTCCGCATGCAGCAGCACGCCACCGACCTCGGCGTGTTCATCCGTTCGATGGCCACGCGCGGGCACCTCGGCGGGCTCGCGGTGGCGACACCGCAGGCCGTGCGCGTGCTCGACGCCGTCGGCAAACCGTGGATCGTCGTGGAGACGGTCGGTGTCGGCCAGGTCGAAGTCGAGATCGCGGGGCAGGCCGACACGACCATCGTCGTCGTGAACCCCGGCTGGGGCGACGCGGTGCAGGCCGCGAAGGCCGGACTCCTGGAGATCGCCGACATCTTCGTCGTCAATAAGTCCGACCGGCCGGGAGTGAGCGACGCCGTGCGCGACCTCGAAGGCATGCTCGAACTGTCGGGCACGACCGACTGGCGGCCACGGATCGTGCGGACGGTCGCCACCACCGGCGAGGGAGTCGACGAGTTGTGGGCGGCGATCGGTGTCCACCGTGCTCACCTGTCGGCCGAGGGGCGCCTGGAGGTCCGGCGCCGCGACCGCACACGCGCCGAGTTGCGCGCCATCGTCGCCGAACGGCTGCTCGAACGTACCGACGCGCTCGCGTCCGGACCCGAGTTCGACGCGCTGGTCGACGAGGTCGCGTCTCGGCGCCGCGACCCGTACGGCGCCGCCGACGCGCTCCTCACCTAGTCTCGGCCAGATGTCCGAAGACCCACTCGTGCTCACCGAGCACCCCGCGGCCGGCGTCGCGCTGCTGCGCCTGCACCGCCCGCCGATGAACCCGCTCTCGATAGCGATGCTGGGCGCGTTGCGCGACGCGGCCGACGCCGTGGCCGCCGACGGCTCGGTCAAAGCGGTCGTCGTCGCCGGGAGCGAGAAGGCACTCGCGGCGGGCGCCGACATCTCCGAGTTTGGTGGCCAGGACGCGGCGCGTGTGATCGGCGTCGCGTTCCGCGATGCCTTCGACGCGGTTGCGGCGATCCCGCGGCCGGTCATCGCCGCGATTCGTGGCTACGCGCTCGGCGGCGGGCTCGAACTCGCAATGGCGTGCGATCTCCGCGTTGCCGCCGATAGGGCGCGGGTCGGACAACCCGAGATCCTGCTCGGCATCATTCCCGGCGCGGGTGGCACCCAGCGGCTTCCGCGGCTCGTCGGTGTCGCCCGGGCCAAGGAGCTGATCTGGAGCGGGCGGCAGGTGAAGGCCGACGAAGCGCTGGCCATCGGGCTGGTCGACCGCGTCGTGCCCACCGACGACGTCGAGGACAATGCGATCGCCTGGGCCGCCGAACTCGCCGAGGGGGCGGTTGTCGCGATGGGGCTCGCCAAGCGCGCCATCGACGACGGCCTCGCCCACGGGCTCGACATTGAAGCCGCCGCCTGGTTCGACGTGTTCGGTACCGACGACGCGCGCATCGGCGTCGAGTCGTTCCGCGAACACGGCCCCGGCAAGGCGACGTTCACCGGTCGCTGAAACTCACGCCAGGGCGTGCAGGGTCCGGCTCACTGTCGCCCGGCGGTCTTCGCCCCACGGGAGCGCGAAGACGATGGGCATGTCGACGCCCGCGTCGGCGTACGCCTTCACCGCGCCGCGCACGTGATCGGCGTCGCCCATGATCTGAATGGCGTCGACCCACGCGTCGGGGATCGCGGCGAGGGCGCCGTCGCGGTCGCGTGCCTTCCAGAGCGCACGGAACTTCTCGACGTCGTCGGCGAACCCGGCGCGCGCGAACTGGTTCGCGTAGGCATCGACGACGGCGTAGTTCAACAGGTCTTTCCGGGCCGACTCCGCGTAACGGTCGCGGTCGGTCACCGCGCAGTGTACGAACGCGTACACGTCGGCGTCGCCGCCCTCGCGAATGCGCTCCACGCACCACGGCACCAGCGCCGCGGGGAGGTAGTTGAGGAGCACGCCGTCGGCGATTTCGCCCGCGAGGCGCAGCATCTGCTCGTTGAGTGCGGCGACGACGATCTTCGGCTTGCGCTCACCCAGCCGGAGGCCGAGGCGGAAGCGGGAGACCTTGTAAAAGTCGCCTTCGAAGCTGACGGTCTCGCCCGACAGGCACTCGCGTAACAACGCGACGAACTCCCGCACCTGCGCGATCGGTCGGTCGCTGTACCCCGCGCCGTGCCACTGGCCCGCGACCGCGGGCGACGAGATCCCGACGCCGAGATACACCGGCCGGTCGTCGCCGACGAGTTGTTGGAGGGTCGCCGCGCCCATCGCGTGCAGCGGCGGCGTACGCAGTTGCAGTGCGAGCACGCCGGTGCCGACACCGGCGCGGGTCGTCGCCTGACTGATCGCGCCGAGCAACGACAAGGCCTCGGCCGCGTTCGCTTCGGCCGCCCACACCGACGAGTACCCGAGCTCGTCGGCTTCGCGTGCGACGTCGAGCGACATCTGCGCCCCGAGCGTCTGCAACCCGGCAACACTGACTGCGTAGGGAAGGCTCATCGACCGGACGTTACAAGTGTCGCGAGTCCCGCGAGATTCCGCTTCCAGATCGCGCGCAGCACCGGCTTCGCCGCGAGTGCACCGACGGGTCCGCCCATCCACCAGGGGAACCGCAGCTCTTCGGCCCACGTGAAGCGGGTGCGGCCGCCGAACTTCGACTTCAGTTCGAAGCGCCCGCGGCCGGTGACCGCGCCGCTGTGCTCGATGCCCATCGCCTCGCCCGGTTTCCACTCGGTCACGGTCATGCGGTCGGTGGTGCGGAACGGCCCGATCTTGGTCACGCAGTCGAAGCTGGTGCCGACACCGCGGTGCTCCGGGCTCGTGAACGTGATCGACACCGCGTCGGCCATCCAGTCGACGTGGCGTTCGATCGGTTCGATCGCGGCCCACACGGCGTCGGGTGCGGCCGCGATCGTGATGCCGACCTTGAGCTTCACAGTGCCTCCCGTAGTGCCACGGCCGCGTCTTCGGGACGGACCGGATTCACGTGCAGACCGGTGCCCAGCTCGAATCCGGCGCGCACCGTGACCCGCGGAACGATGTCGACCCACCAGCGCGGCCCCTGCTGGACCACGACGTTGTACGACACGTCACCGAGCACGGCGGCGATCGCCCGGACTGCTTCGCGCGTCGCCAGTGCGGCCGCACCGATGGTGTCGTCGTCGCATTGCTCGAAGCGCGCGGCAGCGTGCGGCAGCGCGATGCGCACGGCCGACGGGGTGATGGCGGCGGGCGGTGACCACACGGCGACGACGTCGTCGCGGAGCAACAGCGGAGTGCCGCGCACCTCGTCGATCGCGGCATCGAGGCAATCGGTCAGTGCCGCGACGCGCGGCGGAACCTCGCTCAGACCGATGACCTGCCCATGTGGGTGTTCGATCGACGCGCCCGCGGCGCGGCCGTGGTTCACGAACGCCTGCGCGTATGCGCACCCGGCCTCGACATGGTGCCCCACGCGGTCGCGCATGACCTGGAACAGTTCGTGCACGGCGCCGTTGCCGAGCCGGGCGAGCGAGTGGTCGTGGGCGGGAGACAGGATCACGACCTCGTGGGCGCCGGGTAGGATCGGGTACAGGTTCGGCACGACCCGTACCCGCCACCCAAGCGTGTCCGGCGCACCCGGGCCGGTGCGGAACACCTCGGGGGGCGTCTCGTGCTCGTTGCCCGGACAGAACGGGCAGGTCGCGACCGCCGCGGGGAGCGGCGGCGCGGCCGGGACGCGGAACGTGTCGGGGCGGGCGGCCCGTCCGGGCGCGACGATGACCTGATCGCCGGTCAAGATGTCGACACGCAGGTCAGGCACGCCCGGGCACGCTAGTAGCGGCACCGGGCCGGTCTCTGCGCGGAGGCGTGGCCGGGGCGTCGTAGCCTGGCGGGGCATGGCCCTGCGTCTGGTGATCATCGGTGGTGGACCCGGCGGGAACACCGCGGCGACGGTCGCGGCGTCGCTCGGCGCCGGCGTGACGATGATCGAGCGCGACGTCGTCGGCGGTGCGGCCCACCTGTGGGACTGCATCCCGAGCAAGGCGATGATCGCGACCGGCAACGAACTCACGGAGCTGGGTCGCGCCCGCACCATGGGCCTCCAGGCGGACGGGGCGCTCGACGTCACCGCGCTCCGGGAGCGTGTGGCCGGTATCGAGCAGCGGCTCCGGGAGGGCACGACCCGACTCCTCGAGTCGCAGGGCGTCCGCATGATCCACGGCACCGGGCGACTCGGCGGGCCGAACACGGTCATCGCCGAAAGCGACGACGGCACCGAGGAGATCCCCGCCGACGCGATCCTGCTCGCGACCGGTTCGCGGCCCCGCATTCCCGAGTGGGCCGCGGTCGACGGCGAGCGCATCCTCAACACGCGCCAGGCGTACCCGCCGCCCGAAATCCCCGAGCATCTCGTCGTCATCGGGTCGGGCGTCACGGGAGTCGAGTTCACCCACATGTTCAGCGCGCTCGGTGCGAAGGTCTCGCTCGTCGTGTCACGCCAGCAGGTGCTGCCGTACAAGGATGCCGAGGTCGCGGCGGTGCTCGAAGACGAGTTCATCCGGCGCGGCGTCAAGCTGTTGAAGGGTGCGCGAGCCATCGCGGTCGGCCGCGAAGACGACAAGGTGTTCGTCGCGTGCGACGACGGTCGCGCCGTCGACGGATCGCACGCCGTGTTCGCGATCGGGTCGATCCCGAACAGTGAAGGACTCGACTGCGCGGCCGCGGGTGTCGAGGTCGACGAGAACGGCTACGTGCGCGGCAACCGGCACTGCCAGACGAACGTGAAGCACATCTATTCCGCCGGCGACCTGTCCGGCCGACTTCCCCTCTCGTCGGTCGCGGCGATGCAGGGCCACAAGATCGCCGAACACGTCATGGGGCTCACTGTGCGCGAGCACCGTCACCTCGACTACGACAAGGCCGCATCGGCCATCTTCACCGATCCCGAGATCGCCGACGTCGGCGTCGCCGAAGCCGAAGCCTTCGCGGCGGGCCGCAAACTCCGGGTCACGAAGGTCCCGTTCTCGGCCAACCCGAAGGCGCTCATCAACGGCGACACGCGCGGGTTCGTGAAAATCCTCTCGGACCCGGCGACCGGTGTCGTATTGGGTGGCTCCATCGTCGGGCGCAACGCGGCCGAACTGATCTCGGTCATCGCGGTGGCAGCGACCAACCACCTCAAGGTGGTCGACATCGTCGACTCGTTGCTCGTGCATCCGGCGCTGGCCGAGTCGCTCGCGGACGCGGCGTTTTAGCGGGCGTGCGCGCCCTCGTCACCGGCGTGGCCGGGTTCGTCGGTAGTCATCTCGCCGAAGCCCTCGTCGCGCGGGGCGATCACGTCCTCGGTGTCGACGCGTTCACGCCGTACTACGACCGCGAAATCAAGGAAGCGAACCTGGCCGGCGTCCGGCGGGGGCCGCACTTCGCGTTCGTGCACGCCGACCTCCGCACCGCGGAGCTCGAACCGCTGCTCGACGGCATCGACGTCGTGTTCCACCAGGCTGCGCAACCGGGCGTGCGGTTGTCGTGGGCCGACGGGTTCGGCGAGTACGTCTCGCACAACCTGCTCGCGACGCAGCGACTGTTGGAAGCCGCGCACCGCGTGGGCGAACCGCGCGTCGTGTACGCGTCGTCCTCGTCGGTGTACGGCAACCAGGCCCGCTACCCGACCAACGAAGACGACGTACCCGCGCCGTTCAGCCCCTACGGCGTCACCAAACTCGCGGCCGAGCACCTGTGCCGCGTCTACAGCGAAAACGGGTGGGTGCCGACCGTGTCGCTGCGCTATTTCACCGTGTACGGCCCGCGTCAGCGCCCCGACATGTCGATCCACCGGTTGTGTGAAGCGGTGGCCACCGGCGCGGCGTTTCCTCGCTACGGCGACGGAACGCAAGTGCGCGAGTTCACGTACGTCGCCGACATCGTCGCGGGCAACCTGGCCGCCGCGGACGCCGATGTCGAACCGGGAACGGTGGTGAACCTGGCGGGCGGGGGCGAGATCACGCTCAACGACCTGATCGCGTTGGTCGGTGCCACGGCCGGCCGGGCTGTCGCGGTCGCCCCGCACCCGCCCGAACCCGGTGACGCTCGCCGCAACGGCGGTGCGATCGACCGCGCCCGCGCGGTGCTCGGTTGGGAACCGCAGGTGTCGCTGCGGGACGGGATCGCGGCCCAACTCGCCTGGCACCGCGAGCGCTCAGGCGAGTAGCCGACCGACGACTTACTCGATGACGACGAGCACGTCGCCGGTACCGACTGAATCGCCCGCAGACACGCGCAACTCTTTGACTGTGCCGGCGGTCTCGGCGTTGATGTGGTTTTCCATTTTCATGGCTTCGAGTACCAGCACTGCTTGGCCGATCTCGACGGTGTCGCCGACCACGACGAGCACCTTGACGATGGTGCCCTGCATGGGGGCGCTGATGGTGCCGCTGCCCGCGGCGCCCGAACCGGCGCTCGAACTCGGGCGGGGCTTGGCGCGCCCACCGGCCGCGCCGCTGCCCGAAGTGACCGGCGCGTCGGGGAGCCACACCTTCACGGTGAAGCGCCGGCCGTTGACCTCGACGGGAACGGTGCGTTCGACGAGCGCGGTGTCGCCCTCGGCGGCGGGAGCGACGGCGACCGACGCGCCGAAGTCGGCGGCGTCGACTTCGTTCTCGACCCACTTGGTCGAGTGGGTGACGGCCTTGAACGCTTCGGTTGCGAGCAGGGCGAGGTGCGCGGGGATCGTGGTGCGCACACCTTCGATTTCGAACTCGGAGAGGGCGCGCAGCATGCGCTCGATCGCGCGGTCGCGATCGGGTGCCCACACGACGAGCTTGCCGATGAGGTTGTCGTAGTACTGCGAGATGGCGTCGCCTTCGCCGTAGCCCGCGTCCCACCGCACGCCCGGGCCCGACGGCACGCGCAGGCGCGTGATCGTTCCGGGGGAGGGGAGAAAGTTCTTCGCCGGGTCTTCGGCGTTGATCCGGCATTCGATGGCGTGGCCGCGCGTCTTGATGGACTTCTGCGTGAACGACAGTTTCTTGCCCGACGCGACGCTGATCTGTTCGGCGACGAGGTCGAGACCGGAGACTTCCTCGGTGACGCAGTGCTCGACCTGGAGGCGGGTGTTCATCTCGAGGAAGTAGAACTCGTCGTCCTGGTAGAGCATCTCGACCGTGCCGGCGCCGACGTACCCGCAGGCGAGCGCGACCTTGACCGCGGCTTCGCCCATGGCCCGGCGCGTGGCATCGGGAATCGCCGGTGCCGGCGCTTCCTCGATCAGCTTCTGGTGCCGGCGCTGGGTCGAGCAGTCGCGGTCGCCGACATAGACGCCGTTGCCCTTCGTGTCACAGAACACCTGGAGCTCGACGTGGCGGGGACGCGTGAGGTAGCGCTCCATGTAGCACTCGGAGCGCCCGAAGTAGGCCTGCGCTTCGCGCTGGGCCGAGTCGAACGCCGACTGCGCGTCATCCGCCGACTCGACGACCTTCATGCCGCGGCCTCCGCCGCCGTACGCGGCCTTGATTGCGACGGGCCAGCCGAACTCGGTGCCGAAGGCGACGATCTGGCCGACGTCGGTGATCATCTCCGTGGTGCCCGGGACCGACTCGACCTCGGCGCGCTCGGCGGCGAGACGCGAGGAGATCTTGTCGCCCATTACCTCGATCGCTTCGGGCGGGGGGCCGATCCACGCGACGCCTGCGTCGATGAGCGCGCGGGCGAAGTCGGCGTTTTCGGAGAAGAACCCGTACCCGGGGTGTACGCCGTCGGCGCCGGACGCGCGGATCGCGTCGAGGATTGCTTCCGTGTTGAGGTAGCTCTCGGCGGCGGTCTGTCCTCCGAGTGCGTACGCCTCGTCGGCGTACCGGACGTGCGCGGCATCGCGATCGAGATCGGAGTACACGGCAACGGTCGCGATGCCGAGCTCGCGGCAGGTGCGCATGACGCGCACCGCAATCTCGCCTCGGTTCGCGACCAGGATCTTCGACAACACGGTGGCAGCCCCTCGGGGGTCGAACGGAGTCCGTATCCTACGGGTGATGCCCGAAGGCACCGCCAGTTGGCACGACGCGCGTTTGGATTCCACGCGCTTTCGCCCCGTGCACTGGTTCACGCAGATCGACTCGACGAACCGGTATCTCCTCGACGAGGCGGCGCGGGGCGCGGCCGAGGGCATGGTCGCGGTGGCGGACGAGCAGTCGGCGGGGCGCGGCCGCCTCGGCCGTTCGTGGGTGGCGCCGCCGGGCGCGTCGTTGCTCGTCTCGGTGCTCCTCCGGCCCGATGGCCCTCGCGATCGCTGGTCGCTCGTGACGATCGCGACCGCGCTGGCCGCCGCCGACGCGGTTGCCGCCGAAACCGGCATCGCCGCCCGCCTCAAGTGGCCCAACGATCTCGTCGTGGCCGACCGCAAGCTGGCCGGCATCCTCGCCGAAGCGGAACCGGGCGGTGGCCTGGTCGTGGGGATGGGCATCAACGTGCACTGGGATGCCCTGCCGCCCGACCTGGCCGAGATCGCGACGGCGTGCAACTTGTGCGGCGGCCGGCCCGTGACCCGCGAGCAACTGCTCGTCACGTGGTTGACCGGGCTGGACCGGCGCCTCGACGCGTTGAACGGCGTCGTGCGCGAAGCCGAGCAGCGTTCGGCGACCGTGGGGCGGCGGGTGCGCGTCGAGATGCCGGGCGAGACGTTCGAAGCGGTCGCGGTCGGCCTCGACACCGACGGGCACCTGCGCGTCGTGCGCGACGACGGACGCGACGAGGCGATCGCGGCGGGCGACGTGGTGCACGTCCGCGTGACTTAGGGGTCGGAGTCGCGCGCGACGAGGTCGCGGAAGGCTGACGCAAGGCCCGCGGCCACCGGCCCGGGAGACGGAAGGGCCTCGCCGTCGAGCCGGGCGATGGGCTGCACTTCACGGGTTGTCGACGACAGGAACGCTTCCGACGCGCCGCCCAGTGCGCCCACCGCCACGTCGCGCTCCTCCGCCGGAACGCCGAGTTCGGCGCACAACTCGAGGATGAGTGCCCGGGTCACGCCGAGTAGGCATCCGGCCGATGCCGGCGGTGTGACGACGACACCGTCGACGACACAGAACACGTTCGACCCTGTCGCCTCGCACAGGTTGCCCTGCGTGTTGGCGAAGATGGCCTCGCTCGCGCCGCGCTCCTCGGCGTAGGCGAGCGCACGCGCGTTCGCCGCGTACGACACCGTCTTCAGCCCGGCGAGGGCGCCCCGCTCGTTGCGGGTCCAGGGTGCGACGACGACGTCAGCGCTGGGCGCGGGCGCGTCGATGGGAAACGAGACGACACACACCGTCGACCCCGAACTTCCTCGCCGCGACGAACCCGGGGCTGCGACCCCGCTCGTGAGTGTGATGCGCAACCGGGCCTCGCGCAGTCCGGTCGCTTCGAGCACCGCGTCGGCGGCCGTGCGCAGGGTGGCACGGTCGGGCACGGTAAGGCCGAGGCCGCCGGCCGATGCGTCGAGGCGGTCGGCGTGGCGGCGCCAGGCGAACGGCACGCCGTCGTAGACGCGCAGGGTTTCGAAGACGCCGTCGCCGACCAGGAATCCGTGGTCGAGCGGCGAGATCCGGGCGTGCTCGAGCTCGACGAGCTCGCCGTCGAGCCAGATGATCACAAGCCGGAACCCGTCGCGTTCTCGCTCGCGGCTGCGCTCGACGCCGCGAGCAACAACCGCGCGCCCTTGAGTTCGGTCTCGTCCCACTCGGCTTCGGCGCGCGAGTCGGCGACGATGCCGCCACCGATACCGAGCTGCGTGTGGCCACCGGCGATCGTGAACGTGCGGATGGCGACCGCAAGTTCGGCGCAGCCGCGGTCGCCGTCGATCCAGCCGACCGCACCGCAGTAGACGCCGCGTCGTACCGGCTCGAGATCTTCGATCGCCTGCATGACGCGCGGTTTCGGCGCGCCGGTGACCGACGCGGGCGGGAACGTCGCGCGCACGACGTCGGCCAACCCGACATCGGGTCGCAGCCGGCCGCGTACGGTGCTGACCAGGTGATGCAGGCCGGGGTGCGCCTCGACGGTGCACAACGCCGGAACCGTCACGGATCCGTACTCGCACACGCGGCCGAGGTCGTTGCGCGCGAGGTCGACGATCATGACGTTCTCGGCGCGGTCCTTGGCGCTGGCCGCGAGCCGGACCGGGTCGGTGTCGGTGCCCTTGATCGGCCTCGTCTCGACCACACGACCGTCGATTCGCAGGAACAACTCCGGCGACGCGCTGACGACGGCGACGCCTTCGAGTGCGGGGCCGAAGCTGCACAGCGCGAGGTGCGGGGCCGGGTTGCACGTGGCGAGCGCCCGGTACAGCGCTCGCGGGTCGGCGGCCTGTGGTGCAGTGAGGCGGCGGGTGAGGTTGACCTGGTAGCACTCGCCGGCCGCCAGGAGCCCGAGGATCTCTGCGACCGCAGCGGCGTGGGCGTCGCGGTCGAGGCTCGACTCCCACGGCCCGAGGTCGGGCGCCCGCACGGGTCCCGCGCCGCGTCGGGCCCGCCACGCGGCCTGCGCGAGCAGTTCCGCGGTCGCGCCGTCACCCTCGACGCGCGGCGGCGCGTCGGGATCGAGGACGAGGCGGGCGTCGTACCGGGCGAGGGCGATATCGGGCAGGTCGGGAACCTGCGGGCCCCCGTCCACGTTCTCGGAGGTGCGGGCGACGACGTGCTCGACCGCGCGACCGAGGTCATACGCAATGAACCCGCCCCAAAATCCGCCTCGAGCTGCCTGGTCGAGGGCCCGAAACGCGTCCTCACCCGACGCGACCAGGACTTGTTCGGGCGCGACGCCGACGAGGGTCGTGGCGCCGTCTTGCACGACCATGACGCCCCGGTCGGCCGGGAGGTGCGCGAGGACGGCGGGTGCGGAGGCGTTTCCCACGGACCCCAAGGTACCGTCGGGCCGTGATCTTCGTGCGGAGAATGACCTAATGGAATTCGACCTGAGTTCCGAGCAGGAGCAGTTCCGCCGGGTCGTGCGGGAGTTCGCCGAAACGGAGATCGCGCCGCACGCCGAGGCGTGGGATCGCGACCACACCTTTCCGGTCGACACGGTGAAGGCGATGGGCAAGCTCGGGCTCTTCGGGCTCCCGTTCCCGGAGGAATACGGCGGCGGCGCGGCCGACTACATCACGTACTGCATTGCGATCGAAGAGATCGCGCGTGTCGACGCGTCGATGGCGATCACCCTCGAAGCCGGGGTCAGTCTCGGCGCGGCTCCGTTCCACTACTCGGGTACCGAGCAACAGAAGCAGGAGTACCTCGTCCCGATGATTGCGGGTGAGGTACTGGGCGCGTTCGGCCTCACCGAGGCCGAGGCCGGTTCCGACGCCGGGGCCACGAGGACGCGGGCGGTGCTCCAGGAGCCGGACGGTGTATGGGCCATCGACGGGCAGAAGACGTTCATCACCAACTCGGGCACGCCCATGACCAAGTGCGTCACGATCACCGCGCGCACGGGCGACAACGAGATCTCGAACATCGTTGTCGACTCGGGCACGCCCGGGTTCGAGGTGATGCCGCCTTACCGCAAGATGGGCTGGCACGCGTCCGACACGCACGAACTCGTGTTCTCGAACTGCCGAGTTCCTGAACACAACCTGCTGGGTGCGCGCGGCGAGGGCTTCAAGACGTTCCTGCGCGTGCTCGACGACGGACGCATCGCCATCTCTGCACTTGCGGTCGGCATGGCCCAGGCGTGCCTCGACGCGTCGCTGGCCCATGCGGGTACGCGCCAAGCGTTCGGCGGCCCGATCGGGCGCTACCAGGGTGTCGCGTTCAAGTGTTCCGACATGGCTGTCGCGATCGAGAACGCCCGCAATCTCACGTACAAGGCGGCGTGGTTGCGCGACCAGGGCCGGCCCGTCCGCCAGGCGGCGGCGATGGCCAAGCTGTACTCCAGTGAGATCGCCGTCAGCGCCACGCGAGAAGCGGTCCAGATCCACGGCGGGTACGGCTACATCGACGAGACGCCGGTGTCGCGCTTCTACCGCGACGCCAAGATCCTCGAGATCGGCGAAGGCACGAGCGAGATCCAACGCATCTTGATCGCGCGTGGGCTCGGATTGCCGGTCGAGTGAGCATGGGGTCAATCGGTCAGTTCTTCATCCGTTTCGCGATCGCGTCCGGTCTGGTTGTCGCAGTCGCGTCGGTCGGAGTCGTCGCGGGCAACACCAAGTTCGAACGTGAGTACGACAAGACCGAAACGGTCGACCTTTCCGGCGATGTGCTCGCGCCCGAGAAAAAGGGTGAACCGGCGAACTTCCTCGTCGTCGGCTCCGACACGCGGGCAATCGTCGACGACGAGGGCGAGGCCGGCGCGTTCGGCGACGTCGGGGGCGAACGGTCCGACACTCTCATGGTCGTGCACGTCGACCCCGAAACCGAGACCGGCTTCGTCGTCTCCTTCCCACGCGACACCTGGGTCCAGATCCCCGGTCACGACTCCGACCGGCTGAACGCGGCGTACGGGCTGGGCGGCCCGCAGCTGGTCATCGAGACGTTGCGCGAGAACTTCTCGATCGATATCCACCACTATCTCGAAGTCGACTTCGACGGATTCCGCGAGATCGTCGACACGATCGGCGGCGTCGACATCCAATTCAACGCACCCGCACGTGACGAGTTCTCGAACCTCGACGTACCCGACGCCGGGTGCCGCGAGCTCGACGGCAATCAGGCCTTGGCGTACGCCCGGTCGCGCTTCTACGAGGCGTACGACGCCGACAGCGACCGCTGGCGCCAGGATCCCCGCAGCGACCTCAGTCGTATCGAACGTCAGCAGTACTTCTTACGCAGCCTGGCCGATGCCGCGCTCGAGCGGGGCGCGCGCAACCCGCTCACGGCGTACCGACTTGTCACGGACGTGTTCGACTACATGAAGCGCGATTCGCAGCTCGAACTCGACGACGTCAAGGGACTCATCAACGCGTTCCGAGATCTCGACCCGGCGAGCATCGAGATGGCCACCATTCCGACCGAAACCGGTGACCGCGGCGGCGCCGATGTCCAACTCGTGATCGACGAGGAAGCGGCACCGTTGCTGGCGCGGCTGCGCACATTCGGCCTGCCGACGGTTGACTTACCCGAAACCACGCCCCCGGGAGAAGTGCGCGTGCGAGTGCTCAACGGGAGCGGCGAGCGGGGCCTGGGTACCGACGTGAACGACGGGCTGACGCGGCACGGCTTCCAGGTCGTGGGTGACGCCGCGGACGCGGATCGCGACGATTACCCACTGACACAAGTGCGCTATTCGCCCGGCGCGTTGCGCAAGGCACTTACCGTCGCCGTGGCCCTCGGAACCCCGAACGTGACCGAAGCGCGTGAAGGACTGCCGGAAGGCCTCGACGTCGAGGTGATCGTCGGCGAGGACTGGAACGACCTCGTCGCGCCACTCAAGGACGAGCCCGCCGCGACGACGACGCCGACCCCGGCACCCACGTTGGCGCCCGGAGCGACGACCCCCGAGACCTCGGCGGCGCCCACGACCACGACGACGACCCGACCCGTTTCGGCGTCGAACACCGACTACGTTCCCGTCGATCCCGAGACGGGCGGACCGCTCGTCGGATGCCCGTAACGGGTGGGTGAGATAGCTAGGGTTGATGCACCGTGAATTCGCCGACGCCGCTGCGCGCGTTCCTTCAGCGTTTCGTTTTGGCGCTCGTGTTGTCGTTCGGTCTGACCGCGAGTGGAATCGGCTACGCGTACTGGTTCGTCAACGACGCGGTTGACTCTGCGGAACGCGTCGACGGGCTCGAACTCGACGCACAGGAAGAGGGCGAGCCCGCGAACTTTCTCATCATCGGCTCGGACACGCGCGAGTTCGTCGAGAACGCGGAAGACGCCGCGCACTTCGGCGAGACCGGCGACACGGGCGGGCAGCGGTCCGACACGATCATGATCGCCCACGTCGACCCCGACGAGAAGAGCGGCTTTCTCGTCTCGTTCCCGCGTGACCTCTGGGTCGACATCCCGGGCCTCGGGACGGCCAAGATCAACGCGGCGTTCAACGAGGGCCCCCAGCGCGTCGTCGACACCATTCAGCAGAACTTCGGTATCGAGATTCACCACTACCTCGAAGTGAACTTCGACGGGTTCCGCAATCTCGTCGACGCGATCGGCAACGTCCCGATCTTCTTTCCCACTGCGGCGCGCGACGTGCAGACGGGCCTCGACATCCCGTCGGCGGGATGTGTCGAACTCGACGGCAACCAGGCGCTGCAGTACGTCCGTTCGCGCGAGTACCAGTCTCTCGTGAACGACGACTGGGAGACCGACGGCACGGCCGACATCGGGCGTATCCGCCGCCAGCAGTACTTCATCCGTTCGCTGGCCGACGAGGCCGTGCGGTCCGGGTTCCGGAACCCGTTGAAGATCACCGACATCCTGAACGAGGCGGTCGGCAATCTGCGCCTCGACCCGAGTCTCAGTACCAACGACCTGCGCGCCCTCATCAACGCATTCCGCGACGTCGACCCGGCCGCGCTCGACATGGTGACCCTGCCGACGACGCCCGAACGCATCGACGGGCAGGCGGCGCTCGTGCTCATCGAGAGCGAGGCGCAGCCGATCTTCGACCGGCTCTCCGCATTCGCCGGCGCCGCCGCGGTCGCCGTTCCCACCGATGTCGAGCCGGAGGACGTGAGTGTGAAGGTCGAGAACGGTTCGGGTGTTGGTGGTCAGGCCCGTGTCGTGCTCGACGGGCTCGTCGAGGTCGGCTTCGAAGGCGTCGAGCCGCCCGACAACGCCGACCGCCAGGACTACGAGGTCACGCAGGTCCGGCACGGCCCCGGTGACGAGTCGAAGGCGCAGCTCGTCCTCGCGAGCCTCGGCGGCGCGGGCGAGCTCGTGCCGCTCGACGAGACACCTGCGGCCGCCGACGTCGTGGTCGTCGTGGGTCGCGACTTCGACTCGGTGGGTGCGCCGTCCCCGAGCGCGGCCCCGGCCGCACCGGCCGAGGCCGACGCACCGACCACGCCGGTGCCGGAAACGACCACGACCAGTGGTCCGCCGCCGAATCCCGGTGGTGAAGGCGCGTTCCCCGTCTCGGGTTGCTAGCCGCCCCGAATGAACAGGGCCGCCGGCGATCCCTCGTAACATGGCCGGGTGAAAGTTGCGGTCATCGGGGCGGGTTACGTCGGCTTGACGACGTCTGCGTGTTTCGCGCACCTCGGCCACGATGTCGTCTGCGCCGACCTCGACGTCGAGCGCGTCGCGCGCCTGAACAAGGGTGAAGTGCCCATTCTCGAAGACGGCCTGCCCGAGCTGGTCGCCGAGGGACTCGCCTCGCGGCGCCTGCGCTTCGTGCTCGGAGCCACGAATGCAGTGCTCGACGCCGGCGTCGTGTTCCTGTGCGTACAGACCCCCGAGAGCGCCGACGGGAGCGCCGACCTCTCGTTCGTCGAGGATGTCGCGCGCGAGATCGCGGGTGGGCTCCGACCGGGAACGGTCGTCGTCACGAAGTCGACCGTGCCGGTCGGTTCGACCCGCTTCGTGCAACGGGTGCTGTCCGAGGCTGGGGCCCGGGCGGAAGACGTGACCGTCGCGTCGAACCCCGAGTTCCTCCGCGAGGGTCAGGCCGTGCACGACTTCCTGCACCCCGACCGCATCGTGATCGGCTGCGACGACCCGGGCGCCGCGGTGCGCGTCTCCGAGCTGTACCGCAAGGTCCAATCGCCCGTGCTCGTCACCGATCCCGCGTCGGCGGAGATGATCAAGTACGCGTCGAACGCGTTCCTCGCGACCAAGGTCTCGTTCATCAACGCGATCGCGAACCTGTGCGAAGCCGTCGACGCCGACGTACGCGAGGTCGCGCTCGGCATGGGCTACGACCCGCGCATCGGCTTCCAGTTCCTCCAGCCCGGCCCCGGCTACGGCGGCTCGTGCTTCCCGAAGGACGTCGCCGCGCTGCTCCACACGGCGAACCAGGCCGACTTCGACTTCGAGCTCCTCGCGGGCGTCATCCAGGTCAACCGGGCCCAACGCGAACGCATCGTTGAGAAGATCACGAACGGCGCCGGCCGTTCCCTCTCGGGCGCAGTCGTCGCGGTGTGGGGCCTCACGTTCAAGGCCGGCACCGACGACCTGCGCGAGTCGTCGGCGCTGGCGATCACGCGGCGGCTGCTCGAACAGGGTGCAGCCGTGCGCGGGTACGACCCCGCCGCGGGCGAACGTGCCGCGCGCGAGGTGCCCGGGCTCGACATCGCCGCCGACCCGTACGAAGCGGCGGCCGGTGCCGACGTCGTGGCCGTGCTCACCGAGTGGGACCAGTTCCGGTGGCTCGACTTCGACCGCGTCCGTGACTCGCTGCGCAACCCGGCGATCGTCGATGCCCGCAACCTGCTCGACCCGGCCGCGATGCGGCGCTACGGGTTCCACTACGACGGCGTCGGGCGGCGCTGAGTGGCTCGTATCGTCGTCACCGGCGGCGCCGGGTTCGTCGGATCCCATCTCTGCCGCGCGTTGCTCGACCGGGGTGACGACGTCGTCGCGGTCGACAACCTGTGCACCGGCCGGCGCGAGAACGTCGCCGAACTCGAAGCCGACGCGCGCTTCGAGCTTGTCATCGCCGACGTCTCGAAGCAGATCCCTGTCGCCGGGGCGATCGATGGCGTGTTGCACTTCGCGAGCCCGGCGAGCCCACCGGAGTACCTGCAGCTTCCGCTCGAGACGATGGACGTGTCGTCGCTCGGTACTCGCAACGCGCTGGAACTCGCGCGTGCCAACGACGCGAGCTTCTTGCTCGCGTCGACGAGCGAGGTCTACGGCAACCCCGAAGTGCACCCGCAGCCCGAGACGTACAACGGCAACGTCAACCCGACGGGGCCCCGGTCGGTGTACGACGAGGCGAAACGGTTCGCCGAGACGTTGACGATCACCTACCACCGGTTGCACGGCACGAAGACGCACATCGTCCGTATCTTCAACACGTACGGCCCGCGGCTTCGTCCATCGGACGGACGCGTCGTCTCGAACTTCCTCGTGCAGGCCGTCGAGGGCACACCACTCACGGTCTACGGCGACGGTACGCAGACACGATCGTTCTGCTACGTCGACGACGAGGTGCGCGGTATCCTCGCGCTGTTCGACTCCGACGTCGTCGAACCTGTGAACATCGGCAATCCCGGTGAGTTCACGATGCTCGAACTCGCCGATCTCGTGCGCGAGGTCACCGGGTCGTCATCCGATATCGTCTTCGCACCCCTCCCGGTCGACGACCCCATGCGGCGCCGGCCCGACATCACGCGGGCCCGCAGCCTGCTTGGGTGGGAACCGACCATCTCACTGCGCGAAGGTCTCCAGAAGATGCACGCTTGGTACCTCGAGGAGAGAACACGTGGTCGCGCCTGACACGACGCCGCCGCCGAAGCTGGGCAAGCTGTCGGTCGTGGTGCCCGTTTACAACGAACGCAACACGATCACCGAGATCATTCGACGGGTGCGTACGGTCGAGCTGCCCGACGGGATCGAACGCGAGATCATCGTCGTCGACGACGGGAGCACCGACGGCACACGCGACGTGCTGCGCCAGTTGGGCGACAGCACCGTGCGCGTCGTGCTCCAGGAACGGAACCAGGGCAAAGGCGCCGCGCTGCGCACCGGTTTTTCGCACGCGACCGGCGATTACGTCCTCGTGCAGGACGCCGATCTCGAATACGACCCGAACGATTGGCCCCGGCTCCTCGCTCCCGTGCTCGCGGGCAAGGCGCGCGTCGTATACGGCTCGCGCTTCACCGGTGAACGGCGCAACATGCTCTTGTTGCACTGGATCGGCAACCGGTTTCTTTCGCTGGTCACCAATGTGCTGTACAACACGACACTGTCCGACATGGAGACGTGTTACAAGCTCGTCGACCGCGCGCTCATCGAGTCGCTCGCACTGCAGTCGAACAAATTCGACATCGAACCCGAGATCACGGCCAAGATCCTCAAACGCGGCGTGCGTATCTACGAGGTGCCGATCTCGTACACGGGTCGTGAGTTCTCCGAAGGCAAGAAGATCGACTGGACCGACGGATTCGGCGCCCTGTGGACACTGCTGAAGTACCGCTTCACCGAGTAGCCATCACGAGGGCACCCACCGCGCCCTGGGCGGCGGTGGTCGTGAACTTCGAAGCGGGCGCGCTCCTCGAAGCGTGCGTTCGTTCGGTGCTCGCCGACGACAGCGCCGGCGCCGTCGAACTTGTCGTAGTCGACAACGCGTCGCGCGACGGATCACTCGGCGCGTTGGCGAAGGCATTTCCCGACGTGCAGGTCGTCCATTCTCCCGGCAACGTCGGCTACGCGAGCGCGGCCAACCTCGGCATCGCCGCGACGCGCGCGCCGGTCGTGGCCGTGCTCAACCCTGACACGCGGCTCGAACCGGGCAGCGCGCGCGCCATGCTCGACCGGATTGAATCGCAACCGCGGTTGGCGGCCGTCGGGCCCCGGATCAAGAACAACGACGGCAGTGACTACCCGTCGGCTCGCACCGACCCGTCGATCCCCGTTGCCGTCATGCACGGCACGCTCGGGGCGTGGTGGCCGACGAATCCCTTCACGACGCGGTACCGCCAGCTCGATGCGGATCCGGAGCGGCCGCGAGCGGTCGACTGGATTTCCGGAGCCGCGGTCTGGCTCCGACGCACCGCGCTCGACGCGGTCGGCGGGTGGGACGAGCGGTACTTCATGTACTTCGAGGACGTCGACCTGTGCTTCCGGCTGCGGGAGGCCGGGTGGGAGGTCGCGTACGACCCGGCCGGCGTCGTGTGGCATGTGCAGGGCGCGAGCACCGACCGCCGGCCGTACCGGATGCTGGTCGAACACCACCGCTCCGCGTGGCGATTCGGCAAGCGACGGTTCACCGGCGCGCGCGCGGTGTTGCTGCCGTTTGTCGCCGTGTATCTCGCCGTGCGCACCCTGGCGACCCTCGCCGGGCGGGCGGTGCGAACGAGTGAACGCACACCCAGCGGCTAGCCTGACGATCCATGGCCAGGGGCACTCGCAAACGCCGTCGCGCGGCTCTCACCAAGGCTCGCCGCTCGCGCAGCTCGCTGATTTGGTACGTCATTTCCGGCGTCATCGTCGTCGTCGGGATCGCGCTGATCGCAATCAGCCAATCCGACGCGAAGTCGCCGAAATTCCCCGAGCACTGGCACGCCGCGTTCGGCGTCAACATCTGTGGCACGTGGCTCACCCCCGAGGCTCCCGAGTTCCACAACGACGCCGACAGCCCGAGTATCCAAGCCGGCATCCACTCCCACGGCGACGGCCTGATCCACATCCACCCGTTCGTCTCCGCCGAGTCCGGCGACCGCGCCACCGTCGGCAAGTTCCTCGGCTACGGCGGCTGGGAAGCGTCCGAAGGCTCGTTCACGCTTTGGGACGGCGCCGAGCACAAGACCGGCGACGACTGCAACGGCGAAGAGGGCCAGGTGCGCTGGTCCGTCAACGGCGACGAGAAGTCCGGCAGCATCTCGTCGTATCACCCGCAGGACGGCGACATCATCGCCCTCGCGCTACTACCCGAGGGCGAGGACATCGGCGTTCCGCCGTCGGCGGCCGCCCTCGCAGCACCGAGCGACCTCACGACCGCGCCGCCTGAGGGTGTGACGGAGGAAACCCTCGTCGTTCCGCCGGCGACCGACGCGTCAGGCGCGCCGGTGACACCCGAGACGACCGCGACGCCCGTGACTGACGCCGCGGTCGCGCCGGAGACACCTGCATCATCCACACCATGAAGGCGGTCGTCCTCGTCGGGGGAGAGGGCACCCGGCTCCGACCCCTTACGTTCACGACACCGAAGTCGTTGCTCCCGGTCGCGAACCAGCCGTACATCGAGCGCCAACTGGCATGGCTGGCCCGGCACGGCATCGACGAGGTCATCCTCTCGATGGGATACCTGCCCGACGAGTTTCACCAGCACTTCGACCACGACCAATCGGGGGTCGACGTGTTCGGCGAGATCCGCCTCCGGTACGCGGTCGAGGACGAGCCGCTCGGCACCGCCGGGGCCATCGGGTACGCGGCCGACGGCATCGACGAAACGTTCGTCGTTTGCAACAGCGACGTGCTCACCGAGCTCGACCTGAGTGCCATGGTGCGTTTCCACGAAGAGCGGGGCGCGGAGGCGACGATTTCGCTGACCGAGGTCGCCGACCCGAGCGCGTTCGGTGTGGTGCCGACCCGCTCCGACGGGCAGGTGATCGCGTTCGTCGAGAAACCGCCGCCCGGTAACGCGCCGAGTACGTGGATC
>JANNHK010000119.1:0-4665 GCA_031404355.1 Actinomycetes bacterium
CGTGCCGACGAGGTCCGACGGCACGAGGTCGGGCGTGAACTGGAGCCGCGTGAACTGGCCGCCCAGCGTGCGGGCGAGCGTCGACACCGTGAGCGTCTTACCCAGCCCGGGCACGCCTTCGAGCAGGCAGTGACCGTTGGCAAGCAACGCGACCAGCACGCGTTCGAGGACGCGGTCCTGGCCGACCACGACCCGGCGCAGCTCGACGAGCACCTGCTCCATCCGCTGCGCGGCATCACGAGCGTTGATCGGCGGTATTGATTCGATGTTCTGCATCACTACGGCTCCCTACGCTCTCGTCCTTGCGGCCTGCGGCCAGCGGGCCTTCGCTGCGTCCGCACGGTCAGGCCACCTCCACCGCGTTGGCGATTGCGGTGACGTCGGCGATCGATGTTCCTTCGGGCACCACGAGGACGACGAGGACGTCGTCGCCGATCATCCACGCGTACCGGTCGGAGCCGGCGTCGTCGGTGACCTTGGCGTCGATGCCGCCGAGGTCGACGTCGTCGCCGTCGAGGTCGTCGAACTGGTCGGCCGCGTTGCCGCTCCGTTCGGCGAGGAGCAACACGGCTCCGTCGGCACCGTCCATGGCGTACCGGTCGGTAGCGACCGAGCCGTCGTCGGTGTCGCTCGACGTCACGCGCGACGACACGATCGTGAGATCGGTCGGCAGGCTGCCGAGGTCGAGGATGCCGCCTTCGACTTGGACGTCGCCGGGCGTGTCACCGAGCAGGTCGTCGAGGAGCGAGTCGAGCTCCGGGCCGAGTTCGGCGCCGAGGTCGGCACCAAGATCTTCGACCAGCGTGTCGAGGTCGGTGCCGAGCATCGACTCGAGCTCTTGGAGCAACGCATCGATGTCGCCCTCACCGCTGAGCAGGTTGTCGAGCTCCTCGGCGCCGCCGAGCAGGTCGTCGAGGCCCTGACCGAGATCGTCGAGACCCCCGCCCAGCATGTTCTCGAGACTCCCGCCGGTCGCGCCGTCGTCCGGCACCGTCGGCGCGTCGGCGCCGCCGTTGGCGATCACCTCGTCGAGAATCGCCTGCGTCTCGGCAATCGGGATCGCGAACCCGACGCCCGAGCTGCTGCCGGACATCGACGCGATCGCCGTGGGGATACCGACCACTTCGGCGTCCATGTTCGCGAGCGCGCCACCCGAGTTGCCGGGGTTGATCGCGGTGTCGGTCTGAATGAGTCCGGTGAGCGTGCCCATCGGCGACTCGAGCGTGCGGTCGAGGCCGCTGACGATGCCGGTCGTGACCGACGTCTGGAACCCGAACGGGCTGCCGACGGCGACGACGTCCTGGCCGACTTCGACCGTCTCCGTCGCGAACGTGGCGGGCGGCAACGCGCCGTCGTCGTCGACGGCAACGACGGCAAGGTCAGCCGCCGCGTCGCGGGCAACGACCCGGCCCTCGTATTCGCCGCCGCTTTCGTCTTTGATCGTGACCTCGTCGGCACCGGCAACGACGTGCGCGGCGGTGAGCACGAGGCTTTCACCGGCGACGACACCTGACCCGACTCCGACACTCGTCTCGATGTTCACGACGCTCGGTGAAAGTTCGGCGGCGACGTCTTCGACCGACCCGCCGCTCGCGGCGGCGGGGCCGAAGCCATTGCCGTTGCTGTCGTCGTCGCTCACGACCGCAGCGACGCCGGCTCCGCCGCCGAGGACGAGAACCAGCACGAGGAGAATCACGAATGCCTTGCGGGCACTGATGCCGCGCGCAGCGGGAGGAGCTGAGATCTCCACAACCGGCGCCGGTTCGATGACGACCTGCGGTTCGGTGTCCTCGGCCGGCGTTTCCAGTTCGGTCACCACCGGTGGGGCGGCAGCCTCGGCGGCCAGTTCGGCGGCGGCCAACTCGCCGGCGGTTGGGGGCGCGGCGGGGAGATCGCGCCAGGTGCGGCGCGGGATGCGGCGCGGGGGCGCGTCGACTTCAGGGGGAGTTCTCGGCATGCCCCGCACCGTACGGAACCCGCCATAAAACTGGCGTCAAGACCAGCTGTGAGGTTGATGAGAACCGTTCTGGACGCGTGTATGTGTTGTCAGCAACACATACGCGCGACCAGAAGGGGAATTATGACGCTTCGGCGGCGGGGTGGATGCCGTCCGTCGCGACGATTGTCGACGGGTCCGCCTCGGCGGTGCGCGGGAGCCACAGGGTGAAGATCGCACCGGCGCCGACCTCGGACGCGACCGTGATGCGGCCGCCCTGGGCTTCGGCGACCTGGCGGGCGATCGTGAGGCCGAGGCCGCGGGTGCCGCCGCCCGAACTGTCGCCGCGCTCGGTTTCGTAGCGCCCGCGCCAGTTGCGACGGAACACCAACTCGTGCTGCGCGGAGTCGATACCGGGGCCCTGGTCGCGCACCGCGACCGACGCCCAGTTCTCGTCGGCGCGCACGGTGACGGTGACGGTCGCACCACGCGGAGAAAGTCGCACCGCGTTGGCGAGCACGTTGCCGACAACCGTGCGCACGGCCTGACGGTCGGCGACGACGATGACGGCCGCGGGTGCGTCGACGCGCACGGTGACGCCGCGGGTCGACGCCGGCCCCTCGTGTTCGGTCGCGAGACCGCGCGCTTCGGTGACGAGGTCGACCACGCGTGTACCCGGTGCTTCGAAGGCCAGGCCGCCGTGGGCGGCGAGGTCCTGCACGGTGCGGCTCATGCGGCCGACGGCGCGATGGGCGGCGTCGACGTAGCGCAGCGTGTCGCCGTCGCTCTCGGCCTTGACGAGGTCGAGGTTCATCGAGGTGATCGCGAGCGGCGTGCGCAGTTCGTGCACGACTTCTTCGAGCCGGCGCCGTTCCTTCTCGCGGAACGCGTTGACGGCCCGGTTGCTGGGCCCGGCGCCGACGAGGCGGGGTCCGTAGAACCAGCCTCCGGCACCGGCGAGGGGCACGACGAACAGCGCGGCGAGCAGCGTCCAGCGGGCGATCGCGGCGCGAGCCGCGCCCGGGTCGTCGACCGGGGCCGCCACGACCTGGGTGACGACCGTCTGCGAACCGGTCTGGTCGATGACCGTCGCCTGGCGCGGCTCGGCCGGGTCGGGCTCGGCGCGCGCCGCGAGCACGTAACCGAGCACGCCCGCGAGCGCGATGGCGAACAGCGCGACGCACGCCGCGGCGAGACCGCAACGGCGTGCGAGTTGGTTGTTCACGTTCACGCGGCAACCGCGAGCCGGTAGCCGCGTCCGATGACGGTGTCGATGATCGGGCCGTCACCCGCGGCCGCGAGCTTGCGGCGCAGGTTGCTGATCGTGACGCGCACGGTGTTGGTGAACGGGTCGGCCTGTTCGTCCCACACGTGTTCGAGCAGCCGTTCGGCGGTGAGCACCACGCCCGGGTGCATCATGAAGTAGCGCAGCAGTGCGAGTTCCTTGGCGGTGAGCGGCAGCACCTGCCCGTTGCGCAGGGCGACGTGGCCGGCGGCGTCGAGTTCGAGGTCGCCGATGCGCAGCACCGCGTTGGTGCGGCCGGCGTCGCGGCGCAGCAGCGCCCGCACCCGCGCCGACAGTTCGCCCAGCGCGAACGGCTTGACGAGAAAGTCGTCGGCCCCGGCGTCGAGGCCCGCGACCCGGTCTTCGACACTCCCCCGCGCAGTCAGCACCAGCACGCGGGTGGACGAGTCGCCCACTTCGCCCCCGGCCAGCGCCCGGCAGATCGCCATGCCGTCGACGTCGGGCAGGCCGAGGTCGAGGCACACGAGGTCGTATTCGTTGAGGTCGAGACGCTCGTAGGCGGCCGCGCCGTCGCCGGCGATGTCGACCGCGTAGCCCTCGCGCCGAAGTCCCGACGCCACGGCGAGCGCCAGTTCGGCCTCGTCCTCGACCACCAGAATGCGCATCGTCCCGGCGAACCCTCCGCGGACATCAACGACGGCGGCCGCCTCCGCGTTCCCGGCCGCTTCCCCATTGTTCCCGATCGGCCCCGAGTCCAGAAATGGGCCGGGCGGCAGGGATCAGGGCGGTTCGGTGGCCTGGAGGACCTTTCGGACGAGCTCGACGGCCTGTTCGGCGGCTCGCAGCATTGATGCCGGCGTGGACGGCGTTGCCTTGCGAATCGGGGATGACGGCCGTGACGGGGCGGCGATAGTCCACGGGCCTGTTCCCCAGGTTGTCCCCATGATGCCGTCTCGGGCTCCCGAATTGACGCGGGCCCTCGCAGAAGGACGATTGGCCCGGAGCCGCAGGCTGTGCGCCAACCTGCAATGATCCGCGCGCCGGAGGCGATGCGAACTGGAGATGCATCGCCAAGAGGGACCGCGCGCTGAGCCGCAAGTTCGACGACGTGGATTGCATCCACGGCGACTTGCAGCAGAGCGCGCGCGACCGCGTGATGGCCGAGTTCCGCAGCGGCAAAATCACCTGCCTGGTGGCGACCGACGTCGTTGGCCGAGGCATCGACGTCAGCAGCATCTCGCACATCATCAACTTCGACATGCCGCAGTCGTCGGACGATTACGTCCATCGCGTCGGCCGCACCGGCCGCATGGGCCGCGACGGCATCGCGTTCACGTTCGTCACCCCCGAGCAAGGGATCGAACTGACGCGGATCGAGATGCTGATCAACAAGCTGCTCAGCCGCGACGAAATCGAGGGCTTCGTCACCGTCGCGCAGGCCGCCGCGCCGCAAACGCCGCGCGCCGCGGGCGCTGCTTCGCCG
>JANNHK010000120.1:0-2657 GCA_031404355.1 Actinomycetes bacterium
CCGATGTTGGTGCGTTTTTCCGCCTCGAGGATGCCGAGCTCGTTGCATGCCCACCCAGAGCCCTGGCGGCAATATTGCGGACACAAGGTGTTGGCACATATCTCGGGGAAGATGCGGATGCACTACATCCGGATCGCTCCGGGCGACCGGGTGCAGGTGGAGCTCACTCCGTACGACCTGACACGCGGCCGCATCACGTACCGCTACAAGTAGCTCGAGGACGACTGCGCACGATGAAGGTCCGACCTTCCGTAAAGAAGATGTGTGACAAGTGCAAGGTGATCCGTCGCCACGGGTCCGTGCGCGTCATCTGCGTCGACCCGCGTCACAAGCAGCGTCAGGGCTAAGGGGAGCACATGGCTCGCATTTCCGGCGTCGACATTCCGCGCGAGAAGCGCCTGGAGATTTCGCTCACCTACATCTACGGCATCGGCCGCACCCTCGCCCAGCAGGTGTGCGACGAGACGCAGATGTCGCGCGACGCGCGGGTGCGTGACCTCACCGACGAAGAAGTCGCCCGGCTGCGCACCTACATCGAACAGAACTGCAAGGTCGAAGGTGACCTGCGCCGCGAGATCAGCCAGAACATCAAGCGCAAGATGGAGATCGGCAACTACGAGGGCCTGCGGCACCGCCGCGGCCTCCCGGTCCACGGACAGCGCACCCGCACCAACGCCCGCACCCGGAAGGGACCGAAGAAGACGGTCGCCGGGAAAAAGCGCGCACGCAAGTAAGGGGCACAGAACATCGTGGCGAAGCCTGCAGCCGGAGGACGGCGGCCGAAGCGAAAAGAGCGCAAGAACGTCGCGTACGGCGTCGCGCACATCAAGTCGACGTTCAACAACACGATCATCACGTTCACCGATCAGTCGGGGAACGCGTTGGCGTGGGCGTCGTCGGGCAACGTCGGCTACAAGGGCTCGCGCAAGAGCACTCCGTTCGCCGCGCAACTCGCGGCCGAGGCTGCGGCCAAGCGCGCCATGGAGCACGGTGTGCGCAAGGTCGACGTGGTGGTGAAGGGTCCCGGCTCCGGCCGCGAGACCGCGATCCGTTCCATCCAGAACGCCGGTATCGAGGTCGTTGGCATCAAAGACGTCACGCCCGTTCCGCACAACGGTTGCCGCCCGCCGAAGCGGCGGAGGGTCTGAGTCATGGCACGTGAACTCGTCGGTCCCGTGTGTCGGCTTTGCCGGCGCGAACGCACGAAGCTGTTCCTCAAGGGCACGAAGTGCGAGACGATGCGCTGCCCGATCGAGCGTCGCCCCTACCCGCCCGGCCAGCACGGTCGCGGCCGGGTGCGCGAGAGCGAGTACCTGTTCCAGCTTCGTGAGAAGCAGAAGGCTCGCCGCATCTACGGGCTGCTCGAGAAGCAGTTCCGCAACTTGTACGCGAAGGCGAACAAGCAGTCCGGCATCACGGGTGAGAACCTGCTCCGGCTGCTCGAACTGCGCCTCGACAACGTCGTGTTCCGCTCCGGGTTCGCATCGAGCCGCAACCAGGCCCGCCAGTTCGTGCGCCACGGCCACGTCTCGGTGGACGGGAAGCGGGTCACGATCCCGTCCTACACGCTGCGCAAGGGCCAGGAGATCAGCATCCGCGCCAAGGCCCAGAAGATGATCGTCGTCCGCCACAACATCGACACGCTCGACCGCATCGCGCCGCAGTGGCTCGAAGTAACTCCGGGCGATTTCAAAGCCATCGTGCGCGACCTGCCGATTCGTGAGCAGATCGACGTACCGGTGCGCGAACAGCTCATCGTCGAGCTGTACTCGAAGTAGCGCACCCACTTTTTCGAAACGCAGAGGGCTGCACCATGCTCATCATTCAGCGACCCGAGATCGAAGCCGGCGATGCCGACGGAGATCTTCAGTCATTCGTCATCTCACCGCTCGAGCCCGGCTTCGGCCACACGCTCGGCAACAGCTTGCGCCGCACGTTGCTGTCGTCGATTCCCGGCGCGGCGGTAACGCAGGTGCGTTTCGACGACGCGCTGCACGAGTTCGACGTCATCAAGGGTGTGAAGGAAGACGTCACCGACGTCATCCTCAACCTGAAGGACCTCGTCCTGCAGTGCACCGCCGACGAAGGCGTGACGCTGCGGCTCGACAAGCGCGGTCCGTGCGAGGTGCGCGCCGGTGACATCCAGGTGACGAGCGACGTCGAGGTGCTCAACCCCGACCTGTACATCTGCACGGTCAACGCCCAGGGCCGCATCGCCCTCGACCTCACGGTCGAGCAGGGCCGCGGCTACCTCTCGGCCGAGCGCAACAAACGCACGACGACCATCGGTGTCATCCCGGTCGACGCGATCTTCTCGCCGGTCCGCCGGGTGTCGTTCAACGTCGAGCCGACCCGTGTCGAGCAGGCGACGAACTTCGACAAGCTCACGCTCGAGATCGAGACCGACGGTTCCATCACCCCGCGCGACGCGCTGGCGTCGGCGGGCGACACGCTGCGCAAGCTCGTCGACCTCGTGGCCGAGCTTTCGGAGCAGCCCCGGGGCCTGGAGCTCGGCGAGGTGGCGTCGCCCACGTCGACGTCGCCCGACCTCCACCTCCCTATCTAATAGCTCGACCTTCCGGCGCGCCCGCCAAACGCCCTGACGGGGCCGCGCGTCGACAGCATCGGCCAGCTCGTGCAGAAGACCGAAGACGACC
>JANNHK010000121.1:0-11774 GCA_031404355.1 Actinomycetes bacterium
GTCGGGACGCGCGTCGTGCAGCGCAGCCGCATTGGCGGTCAGTTCGCTCGCATCACGAGAACCGGACAAGACCTGGCGGGTCTGGTACCCGACGTCCTTCGGCCCGTCCGCGTACCACTCGAGCAGCCGGGCACCGACCGCGACGGGATCAGCACGGCCCTGCGCGACGCAGATCGCCTGTTGGGTGTCGTCGGTCCACTCCCCCGGCGCCCACGGTCCGACACCGCCACCGCGCATCTCGGGCGCGGTCGGGCCGGGGATCGCGAACTCGTACGGCGCGCCGAGGGCATCCCCCACCGCCATGCCCACAAGCACACCCGCCACCCGATCGACAACCCCCGGCTCAACCACCGACCGAGCATCGGTGACGGGTGGGACATCGCCCCTTCGAAGCGCGTGTCCCACCCCCTTGCGAATCTGGGGCTACTCGCACGCGATGAGTCACACCTTGGCGAGCTGCTCATGGTGCGATGATGTTGTGATGCGAACAACGCTCGATTTGGATCCCGATGTGCTCGACGCAGCCCGGGCCGTCGCCCGCGCGACCGGACGGTCGCTCGGGCGCGTCATGTCCGACCTCGCCCGCCGCGGTCTTACGCCGCCGGCGACGATTGTTGACGACGACATCTTCCCGGCGTGCTCGGTGCCGAACGACTCACCCCCGATCACCGACGACATGGTTACCGCTGCACTCGATGGGCCGTGAGCGAACCGCACCGCCTCGACGCCACCGCGCCCGCGTCGCGACATTCGATCGAGGGCCGGCGTCGCTCGGCGGGCGGCGGGCGGCGGGCGGCGGGGAGTGACGCTCATACCGGTCGTTGCCTGACCGCGACCTAGATCTCGAGCGGCAACTGCTGGTGATCCGCCGTTTCGCGCTCGCGCACCGGGTGCGTCGGCACACTGGCAACTTGGGCGACATCGTCGATCGCGGTCGCTCCCGCCGCGACGATCTTCGCGTTGCCCGGGCCGGCGCCCGCACCCGTCCACACGGCGACCGTTCCGTAGTGCTTCTTGAGTGCTTCGGTCGCGCCTGCCCACGTGCCACCCTTGCCGTCGTCGCTCGCAACAACGAACGTGACGTCGGCCAGCGCGTAGATGAGCTTGTTGCGTCCCATCGCATTGCCGGCCGAGAAGGGCGCGGTCGGCGAGTACGGGGACACGAAGCACAGTTGTTCGTCGTTGATGGCGCGTCGGACATCGGGGTCGTTCACCGCCTTGACCAGCGCGTCGGCAAGGACACCGACGACATTGCCGCGGGCGGCGAGCGCCGCGCCCATGGCCAGCAGGTCGGTGCCGCGTGCACCGCCCGAGATCACGGTCTGTCCGGCTTCGGCGGCGAGCGCGGCGGCCTGCTTCGCGACGTCGGCGGCGTTCGTGTCGACATCGCGGGACCCGACGATCGCGAGGCCTCCCCGCTGGAGCAACTCAAGGGGTCCCACCGCGTGCACGAGCGGCGGCGCGGCAGTTCCGAGCCGTTCTCGCCAACGCACCGGATATTCGTCGTCGAACGGCGAGACCGTCGAGACTCCTGCATGGTCGAGCCGTTCGAGTTCGAACGCGAGTGCGGTCGCCCGATCAAGCAACGCCACGATCCGCTCCGTCGATTCCGGTGACGACCCGTCGAGCAGTGTCGCCGGGTCGCCGACACGATCGAGCAGGGCCCAGAACTCCGAGGCCTTGAGCGGCGGCACCGGCGACTCCACGATGCGCGACACCAACAGTAACGCCGCGAGCGAACTCTCCGATCGCCTCATGCGTGTCCTCGTCAGTCGCTCTGGGCCCGGGCAAGCACAAGCGGGAACACCGGGCCGCTCCCAGTCTGCCGCAACGCCGCGGCCACGACGGTCAACGTCCACCCGGAATCGATGATGTCGTCGACGAGCAACACCGGCTCCGGTTCGAGCGGCCCGCTGACAGCGAACGCCTCGGCCACGTTGCGGTACTGCTGGGGGCTGTTGTCCATTTCCTTCTGCGGGAGAGTCTCGCGGCTCTTGGTCACGATCGGGCGGAACGGGAGCCCTAGGCGCGTCGCGACCCGGGTTGCGAGCGACGCGACAAGTTCGGGGTGGCGTAACGACGGGACGCACGTCACCCAGGTGGGGCGCGGATCGGGCGACCAGCGGCCGACGCACTCAATGAGCGCTTCGACGAGAGCGTCGTCGTAGTGACCGTCGACCTTCTGTTGTTTGACGGCCGTTCCCCATCCACCGTCGCCGTAGGTACTGAGCACCTTCCCCGGCTCGGCGCGCTGGTCGGGGGGAACGTTGGTGCCGGCGGGCCACCGCTTGCGGGGTTCGAGATCGAATGCCTGGTGACGGAGGAAGTCGACGGCCTCACGCGCGACGCTGCCCTCACCGTCGGGCGTGACAAGGCGCGCGCCTCGGCACCGCGCGCAACGCCCGCACGGCGCGGCGAGCGGATCGTCGAGTTCGCGGCGCAGAAACTCCATGAGACACACGTCGCCGTCGAGGTACTCCTGCATGCGCGCTTGCTCCGCGCGCCGGCGTGCCGTCACCGCCTCGACACGCGCCTGCGGGTACTCCCAGGGCGACAGCGTGCGCCGGTACTTCCGACCTTCACGTTCGACGACACCTTCCACTTCGAGGATTTTGAGCATTCCCTCGAGGCGCGACTGGCGGATGTTCACGTGCTCTTGGATCTCGCGCAATCCGATCCAGTCGCCGCGTTCGGCGAGCAGCGCGACGGTCATCTCGGCCTGCTCGCGCGGCGGGAACGCCGTGTTGATGAACCAATCCTGAATCTGACGATCCTCGCTGCCCACGAGCGCAATGCCGTACGCGTGATCGAGCGCACGGCCCGCGCGCCCCACCTGCTGGTAGTACGCAACAGCCGACCCGGGCATCTGGAAGTGCACGACAAACGCAAGGTCGGGCTTGTCGTACCCCATCCCGAGCGCGGATGTGGCAACCGCGCACTTGATCTCGTTGGCCTTGAGCTGACGTTCGATATCGAGCCGGACATCGGTTGCTGTGGCACCGGTGTACGCGCGCGCGTTGATACCGCGCGTGCGCAGCCACCCGGCGACGACCTCGGCGTCACGCACGGTCAACGTGTACACAATTCCGGTACCAGGAAGCGTCGGCAGCACCGCGGTCAGCCAGGCCAGGCGTTGTGCTTGCGACGGCAACGCAACGACATCGAGTGCCAAGCTCTCGCGGTCGAGCGGCCCCCGCAGCACGAGGAGGTCGGTGCCAAGTTGGGCGACAATGTCCTCGACGACACGATCGTTGGCAGTCGCAGTCGTGCACAGCACCGGAACGCCACGGGGCAGCAGATCGACGACACGCGCGAGCCGTCGATAGTCAGGCCGGAAGTCGTGCCCCCAATCGCTGATGCAATGCGCTTCGTCGATGACGAGCAGTCCCACCCGTGCCGCGACGATCGGAAGCACCCTGCTCCGAAAGCCCTCGTTGGCAAACCGCTCCGGTGACACGAGCAACAGATCGACCTCGTCGCGCTCGAGCGCCCCGATGACCCGTTCCCACTCCTCGGTGTTGTCGCTCGTGATGCGATCGGCGCGAACACCGCCGCGAGACGCGTTGTCGATCTGGTCGCGCATCAATGCGAGCAGCGGCGAGACGAGCAACGTCGGGCCTGCGCCCCCGCGCGCGCAGGAGGCGGGTCGCGACGAAGTAGACAGCGCTCTTGCCCCACCCGGTGCGCTGCACCACGAGGACCCGGCGGCGCTGCTCGACCAGCGCCTCGATCGCCTCCCACTGGTGGTCGCGGAAGTCGGCGGCGTCGGAGCCGACGAGGGTCCGCAGTGCCTTCAGGCCCTCGTCGCGCAGGTCGCTCATGGCCGCAGCATCGCGCGTGGGTGCGACATCGACGGCCACTGTGAATCACAGCCATGTAGTTGTCACACGCTGCGGTCACAGTCTGGGTATGACTTCCCGCACCTTGCACCTGGTCGACCTCGAGAACCTCGCCGGCAGCCCCCGCATGAGTACGCACGATGCCATCGAGACCCTGCACACCTACCTGGCCGCCGCGCAGTGGCAGCCGGGTGACCTCGTCTACGTCGCGATGAACCCGCACCTGGCAGGACAGATCGCGTTCGACGTCGCGGTCCCCTGCAACATGCACTGCGCCCACGGCCGCGACGGTGCGGATCTCGCGCTGCTCGCCCACGCCGCGCCCGAGTTCGTGGCCCGCCGGGCGACGCGACTCGTCATCGGCAGCGGCGACCACATCTTCGTACCGCGGGCGACGGGCGCGCGCGATCTCGGTGTCGACGTGACCGTCATCGCGCGCGCGACCTCGGTGCACTGGAGTTGGTACGCCGGCGGGTTCAGTATCGACACCCTGCCCGAGGTCGCACGGCTCGCAGCGTGAGCAGGCGTCGTTGTCTCAGGTGGCGGACTCTGCCTCGCAGATAATCTTGTGCCATGAGTCGGTCACCCCGCGTCGTGCGCGTCGAGCACCTCGAAGGCTTCTCGCTTCGGCTCACCTTCTCCGACGACCTCGTGCGAGAACTCGACTTCACCGGTGTCCTCACCGAGGGCGTATTCGCCCCGCTCGAAGACCCCGAGTTCTTCGCGCTCGTATCGATCGACCCCGCGTCCGGCACCGTGGTCTGGCCCGGCGGCATCGATCTCGACCCCGACGTGTTGCACGGGGATCAAGCGCCGGCAAACGGCAAAACGGCCCGTGTACTCAAGGAGTACCGGCTCCGGCCGACCGGCTGATCGCGACGGCTCCCAGAGACTGGGGGCTAGCCCAGGATCAGGCGCCGGCAAACACCAACGACTCGCCGGTGCGGACGACTTCGGGGCGCACGGTGATCTCGACCAGTTCGGCACCCATCAGTGCGAAGGTGCGGTCGCCGTAGAAGATCGGGCGGGTGTTGCCGTACCAGTCGGTGCACGACGTCTCGCACACGCCTTCGGCGCCCGACGAGCTGACGACACCGAGGGTGCGCATCGTGCCATCGGTGGCGATCTCGACGAACGCGACGTTGGCGAGCCCGCTGCCGCCGTACCAGTCGTCCTCGTAGGCGGCGTCGCCGTTCACGTACTCCTGGAGGATCGGCAGACCGAACACACCGCCGCCGCCCGACTCGTCACCCTTGTAGAAGAAGCCGTGGCTGCGCGACTCGCCTTCGGACGCGCTGCCCATCGACACACTGGCGAGCTTCGTCACGTGCGCGTCGGCGACGGAGTACGTCGCCATCTCGACACCAGCGTTGGTCTCCGACACGATCACGGCGCGGTCGGTGCCGGCGTTCTCGATGCGGGACGTCCAACCGGTCAATGCCGTCGTCTCGCTCGCTCCTGTTCCGGCGTCGTACGACACGAGCGTCTCGGAGGCCTCCGGGGCCAAGATCATGCCTTCGTCCACGGGGTCGCCCGCCTCGTACCCGTAGTCGTAACTCCCGTCGCGGATGGCAGCCACGAACGTGTCTCCGACCCAACGCTCGGCCGAGATCCCGATGTACTGCGAGAGGTCGTTGTCGTAGAGCTCGGTCGCACGCTGCTCGAGCGGCTGCTCGCCCCGCTCGTCGAACGCGTCGAGCGGGAGCCGCAACATCGTGAGGGTGGCGTCGTCGTCGCTGGCGGTCGCGACGTACAGCACACCGTCGGCGTGGCTGAATGCGAACTGGTCCTGCGGGTAACCGCTCACCGCGTGCGCGCGCACCTGGCCGTCGAGCAGACCAATGGCAACTACACGATCGGACACCCATACGAACACGTCGGTCGGTGACACGTAGAACTCGCGGCCGTAGTCGCCGAGGATCGTCGTCGACGCGCAGTCGAGCGCACCGTCGGCGGGAAGCGTGCAGCGCACGACCGAGTGGTACGTCGGCGAATCGGGCGCGGACAGCGGGCGGTAGACGTCGGCCGCGTCGAACAGCGGGCCGTCGTCGAGCAGTTGGTTCGTGGCGTCGTCGTAGCGGAAGCGACGCGGAATCCGCAGCTCGGAGCCGGACCGGTCGTCTTCGTACCAGCCGTAGGAGATGGCCGAGAACGGCATGTAGAACACGAGCTGACCGTCGACCATGCGCGACGCGTAGTTGTCACCGCTGAAGTAGTCCCACGACTCGAGGAAGCTGGTCGCGAGGCGCTCGAAGCGGCCGTCGACCAGACGGAACGCGTTGATCTCCGTCGCGCCCGACAACGAGTAGTCGCCCGCGCTCGGCATGTCGTAGCGGTACCCGATGACGTACATGCGGTCGCCGTCGACGAGCAGTTCGTCGTACCAAACGCCGTCGTTCAGACCGACGGTGCGGGCGACGCGCATCGAGTCGGTCTGGCGGGGCAGGCCGTCGATCGTCGCCGCGTACAGGCGGCCCTGGCGCAACACGACGAGGTGGCCGTCGACCACCTTGACGATGTCGCCCTCGTCGACACCCTGCTCCTGGTTGTTCGTGATCGAGTCGCTCGCGGTGGCTTCCGGCGCGGCGGCGTCTTCGCCGGCACTCGAGTCGCCGTCATCGCTCTCGTATTCGTCGTACTCCTCGTAGTCCTGCACGAACGTGTCGAGGTAGGCGGCCAGGTCGGCTTCCGACCCGAACGTGCGGCCCTTGGCCAACTCGAGGTCGGGGTCACGCCGTTTCCGCTCGGTGACCGGGTCGCTGCCGCTGCTGGCGCACGCCGCCAGGCCGAGGGTCAGGACCGTGAAGCACAGGATGAGACGTCGCATACCCCATCCGACGACGGCTCCCCGCCACCGAGTTCCCGAGTGTGACCGAGCGAACGCTGCGTACATCTCTGTTTCCGTATACAAGAACATAGAACAGAAGCTAGACTCGGGGCATGATCCGCCGAGCCGGCGACTCCATTGAGGACGAGGCGATCCAAGCTCTGCTCGACACCGTCCGCAATCTTGGGTTCGATGCCACGGCCGAGGTCGCTCCCGCCAGCCAGACCGGTATCGACTTCCTGTTCGAGCTGGGCGGCACGACATTCGTCGGCGAGGCCACGACCGTCGTCACCGCGGGCGACGCGCCCGGACTGTTCCGGCGATTGAATCGGGGAAAGCGTCCGGCAATCGTCGTCGCCGACCGCATTGCACGGAGCGCCAAGGACGCGTTCGGTAAGGCGGGCATCAACTATCTCGATCGGCGCGGCGAACTCCGAATCGTCGCCCCACCCATCCTCATCAACACGACCGTTCCCGCCAGCGCGACCGGCCAGGTAGCGGGCGCGCCGCTCGCGAGCCAGGTCGCCAAGGAAGTCGCGATCACCGTGCTCCTCACGCCGGATCAACCGCACCGGGTGCGGGACACCGCCGCGTTCATCAACCGGGCCCCCAGTGCGGTGTCGCGTGCGCTCGCCGGCCTGCGCCGCATCGGGCTCGTTACGTCGACGGGCGAACCAATCGTGCCCGACCTGTTCGACGAACTCGCGACCGTCTGGAGACGCGAGTCCGTCGCACTCGCCGGCCTTCCGCAGCCCAGGCGACGAACGTCGAACGACGAACTCGCGCTCGGTCTCGTCGACATCGAGTCGACGCCGGGGTGGGCGCTCACCGACACCCTCGCCGCGGCATCGTGGGGCATGCCCGTCGTCGCTCGCGGCGACTACCCACCCGATTTCTACGTCCCGACGACGACCGCGTTCAACCGTGCACTCGCCCAATTTGGGCCCGCAGCGGACACGTCGACGCGTGCGTGCACCATTGCCCTAGCGCCCGCGCGACTGGTTTGCCTGCGACGAGTCGACCACTCCCAATCGTCGGGTGAAGTGTGGCCGGTCGCCAACCACGTCGTGGTCGCCCTCGACCTCGCCTCCGAACAGGCCCGAGGTCGCGAAATCCTCGAACAATGGCAGCCCCATGGCATCTTCCGCGCCTGGTAGTTCCGTCGTCCTCGCCGACGATCGCGGCGGACGCATCCGCTCCTTCGTCACGGCGCTGGACCGATTCCCCGCCGAACCGCGCTGGCTGCTCGTCGGCGGCTTCGCCGTGAACGTTCGGATCGCGCAGATCCATCGGCTGACGAACGACATCGACACCATCAGCGCCGACCAAGCCGCGCTCGTCGAAGTCCTGGCCCGGGCGAGCGATGTCGACCAGGTCTCGCACGCGCAACTCGTTGTCAGTGGTGACCCGGTGTCGATACCCCGCCGCATCGACTCCAACCATCCAAACAAGGTCGGTTCTGACATCCACGACCTCTATCGACTCGTCGCGGGCCACGCGTTCGACGACCTGGCGCAGTCGCTCGCACAGACCGCGCCTGAGCTCGCGCAGTGGGTCGGAGCGACCTTGGTGAAGTGGTTCTCACCCGACGAAGACCTGCGCTACACGTTCGCCCGTTTGCAGCGACTCTCGACGTCGCTCGACACGCGAGCCATCGGCGAGGGTGACCTCGCTATCGTCGGCGAACTCGGCGCGGCTGTTCTCGCCCTTCAAGCGCGACGTGACGCCGACTACGAGGCCGCGTCAGAAGAGTGGTCCGGATCCGAAGGCGAGCTTTGGGAGTCGACGGCACGTGACGGCCTCGACACGGGCCAGGGTTAGCTCACTAGACCGCCGCGGGTATCGTCATCCCGCGATTGTGGCCCGCCAGTCAGCCGGCCGTCACGACGAAGCCGAAACGGCGCACGCCGTTTGGATGGTCTCGTCGCCGCTTGCGCCGAAGCCGCTGTCGCCCTGCGCCACCGGGAGCGAGACGTTGACGATGACCTCGTCATCGGAGTACGTCTTCTTGACACTGAGCATCGCGAGCCGGCCGTCGAGGGTCTTCGAGTAGTTCAGTTCACCCTCGTCAGTTGCGCGATCGCAGGACACGCCGTCGTACTCCCATCCCGACGCGAGGGCTGCGGGGTGCCACGCTAGGGAGGTCGCCGCCGGGTTCCCACATGTGACGGGCGTCGCAATCGACGCGAGATCGTCGCTGTGACCACTGCCACAGCGCGCGTGACCATCGTGAAGCCGGGGACCGAACCGGCCGAACACCCGTTGGACGGCCAAGGCGAACGACGGTGCCGGATGCCGTAGTGCGAGAGGGGCGAGCATCGCCATGGCCAGGACGCGCCAGGACGCGCTGGAGGATTTCGGCGAGCTCATCGCCCAGCGCCTCGCGGACGGTTCTCGTCGGGGCTGGGAAGGCGACGAGTTCCTCCCGGGCGACGAGCGCGACGCCGTCTTCGACCTCCCGATGCAAACCCGCAAGACGGACGCAAGGGTAGTGCTGCCCCTTGACCGTCCACCTGCCGGCGCGGATGCACTCTGGCTCGAGCCGCGCGAGCGCGCGACGGATCAGCCGCTGATCGGCGAGATGATGGTCGAGCGCGGCTTGATCCGCGCGGACGACCTCGCCGCCGCCCTCGAAGGCCAGCAGACAAGCGGCCGCCGGATCGGCGAGCTACTCGTGCAACGGGGAGCGCTGTCGAGCATCCAGCTCACACAGATCCTCGCCGAGCGCGCCGGACACCCGTTCATGGACCTGACATCGTGGACGGTCGATCCGGTCCTCGTATTGGAGCTACCCGACGACGTCGCAAGCAACCACTGCGCGATCCCGATTCGCCGGGAACGCGACCGGTTCGTCGTCGCCATGGCGGATCCCGACGACGTGTTCGCGCTCGATGACCTGCGCGTCGTGACGGGCCTTCGGATCTTCGCTGTGATGGCCGACCGCGCGCAGGTCGAAGACGCCATCGAGCGGGCGTACAACCGGGCCGAGGTAGTGAGCAGCGTCGACGATGCGGCCTCCGACTACGCGGAAGAGCACGATCACGACTCCGAGATCGGAGTTGAGGACGCTCCCATCGTGCGTCTTCTCTACGCGCTCCTCGAACAAGCCGTCGACGAACGCGCTTCCGATATCCACATCGAACCGCTCTCCGACAGGGTCCGCATTCGCCTTCGGGTCGACGGCGTGTTGCACGACGCCTCCGACACTCCCCGCTCACTACTGCGACCACTCGTAAGCCGGGTCAAGGTCCTGAGCAACATCGACATCACCCGCCGGCGCGTGCCGCAGGACGGCCGCTTCTCCTTGAAGGTCAACAGCCATTGGATCGACGTGCGCGTCGTGACGCTACCCACCGCGCACGGTGAGGCGGTCATCTTGCGCCTGCTCGATCAGATGCACGGGGTGCTCGACTTGCCTTCGGCCGGGTTGCGAGGACCGGAGCTGGAGCGCTTCCAGCGTGCGTTCCGATCACCTCAGGGCGCGGTCATCGTCAGCGGTGCGACGGGTTCGGGTAAGACCTCGACGCTGTATACGACGCTCGCCGAACTCAACACGCCCGACCGGTCGATCGTGTCCGTCGAGGATCCGGTCGAATACAAGCTCGACGGCGTGAAGCAAATCCAGGTCGACGCCCGCGGCGGAATGACGTTCGCTTCGGCGCTGCGATCGATCCTGCGCGCCGACCCCGACGTCGTACTCGTCGGCGAGATCCGCGACAGCGAAACCGCGAAGATCGCCGCGGAAGCCGCTATCACCGGCCACCTCGTATTCTCGACGCTGCACACCACGCGCGCCGCCGCGGTCCCGATGCGGCTCATCGACATGGGAGTCGAGCCCTACCTCGTCGCTTCGGCACTCACGTGCGTCGCGACGCAACGACTCGTGCGCCAACTCTGCGAGCTCTGCGCGGTCGCGGACGACGGCGGGCTCGCGGCGCTGCGCGGGCTTGGTTGCCCCGACAACCTGCTCGCACGCGCGACCGTGCGGCGCGCGGTCGGCTGCCCGGCCTGCCGAGGAACTGGATACCAGGGCCGCACCGGCATCTACGAGGTCATGGACTTCAGCGACGACATCGCCCGTCTCGTGTTCGCCGGTGCATCCCGCCACGAGATCGAAACCCGCGCCGTGGTCGAAGGGATGAACACATTGTCGACGAACGCGATCCAACGCGTCACCGCCGGCGAGCTCACCCTCGAAGAGATGCGGCGAGTCATCGCGGGCTGAACGTACACCGCGGCGGGCATCGTCTCCACCTACTTGTCCTTCTTGGCCCGCGACGGCGACACGCGCGGCGGTTCGCCGGGCATCTTCGGGTAGACGGGGGGCCAGGGCATGTCGGTGAGGCCGGACTCGATGTCGCGGTCCCACATCGCGAGCAACGGCTCCAACGACTGAGGCGTGTCGTCGGCGTGCGCCCACGCGTCGTCACGGCCGGGGACCGTCGCGATCGTCAGTTCGTCCGGCGCAATCGCGTCGAGCTCGCTCCAGCGAAACGGCGTCGACACCTGCGCGCCGACCCGGGCCCGCACGGACCACGCGCCGAACACGGTCTTGTGCGGGGCGTTCTGGTTGAAGTCGACGAAGACCCGCTCGCCCCGCTCCTCCTTCCACCAGGCGGCGGTGAGGAGATCCGGGCGGCGGCGTTCCAGCTCACGCGCGGCGGCGACGGCGGCGGCGCGCACGTCGTAGGCCGTCCACCGCTCCTCGAGGCGCGCGTAGATGTGCACCCCGCGGCTGCCCGTCGTCTTCGGATAGGCGGCGATCCCGTGATCCTCGAGGAGCGCACGCACCTCACGTGCAGCTTCCCGGATCATGTCGAACGTCACGCCCGGGCTCGGATCGAGGTCGAGGCGGAGCTCATCGGCGATCTCGGGATTCGCGGCGTGGTTCGGCCAGACGTGGAAGCCGAGGCAGCCCAGGTTCACCGCCCAGGCGACGTGCGCAACATCGGCGGCGACGAGCGCACGCGACGTCGTCCCGTTGGGAGTGCTGACGATCGTCGTCTCCACCCCGAACGGCACCACCTCTGACGCGTTGGTCGTCGCCGATCTCGCCCACGTGGCCTGGGCCGTCAACCTGGGCTGCCTCGGCTTCCACGTCTGGCCGA
>JANNHK010000122.1:0-6354 GCA_031404355.1 Actinomycetes bacterium
GCGACGGGCTACATCCCGATCCGCGAATCGTCGACGACGATCTCGCCGCTCGTCGAACGCTGGGCCGAGCAACCCGAGCTGAAGGTCGCGTACGACCAGTTGCTCGCGGGCGCCGACAACCTCGCGACCGCCGGGCCGGTGCTCGGCCCGGCCGGCGCGCGCGGCGAAGGCATGCGCGGCGCGGTCATCGACGCCATCGCGGCAATGTTCGCCGAGGGCCTGCCCCCCGAAGACGCGCTCGCGCAAGCAACCGAGGGTTCGAACGAGGCAATCGAGGATTACAACGACCGCGTCGGCTAGCCGATCAACCGCCGAAATTGCGAAATAGGACGTCGTTTTCCGGCGTCTGGTTTCGCAATTTCGGCGGGGTCAGCGGGTGACGATGACGCAGCAGGCGTTGGCGCCGCGGCCGACCGTGTGGGCGAGGCCGACGCGCGCGTTCTCGATCTGACGCGGGCCCGCCTCGCCGCGGAGTTGGTGCACGAGTTCGACGACCTGACCGAGGCCAGACGCGCCGAGGGGTTCGCCTTTCGACAGCAGGCCCCCACTCGGGTTGATCGCGTCACCGCGTTCGGCCAGCACCTGCGCCTGGTCGCCGGGCGCGCACAGCCGCAGCTCTTGATACGCGAGCAGTTCACGGGCCGCGTCGGTGTCCTGGCACTCGATCACGTCGACGTCGGCCGGACCGATGCCGGCTTCCGCATACGCATCGTCGGCCGCGAGGGTCGACGGGGGAGTGATGTCGGAGTCGTCGATGCCCGCGAGCGGTGTGGCCTCACCGAGCACACTGCCGGGCAGATGCGACCGCAAACGGGCCGATGCGAGCGTCACGCCCGACCCCGAGCCGCGGCGTAGCACCACTGCGGCCGCGCCCTCGTTGGGCGAGCACAACATCCACAGGTGCAACGGCTCGCTCACGACACGCGACGCGAGCACCTCTTCGATGGTGACTTCTTTGCGGAACATGGCATTCGGGTTGTGCACGCCGTGGCGGCGGTTCTTCACGACGACCTGCGCCAGGTGGTCCTTGGTGAGCCCGGCCTCGCGCAGGAGGCGCTGCGCGCGCAAGGCGAAGTACGCGGGGGTCGCGGCCAGGCCGCCCTCCTCGCGCCAGGGTTCGAAGAACGACGAACGGATGATGCCCTTCGGCATCTTCTCGACACCGAACACGAGCGCGCAGTCGTACTGGCCGGCCCGGATCGCCGCCGCCGCAAGTTGGAGGGCCGCCCCGCCGCTGGCGCACCCGGCTTCGACGTCGACGATTGGCATGCCGGTCTTCGCGATCGCGCCCAGCACCTTGTGTCCCGAAGCGACGCCGCCGTACGCGGTGCCGCAGAACGCGGCCTGGAAGGGCGGGTCACCGGCCTCGGCGAGCGCGGCGCGCACCGCGTGTACGCCCATGTCGGTGTTGGTGACGCCTTCGAAGCGGCCGAACGGGTGGATGCCCACGCCGGCGACTCCTACTGTCACACGCATTGGAACGCCCACGTCACGACGTCGCCGGGCAACGCGTCGGCGACGAGGGTCATCGGCTGACCGAACTCGAGACGCGCGGGGTCGGACTCGACGAGGCGGGTGACGATGCGCAACTGCTCGTGCGTTAACTCGACGACACCGAACCCGTACGGAACCGGCCCCGCGTAGCCCGGTGGCGCCGCGGTCACCGCGGTCCACGCCCACAAGGTCGCGGCGCGCGTCAACGTCACCCGTTCGATGTCGGTCGCACCGCGGTACGGGCACGTGTCGAGGAGGGGGAAGTGGTACCGGCGGCTGCCGGGGGAGTAGCCGCCGACGAGGTCGATCGATCCGTCGTCGTGCAGCGCAAGGAGCCCGTCCTGGATTGCCCTCACACGACGCCCTTCGCTTCGAGATCGTCGAGTTCGGTGTCGCCGACGCCGATTGTCGACAACACTTCCCGGGTGTGCGCGCCCAGCCGCGGCGCGCCCGCGGGCGCGACGGGCATCTCGCCCGCCCGGCGCGGGAACGGTGCCTGCTGACGGACTACGCCGATCACCGGGTCGTCGACCGAGACGAGGTCGCCCCGTTCGGCCATGTGCGGGTCGGCGAAGATGTCGGCCGCTGTGTACGCGGTTGCGACCGGCACGTCGTAGGCGACGCAGCGCTGCTCGATGTCGGTCGCGTCGATCGTCGCGGTCCACTCGGCCACGATCCCGTTGATGAGGTCGCCGTGCGCGGCCCGGTCGATCAGCTTGGTGAAGCGCGGGTCGTCGAGCAGGTCGGGCCGGTCCATCGCCTTGCACAAGCGGGCGAAGTTCGCGTCAGAACCGGCGACGATGCACACATACTTGCCGTCGCGAGTGGGGTAGTTGTCGAGTGGCGCCGAGTTCGCAAGCCGATTGCCCTCGCGGCTGCGCACGATGCCGAGCCGGTCGTAGGCGGGGAGTGTCCATTCGAGGATGCGGAGCGCGGCGCCGTAGAGCGCGGCGTCGATCACCGCACCCGAGCCGCCGCGCGCGTCGCGCGCGTACAAAGCGCACGCGGCGGCCTGCGCGGCGAAGACACCGGTGAGATAGTCGGAAATCGTGACGCCGACCCGTACCGGTGGCCGGTCGGGGTAGCCGGTGAGGTGCAGCAGCCCGCCGTACCCGATGCCGACCCGGTCGAGGCCCGGGCGCGGCGCGTTCGGGCCGGTCTGGCCGAACATCGAGATGCGCACGGTGACGAGCCGCTCGTCGAGATCGGGCGGCGCGATGTGCCACTGCTCGAGCGTGCCGGGCCGGAAGTTCTCGACGACGACGTCGGCGGTTGCCGCGAGGCGGCGGAAGAGGTTCTGACCCTCGGGTGTGCGCAGGTCGAGCGTGACGCTCTTGCGGCCGCGGCCTTCGACGGCCCAGAACAGCGAGTATGGGCCCTCGTCGCTGTCGACGAACGGCCCGATCTCGCGCATGAAGTCGCCGCCGCGCGGTTGTTCGACCTTGATGACTTCGGCGCCCTGTTCGCCGAGCAGACCCGCGCAGAACGGCGCCGCGATACGGGTGCCGAGGTCGATGACGCGCACGCCGGCGAGTGGCCCGCTCACGGCTTCGCCCTGCTCATGGCTGATTTGGCCCCGCTTGCTCCTTCTTCACCGCGTCCATCCCGCCCTGCTTGCGCGCCTCGACCTTGTCGAGCGCCGTCGGCGTGTTCGAGACGAACTGGTGGAGCATGAAGTGATAGCGCCATGACTCGCGCTGGCCCATGAGGTCGACCATGTGGTTGATGGAGTCTTTGACGGCCTGCGCGGTGAGCGGTGGGACGAGCGCGATTTTGTCGGCCATGGCGCGCGCTTCGGCCGTGAGGTCGGCACGGGGGACTACCCGGTTCACGAGGCCGTAGCGCTCGGCTTCGGTGGCGGAGAACGTCTCGGCGCAGAGCAGGAACTCCTTGGCCTTGCGCGGTCCCAGTTCCCACGGCTCGACGAGCAGTTCGACGCCGACTCCGGACATGCGCAGTACCGGGTTGGAGAACTGCGCGTCGTCGGCTGCGACGATGAGGTCGCACATGGTCGCGAGCATGAGTCCCGCGGCCGAGCACGCACCCTGCACGGCGGCGATGGTGGGCTTCTTGAAGTCGCGGATGCGCACGAGCCTGTCGAAGTACATGACCTGCTCGTGCTTGAGCTTCCCCTCGGGCGTGTCGCGCATCGCGGCCCAGTACTCCTCGCCCGCGAGGAGCTCCTTGAGGTCGTGGCCGGCGGAGAAGTGCTTGCCCTCGGCGGCCAGGATGACCACGCGTATCTCGTCGTCGGCCTCGGCGGCGTCGAACGCGGCGTCGAGGGCGTCGATCAGCTCCGCGTTCTGGGCGTTGGCCGCCCCGGGCCGGTTCAGCGTGATCGTCGCGACCGGGCCGTCGACCTCGTACCGAATCGTGGTCATGTCCGAATGATGCTAATGCCACTCAGTTCGGGCTTATCGTTTGCCGACAACCAACCAATGGCCCGCCCACCTGAATCGAGGCCCGCCGCCACCGCGGTCGGGACGCTCCTGGCGCCCGTCGTCGCGTGCCTGCGCGGCGACGACCACGGGTTCGAGGTTCTGCTCGGCGGCGCGTGCCAAGACGGCGACATCGCCGCGATCCTGCGCAGCGCACCCGCCGTCGCCCGTGTCTACCTGCGGCTCGCACCGCCACCCGACGGTGCCGACCGCATCGTCACCGGATTCGCCGACGCCGCGTACGACCGCTTCGGTAACTCGGAGATCGTGACGCTCGGCGCGGAGTGCATTTCGGTCGCACGCGTCGACGCACCGCTGGCCGACATCGCGGAAGCGGTGTTCGTCAACATCGCACTCACGCACGGCGAGCGGTGCGCGCTCGAAGGCGCGATCGCGTCGTGCTGGTGGTGCGCCCAGGTCAGCGCCGTACTGCGCGGCGTCGACCCGATCGAAGAGGCGGCCGCGATCTGCCGCTACGTCGCCCGCGTCGCCTGATCCTCTCGTTCTTGCGTCACACAGGTGTCGTCACGACACGTGCATGACGCAAGAACGCGTGAGGTCGGTTATCCGACGACGAGTGTCCCGGTCATGGTCGGGTGGATCTCGCAGTGGAACGCGTACTCGCCGGGCTCCGACGGTGTGGTGACAAAAATCTGGGTCGCCGCCGGGATTTCCTCGTCGAACGACGTGCCGTCGTCGGCCGTGAAGGTGTGCGTCGCGGGGTCGTCGTTCGCCACACCAAACTCGCCACCGCCCCCCGTGATCGGCTCGCTAACCGTGAACGCGAAGTCCACGGCGACGACAACGGGGTCCTCGACGTTGTCCGCGTCAACCGCGACGGTTTCCTCGGTCGCGTCTTCGCCGGCTTCGGTGTCGTCGGTAGTTGCTTCGGTGTCCGGCGTGGTGTCGGCGGCGTCGTCATCGTCGTCGCCACCACACGCGGCGAGCCCGATTCCGAGCGCGCCGACCATTCCTAGGATGAGCCATCTGTTGCGCATGGTCGGAATCATGCCCGGAATACGCACCCCGGTGGGGGATCGGTTCACGGAACTTTCGGCTCGCGCGGCAATCCGAGGGTTCGCTCGCCGATGACATTCCGCTGAATTTCGTTCGTACCCGCCCAGATGGAACTGGCTTGGTAGTAGAGCCACGACCGTTGCCAGGCCCCGTCACCTGGTGTGCCGTCCGCCCCCCGCCAGAGCGGAGCCGATTCGCCGAGCACGGCGCTGCGCATCGATGTAACGCTCGAGTCGCTCGTCTCGATGACGTGGAGTGTGACCTCAGTCTCAGAAAGTTTCGCCGGAGCATGTGCACCGGAGGCGCTCGCAGAGCGTTAGAGGGTTGGGTAAGGCACGACGGGCTTGGGCGGAGGCGTACATGAGAAATGTCGGGCGGACACGAAGGGCGCGCGTCGTTTGTTTCCTGGTTGCTACCGCGGTCATCGGCAGCTTGCTGGGCATCGGCGCGGGAGCGTCGGGCGCGGCCGACGTCACGGGCGAGATTTGCGTGACGTTCAAGGCGAAGCGAGCCGCCGCGCGTCAGAAGTTGATCGACAGGGTCGGTGGCTCGACGTCCGACATCTTGGCCAGTCCCGTCGTCCTGCAGCTGCACGGCGCGTCGGAGGCTGCTGCCATCGACCGGCTCGCGGCGAGCCCGAAGGTTCTGAGTGTCACGTCGGAGTGCTTCAGCTCGCCGCAGTCCCTCTGCGGCGCCGCGGGGATCGAAGCGATCGACCGGCGGTCGGCCCGGATGGCGACGACGGCGTCCGTTGCAGTGGAGATTGCCGTATGCCCGGCGCGTTCGCAAAACGGCGTTCTCTTGATATCCCGTGTGGTGGGCGTGGCGGGATCGTGCACGGACGGAACGCGGTTCAGCGGACGGGCGGCCGCCCCCGTCGACGGAATTGCGTTCTATTACGCGAGCTGCTCCGCTCCGAGGTTCGGGAACCCAATCGGCCTGACGATCAAGTATCAAGCCCGTGACGACCTGCTGAACCCGGGTTACAACGTCTTCTACGAATGGTGTATCCCGGCGTCAGGCCCCTTTCGGGCTTCGTGCGCATCGCGGACCGACACTGGCCACTTCCCTCGCCCGACGACGACCACCACCACGCAACCCCCGTCGGCCGACGGGTGGCGCGGCTGGAACGAGATCAAGTCCTGCGGCAAGGGCACACCGCGCGTCTCGAACGCGCGCGTTGCCGTGTCCGTCGTCTACGTGGGTTGCGACAATCACCTGTATCGCCGCGTCTCGCACAACCAGGGCGCGTCGTGGGATCCCGAAGAAGACCTCGGGTTCCCGGGCGGGTGTGTGGCGGGCTCGCCCATGGCCGCGGGGAACGCGACTCGCATCGATGTCTACGCGCGCCAATGTGGCACGACGATCCTCTGGCACCGCGCCAAGACCGGCGACGGTGCGGCGT
>JANNHK010000123.1:0-18846 GCA_031404355.1 Actinomycetes bacterium
GAGAAAGCGTCCGGGCCCGGTGAAGCCGTCGGCGATCGTGAAGTCCTCGCGCAGCACCGTCGGGTTCTCGCGGCGGAACGACACGTGGAGCAGACCCGCGTCGGTGGCGACCGGTCCGAGCGTGTAGTCGAGTTGGAAGTACAACTCGATCGCGCGCGGCGACGCGTTGGTGAACTCGACGCGCATGCGCTCGCGAAACGGCATCGGGAAGTAGGCGTTGAACCCGCGACCCTCGGCGGCAACCGTGAGCGCCGACGCGTACGGGACCGGCCTTCCGAGCGGGAGTCCGAAGAAGTCGAGGAGCGGGACCGCGATGCTCGGTTCGGCGTTCCCGTCGTAGAACACCTCCAGCGTCCACGCCCGCATGATTTCGGGCGGCGCGGGCGGGACCGTGCACCAGAAATGCCGGATCGTGCCCGGCCCCTCGATGTCGGCGAGTTGCACGTGCTCGCCCGCCGCGATCGTCCGCGACGGAGCGCCCTTGCGCCCCCCGTAGCTCTCCCCGCCCGCGCCCTTGGCGCCCGTGAGGTTCTCGAACGTCACCGCGCGCGGGTCGAGGGACAAGTCGATGAGTGAAGGATCCGGCCACAGCACCGGCCGGAATGTATATCGGTCCGTCCCAGGCGTGCTTCTGGACGCGCGTATGTGTCGTGGACAACACATACGCGCGACCAGAAGGCAGGGTTAGCCTGGCGAGCATGAAGCCCGCAGGTATCCACCACGTCTCGATCTGTGTTGCCGACGCGGAGGCGGGCCTGGCCTTCTACCGCGACGTGCTGGGCATGACCGTGCTGCCGCGCCCCGACTTGGGTATCGGCGGCTGCTGGCTCGACTCGGGGGGCCAGCAGCTGCACCTGTTGGAGTCCGACGAGGTACCAGGCCGCAGCGCCCACTTCGCGATCCGCGTCGACGACATCGACGCCGCCGTCGCAGACCTCAAGGCGAAGGGCGTCACCGTGCACCCCGTCGAGCACATGGTCGGCGCCGGCCGCCAGGCATTCCTCCACGACCCCTTCGGCAACTTCATCGAACTCAACCAACCCGACTGACTCACTTCGTGAGTGCGGCGACGACGGAGTCGTAGTCGAGGTACTCCTTGCAACTCCCGTCGTGGTCGAGGAGCCAGAACCGGTCGAGTTCGGCGAGGAACGTGCGGTCATGCGAGATCGCGACGACGGTGCCGGTGAAGCCGTCGAGCGCGCCTTCGAGCGCTTCGCACGACGCGATGTCGAGGTTGTCGGTTGGTTCGTCGAGCAGCAACAGGTTGTGACCCTCGAGTTCGAGGCACAGGATCTCGAGGCGCGCCTTCTGACCACCGGACAGCGTCTCGTACGGCCGGCGCACCGCGCCGTGGATGCCGTAGCGCGCGAGCGCAGCGGTGGCGCCTTGGAGTTCGCCGACCCGGTCGACGACGATCGCGCCGACGTCGCGCCCTGCGAAATCGGGGCGGGCGTTGACTTGCGTGAACAGGCCGGGGGAGACGCGGTTGCCGACGACGACCTCCCCCTCGCTCGGCGTTTCGGTACCGGCGATGAGGCGCAGGAGATGGCTCTTGCCCGACCCGTTCGGGCCGACGAGGCCAATGCGTTCGCCGAACATGACCTCGTCCGAGTACGCAGCGATCATGCCGTCGAGCCCCACGCCCCGCAGCGCGACGACGCGCCGGGCCGAGTCACCACCGCGCAGGCGCATCTTCACCCGCTGGTCGGGAATGGGCGGCGGGGGAGGGCCGGCCGCGACGAAGCGTTCCCACCGGCTCTCGGCCGCGTCGGCGCGTGATGCGTTCTTGTAGTTGAGTGCAGCGCGCTGCTTCATGATCTTGTAGTGGTGGAACAGGCGCCGTTCCTCGTCCTGCCAGCGCTTCAGGTCGTCGCCGAGTTGTTCCTGGCGCGCGGTGCGGGCGTCGGCGTAGGTCGCGTAGCTCCCGCCGTGCGTCCACGAACCGGCGGTCGCACCCGATGCTTCGAGGGTGACGATCTTGTCGATGGCCGCCGAGAGCAGGTGCCGGTCGTGGCTCACGGTGACGATGGTCTTGCGCGAGCGCACGATCTCGGCTTCGAGCCAGCGCTTGGCGGCGATGTCGAGGTAGTTGTCGGGCTCGTCGAGCAGCAGGATGTCGGCGTCGGAGTTGAGGAGCACGTCGAGGACGAGTTGCTTGCGTTCGCCGCCCGAAAGCGTGTCGGCCCACCGTTCGGCGATGTCGGCGAACGAGAGCCGCAGGATGCGGCGCGCGCTCGCGTCCCACGTCGCTTCGAGCTCGTACCCGCCGCGTTCGGACCACTCGCCGATCGCCTCGCCGAGGTCGATGCCGGCCGCTTCGTCGCCCGCGGCCAGCCGCCGCTCGGCATCGAGCATGCGCTCGCCGCTGTCGCGCAGGAGCGGCGGCGCGTACGAGAGGAGCAGCTCGTGAATTGTGCGTGCGTCGGTCACGCCGACGTCCTGCGGCATGTAGAGCGTGCGGCCCCCGACCGAGATTTCGCCCTCCTCGGCGGTGAGCAGCCCGGCGATGACCTGGACCAGGGTGGACTTGCCGGTTCCGTTGTCGCCGATGATCGCCGCGTGTTCACCGGGCGCGATGCGGAAGCTCACGTCGAAGAAGAGTTGGTCTGCGCCCGGGTACCCGAACGCGACGTTCGAGACGACGACGTGACTCACGGCGACCAGGTGTACGCGAGGAACCCTTCGCCGACCCACTCCGTTGGGTAGTCGTCGAGGCCGTCGGACCACACCTCGTATCGGACGTCGCGATCGGGGCGACGGGTGAAGCCGAGCCGGTCGTACAGTCGCTGGGCCGCGGGCATCCAGCGCGTCGTGTGGATGACGAGTGGGCGACCCGTCGCTGCGGCGCGGTCCATGCACGCCCGTGCGAGTGCCTCGCCGATCCCTCCGCCCTGCGCCGTCGGTGACACCGCGAGGAGCCGGAACTGCACATCGCCGGTCTCGGTCCACTCGAGCCAGTGCGAGCCTTCGCTGTCGACGTACGTGACCGCGCCGACGACATCGCCCGCCGTCACAGCGACGAGCACCGTCGCGTCCTTCACGCGCGTCGCGACATCTCGGATGTCGGTGTCGTATCCGCCGAACAGGTGGTCGACCTCCAGCGTGCGATAAGCGGCGACCGTCAGTTCGCCGACGAGTTCGTATTCCTCGGGACGTACGGGGCGGATCTCGACGTCCATCAGTGCGACAGGATCTTGGCGAAGAACGCGCGGGTGCGCTCCTCGCGCGGGTTGGCGAAGATCTCGTCGGGCACCCCCTGTTCGACGATGCGCCCCCCGTCCATCATCACGAGTTGGTTCCCCGCTCGGCGGGCAAATCCCATCTCGTGCGTGACGACGACCATCGTCATGCCTTCGGAAGCGAGTTTGAGCATCACGTCGAGGACTTCGTTGATGACTTCGGGGTCGAGCGCACTCGTCGGCTCGTCGAACAGCATCACTCTTGGGTTCATGGCGAGCGACCGTGCGATCGCGACGCGCTGTTGTTGACCGCCCGAAAGGTGGCGAGGGTAGACGTCCGCCTTCTCCGGAATCCCGACCCGCATCAGCTGCGCGAACGCGATCTCCTTCGCCTCGGTCTTGTCTCGGCCGCGCACGAGTCGCTGGGCCAGCATTACGTTCTCCAGGGCCGTGAGGTGCGGGAAGAGGTTGAAGCCCTGGAACACCATGCCGACCTCGGCGCGCACCGCATTGAGGTCGGTCTTGTTGGCATTGACGTGCATGCCGTCTACCCACACGTTGCCGGCTGACGGAGTCTCGAGCAGGTTGATACAGCGCAACACCGTGCTCTTGCCCGAGCCGCTCGGCCCGACGATGACGACGACTTGTCCGGTCTCGACCGTCAGGGAAACGCCGTCGACCGCGGTTACCGCGTCGAACCGCTTGTGGAGGTTCTCGATGATGACCATCTGGGGACCCGGCGCGGGCAGCGCGGGCTGCGCTTTAGCCATTGTCGTCGAGTCCGAATCGGCGGCGATACCACGACAACAGCAGTGAGAGCGTCACGGTGAGGGTGAGATACACCGCGAAGAGGATCGGGTATGTGCCGCGCGAGTCGAAGCTTGTGGCTACGTACTTGCGTGAGTTCTGCGTGATCTCGTTCACGGCCAGCACCGAAAGCAGCGACGTGTCCTTGACCATTGCGATCGCGTCGTTGCCGATCGCGGGCGTCATGTTGCGGACCGCTTGCGGCAAGACGATGCGCCGCATGGTTTGACCGGGAGTCATCCCGAGCGCCCGGCCCGCCTCGGTTTGCCCCTTCGGGATCGACTGGATCCCGGCGCGGAATACCTCGGCGAGGTACGCGCCGTAGATCAGGGCCAAGGCGATGATCGCGCGCCACTTCGGGTCGACGCTGTTGTTTTCGAACCCGAAGTTTTCGGCTGCGTACGGAACGACGACGAACGCGACCGTGATGATCAGCACGAGAATCGGGACCCCGCGGATGACCTCGATATAGAAGGTCGCGAGGTTCTTCACTACGACGTTGCGTGAGATGCGGCCGAGCCCGGCGATGAGGCCGATGACAAGCGCGATCCCGAACGCGTAGATCGTCGTTTCGATAGTGATGCGGAGGCCGGGGATGATGCGGTCCCACGCGTTCTCGTATCGCTCTTCCGTCGTGACCAGGTAGGCGATCCATCCGAGGATCGCCGCGATCCCGAGCAACCAATACGGGAAGTCGCGCCAGCTCCGGATCTTGCCGCCGAGGTCGGCCGGCGGGACCGCGGCCGGGTCCATGAGGTTGCCCATCGGTGTCGCCATGTCGGCTCCTCTAAACGACCGTGCGCCAGGCCCGAAGGCCTGGCGCACAGGTACGACCCAATCGTCAGTATCTGAATCAGCTCTCGAGGTCGTCGTACGTGACCTGGAACTCGTCCGTGAAGTATTTCGCGGCGAGTTCGTCGAGCGTGCCGTCGGCTTCCATTGCGGCGAGCGCGGCATTGACCGAAGCAACGAGGTCGCTTCCCTTCGGGAAGATGAAGCCGAGTTCGTCGCTCTTCAAGGGATCCCCGACGAGTTCGAGCTCCTCGGCGTTGTTGCCGACATACCCGAGACCCGCGGTCTCGTCCATGATGACGACGTCGACGTCTTCGTTGAGCAAAGCCTCGACTGCTACCGGGAACTGCTCGAACGCCTGGATGCGACCTTCGCCCCAGAGCTCGACCGCCTTGTCGAAGTTGGTCGTTCCGGTCTGCGTCCCGATCTTGATCGATTCGTCGGCGGTGATGTCGTCGGCGCTGGCGAAGCGGTCTTCGCCCTTGCGCACGAGCAGCCGCTGGTTGACCGTGATGTAGCCGTCGGAGAAGTCGACGACTTCCGCCCGCTCCGGAGTGATGGTGATGCCGTCGGCGCCGGCGTCGTAGGTCCCGCTTCCGACCGCTTCGATCATGCCTTCCCAGGCGGCCTCTTCGAACGAGACCGTGCAGTTCAGCTTCTCGCAGATCGCGTTCCACGCGTCGTAGTCCCAACCCTTGCCTTCGCCGGTCTCGGGGTCGATGTAGTTGAACGGCAGGTACGCGTTCTCGACCGTGACCGAGATTTCCTCGCCACCGAGGTCGGGGAGGTCGCCATCGGTCGCAGTGTCGTCGCCTTCGGCGGCTGCTTCGGTCGTGTCGGTACCGGCGTCGTCGTCGTCGTCGTCGCCGCCGCACGCGGCGGCTCCGAGTGTCAACGCTGCGATCGCTATCAGGGCGCCCCATTTGCGCACGTGGGTCCTCCTCGTTGTCGAACGATCGCCGACACTACCTACTTGGTGTCACGTTTGTGCAGGCGCGGCCGTGTATCCGGCCGAGGCAAGGGCACTCACGATTGCCTCGGCGTGCGCCCGGTCCCGGGTTTCGATCGAGACTTCGAGGAGCGTGGTCTTCAGGGCAACGCCGGGCAGGTCGCGCCGGTGGGCCACGTCGATGATGTTGCCGCGGGCCGCGCCGATCACCTGGGCGACCGCCGCCAGCGTGCCGGGCCGGTCGGGGATCTCGATGCGCAGCCGGACCAGGCGCCCGGAGCGGGCGAGGGCGCGCCCGATCACCGACGCCAGGACCCGGATGTCGATGTTGCCGCCACTGAGGATGACGCCGACCTTGCGGCCGTGAAATCGCTCGGAGTGTTCGAGCAGCGCGGCGATGCCGACCGCGCCGGCGCCCTCGACAACCGTCTTTTCGATCTCGACGGCCAGTGCGACGGCCTCCTCGACGCGCTGCTCCGACACGACGACGATGTCGTCGACGAGCGCGGCGACGATCTCGCGCGTCAGTACGCCCGCGCTCTGGACCGCGATGCCCTCGGCGATCGTGGGGCCGCGGACCGGGGCCGGGGCGCGACCGAGCGCGTGCAGCATGCTCGGCCAGCCTTCGATCTGCACCCCGATGACTTCGATGTCGGGGCGCAGACCCTTGGCGGCGACGGCCACGCCCGACACGAGCCCGCCCCCGCCGACCGGCACGACGATCGCGTCGAGGTCCGGCACCGCGGCGAGCATTTCGAGGCCGATGGTGCCCTGCCCCGCGACAATGGCGGGGTCGTCGAACGCGGGCACGAGGGTCGCGCCAGTCTCGGACGCAATCTGGCGGGCGCGGGCGAGGGCGGCGGCAAACCCGTCGCCGTCGAGGATCACCGTCGCGCCGTGGTACTCGGTATTCGTCACCTTCGCGAACGGCGTGTCGGTCGGCATCACGATCGTGGCGGCGATGCCGAGGCGCCGGGCGTGGTAGGCGACGCCCTGGGCGTGGTTCCCGGCCGATGCCGCCACGACCCCCCGCGACCGGTCCGCCTCGGCGATCCGGAGGAGGAACGTGAGCGCGCCCCGCTCCTTGAACGAGGCCGTGAACTGGAGGTTCTCGAACTTCAGCCACACGTCGGCGCCTGTGATCGCCGAGATCGTCGCCGAGCGCGTCGTCGGCGTCTCCACGACCGCCCCCGCAATCGCGGCCGCCGCCGCCCGAACATCCGCAAGTGAGACCGGAAGCGCCATCGCCCCCGATGTTCCCACGCGGACTCGGATAATGATCGTTATCATGCGGGCCGTGCGGATGCAGCAGCCGGCCAACGAGCCGCAGGCCCCCCTGTCGGCTGTGAAGGAGCCATTGAGGTGACGGCGTTGCCGGCGGACGGGCCGGGCGAGACGACTCGGGAGCGGCTGATTGCCGCCGCCATCGAGGTGTTCGTGGCGCAGGGGTACGAGGGCGCCCGGGTGCAGGACGTCGCCCGCGCCGCGGGGCTCACGACCGGCGCGATCTACGCGAACTACCGGGGCAAGACCGAGTTGCTCTTCGACGCGATCGGCTCGCGGGCGGGGACCGAGGTCGACGCGCTGCTCGAGCAGGCCGCGGGGTCCGACGCGCGTGACGTGCTCGAGCGTTTGGGTGCGTTGCTCCTGCGACCGAACGCGCACCCGCCGTTGTTGCTCGACGCGATCGCCGCGGCCCGGCGCGACCCCGAACTCGCGACGGTGGTGCGCGACCGCATCACGAACCGCGAGGCAACGATCGCCGATCTCGTCGACCGTGCAAAACGCGACGAGGTCATCGACGACGACGTCGACACCGATGCCTTCGCGCGTTTCTGTCTCACGCTCGCGGCGGGCGCGCTCGTCGTGCGGACGCTCGGACTCGAACCACCCGACCAGGACAACTGGCAAGCACTCATTCACCGCCTCTTTGACGCGATTGCTCCCCAGGAGGAGACACCAGCATGACGGCCACCGAAGAGAAGCTCGAGACGATCCACGCGGTCACCGCGGAGTTCGACGCGATCTTCACCTGGGACTATGACCGCAGCCGCGGGTCGCTCGTGAAGTTGTACGAGAAGGCGAAGACGTCGCAGTGGAACGCGTCGACCGATCTCGACTGGTCGACCGACGTCGACCCCGAGAAGGTCGGCCGCGAACTGGGCGGCGGGGGCGTGCAGCGCTTCCAGGCGCTGGCCGACGCCGAGGGCTCACCGGTCAAGCACTTCAAGGACAAGGACTGGGAGCGCGTCTCCGTCGAACTGCAGAACTCGCTCATGTCGCAGTTCATGCACGGCGAGCAGGGCGCGCTGCTCTGCACGGCCCGCATCGTCGAGACCGTGCCGTGGATCGACGCCAAGTACTACGCGGCCACGCAGGTGATGGACGAAGCGCGCCACGTCGAAGTGTTCGCCCGCTACCTGAGCGAGAAGCTCGGGTCGCAGTACGGCATCAACGACAACCTCAAGGGCATCCTCGACGACATCCTCGGCGACCCCCGCTGGGACATCGCGTACCTCGGCATGCAGATCATGGTCGAGGGTCTGGCGCTCGCCGCGTTCGGCCTCATGCACCAGATCACGACCGAACCACTCGTGAAGAAGATGTTGCGTTACGTGATGAGCGACGAAGCGCGCCACGTCGCGTTCGGCGTGCTGTCGCTGCAGGAGTACTACAAGGAGCTCACCGACGCCGAGATGCGCGAGCGCCAGGAGTTCGCGTTTGACGTCGCGTGCCGGTTGCAGCGTCGCTTCGCACACGCCGAGATGTGGGCGAAGATGGGCATCGACCCCGAAGCTGTGTACCGGACGATGGACAAGGTGAACCCACCCGCGCAGCAGATGTTCCAGACGCTGCTGTTCTCGAAGATCGTGCCGAACTGCAAGAAGCTCGGTCTCCTCGACGCGAGCGGCGGCTGGCTGCGGGAACGCTTCACCGAGATCGGCGTCATCCAGTTCGAGGACTTCACCGACACCGGTGAGGAATACGCCGAGTTGGACGAAGTCGCCAAAGACCGCGAGTCCGCCTGATCGAGATCCGCGCCGCCCGCGCCAACGACGGCCCGGCGCTACGCGACATCGAGCGGCGCGCGGGCGAGCGGTTCCGTACGGTCGGGCTTGCCGCCGTGGCCGCCGACGAGCCCGCGTCGGTCGAGGAGTTGGCCGAGTACGCAGCCGACGGGCGGAGCTGGGTCGCGGTCGACGAAGCCGGCTCGCCGGTCGGCTACCTGGTCGTCGACGTCGTCGACGCCAACGCGCACGTCGAGCAGGTCAGCGTCCTGCCCGAGCACCAGGGTCTCGGAATCGGGCGCATGCTGATGGACCGCGCCCGCACGTACGCGCTCGACACCGGGCGCCGAGCGGTGACGCTCACGACATTCACCAACATCTCGTGGAATCGACCGCTCTACGAACACCTCGGGTTCCGCGTGCTCGACGACCACGAGGTCGGCCCCGAACTGCGGGCGCTCCGCGCGCACGAGGCCGAACTCGGGCTCGACCAAGCCGGGCCCCGGGTCTGTATGCGTCTCGACGTACTGGACGCGTCGGGCGACAGCGGCAAGTCTCGGGCTTCGTGAGCCAACCTGACCCCGCCCTCGTCGACGCCGCCCAGGCCGGGACGCTGTCGACCTACTGGGCGCAGCAGTATCCCGACCGCACCGCGCTGATCACACCGCACGGCGACCGCACGTACACCGAGTTCGACGAGAACGTGAACCGCCTCGTACGCGCGTTGCAGGCACGAGGGGTGCAACCCGGCGACGGGATCGCGCTCCTGTGCGGCAACCGGCCGCAGTTCCCCGAGACGTACGCCGCGGCGCTGCGCTGCGGCTTGCGGCTGACGCCGATCAACTGGCACCTCACCGGCGACGAAGCGGGCTACATCGTCGACGACTGCGAAGCGACAGCATTCATCGCCGACGCCCGCTACGCCGAGGCATCCTCACGCGCGGCCGAACTCGGAACCCGCTTGAAAGCGCGCCTCGCCGTCGGCGGACCGATCGCCAGTTCCGGGGGTGGGGGCTTCGAAGACTGGGACGACGCGCTCGCAGCCGAGAGTGGTGCCGCGCTTCCGGAGACGACGCTCGGCAGCACGATGCTCTACACGTCGGGCACGACCGGACGCCCGAAAGGCGTGCAGCGCAAGACCGACATGAGCGCGACGCTGCTCCAGGCCGCGACGTCGCGCTACAGCGCCGAGAACAACAACGTGCACCTGTGCACCGGCCCCTGGTACCACGCGGCCCCGCTCGCATTCTCGCTCGCCACGCCCGCGGCAGTCGGCGTACCCATCGTCGTGATGGAAGGCTGGGACGCCGAGGAAGCGTTGAAGCTCATCGACAGCTACGGCGTGACGCACACGCACATGGTGCCGACGATGTTCCACCGATTGCTTTCGCTCCCCGACGACGTGCGCGCGCGGTACGACACGTCGACGCTCATGCTCGTGCTCCATGGCGCGGCGCCGTGCCCGGTCGACGTGAAGCGCCGGCTCATCGAATGGCTCGGCCCGGTCGTGTGGGAGTACTACGCAGCCACCGAAGGGGCGGGCACGTTGGTCGGGCCCGACGAGTGGCTGCAGAAGCCGGGCACCGTCGGCAAGGTGACACCGGCCGACCACGTCCGCATCCTTCGCGACGACGGTGGGGACGACGACGGGAACGATCTCGCGGCGGGGGAGGTCGGCACCGTGTACCTCAAGGCGCCGCCGCCGGAAGGCAGCCGGTTCGAGTACTACAAGGCGCCGGACAAGACCGCCGGGGCGTACCGGGGCGAGTACTTCACCCTCGGCGACGTCGGCTACGTCGACGACGACGCCTACCTCTTTCTCACCGACCGCAGCGCGCACCTCATCATCAGTGCGGGCGTGAACATCTATCCGGCCGAGGTCGAGGCGGTCCTCCTCGGGCATCCGGCGGTCGGCGACGTCGGTGTGGTGGGCGTTCCCGACGACGAATGGGGCGAGCTGGTCGTCGCCGCGGTGGAGCCTCAGCCGGGCGTCGAACCCTCCGATGCGCTCGCCGCGGAGCTCGTCGAGTGGTGCCGGGAGCGCATCGCGCACTACAAGTGTCCCCGTCAGGTCGTGTTTCTCGAGGCCTTGCCTCGCCACGACAACGGCAAGTTGTACAAGCACCAACTCCGGGACCAGCTCCGAAACGCCCAGTAGCGGAGCTACAAGAAGATCGAGGACGCAAACGATGGGTATTTGTGACGGCCGGGTCGTGATCGTGACCGGATCGGGACGCGGCATCGGGCGCGAGCACGCGCTCGCGTACGCCGCCGAAGGCGCCAAGGTCGTGGTCAACGACCTCGGTGGCGACATGCACGGCGACGGCGGTTCAGCGAGCCCCGCGATGGAGGTCGTCGAAGAGATCAAGGGAATGGGCGGCGAAGCGGTCGCCGACGGCGAGAACGTCGCCGACTTCGCCGGCGCGGGCCGCATGGTCCAGCGGGCCATCGACACGTTCGGCCGGCTCGACACGATCGTGAACAATGCCGGCATCCTGCGCGACCGCATGCTCGTCAACATGGACGAGTCCGAGTGGGACGCGGTGATCGCCGTGCACCTCAAGGGCGCGTTCGGGCCGACCAAGCACGCGGCCGCGTACTGGCGCGACCAGTCGAAGGCCGGCACGCCGGTTGCGGGGCGCATCGTCAACACGTCGTCGCCGTCGGGTGTGTTCGGCAACGCGGGCCAGACCAACTACGGCGCGGCCAAGGCCGGCATCGCGTCGTTCACGATCATCTGCGGGTTGGAGCTCGGCCGCTACGGCGTGCTCGCCAACGCGATCGCACCGGTTGCGCGTACCCGCATGACGGAAGGTCTCGGCCTCGGTGGTGAAGTCGACCCGACGAAGTTCGACGTGCTCGACCCCGCGAATATCTCGCCGCTCGTCTTGTGGCTCGGTTCCAACGAGAACACCGACGTGACCGGACGGGTGTTCCTTGTCGACGGTGACCGGGTGTCGGTCGGCGAAGGCTGGCGCCGCGGTCCCACCGCGCGTAACGATGGCATGCGCTGGGAACCCGCGCAGCTGACGAAAGTCGTTCCCGATCTCGTTGCCCAGGCGCAGCCGAACTCGACCATGATGTCCTGAGTGATGTCGTAAGGAGACACTGACAATGCCGATGAATCTCGACTCGGTCGGTGCCGTTTCGCAACCGGCTCGCCATTCGTGGACGTCGAAAGACGCCCTCCTCTACGCGCTCGGTGTCGGCGCGGGTCAGACCGACCCGACCGGCTTCGAGCTCGAGTTCACCACGGAGAACTCGCAGAAGATCGAGCAGCGCGTGCTGCCGACGATGCCGGTCGTGCTCGGCATGGGCGGCGGTCCCGGCCTGCCGAGCTGGGGCGAGTTCGACTTCCGCATGCTGCTCCACGGTGAGCAGGGCGTAGAGGTGCACGGCGCGATCCCGCCCGACGGCGAGGTCGAAGCGATCACGACGATCGTCGGCATCTACGACAAGGGCAAGGGCGCGGTCGTGCGCCTGTCGTCGGAGTCGAAGTACGTCGGCAGCGGCAAGCCCGCGTGGACGACGCGCTTCGCCGCGTTCATCCGCGGCGAGGGCGGCTTCGGCGAGAGCCGCGGCCCGGTCATCGCCGACCCGCCGAAGATGCCCGGCACCGCACCCGACCACGAGGTCACCGTCGCGACGCGTCCCGACCAGGCGTTGCTCTACCGCCTGAGCGGCGACCGCAACCCGTTGCACTCCGACCCGGAACTCGCGAAGTTCGCGGGTTTCGACCGTCCGATCCTGCACGGCCTGTGCTCGTTCGGCTTCACCGGCCGCGCGTTGCTCCACGAGATGTGCGGCTCCGACGTCGAGAAGTTCGGTGCGATGGACGCCCGGTTCTCGAAGCCGGTCATGCCCGGCGACATCCTCACCGTGCGCATGTGGGACGTCGACGGCGGCGCCCACTTCCAGACGGTGACCCAAGAAGGCGCCACCGTCATCGACGGCGGCGTCTTCACACTGCGCTAGATACGGACAAGCGCGATGCGGGCGGCTCCGATCAACGGGCCGTCCGCGCCGAGCGCGCCGGGTACGACACGCGTGCCGCGCGAGAAGTCGAGGCGGCAGCGGGCGTCGATCTCGGCTTGTGCGGCCGTGAAGAACGCGTCGCCGTAGCCGAGCGCGACCGAACCCGAGACGACCGCGAACGGGAGGTCGAGCAGATTCGCGACCGACGCGATCGCGCGGCCGACCAACGTGCCGCACCGAACGCGCACCTCGGCGGGTGCGTCCTTGGGCGCGCCGCCGGTGATACGCGCGATAGCCGTCCCTGACGCCTCCGCCTCGACGCACCCGCGCGCGCCGCATCCGCATTCGTGCCCGTCCGGCTCGACGATGACGTGCCCGATGTGTCCTGCGTTTCCTTCTCGACCGTCGAGGAGCAGTCCGTCGAGCACGATGCCGCCGCCGATGCCGGTCGAGACGACCATGCCGATGAAGTTGTCGACACCCGCCGCGGCTCCGAGCCAGCCTTCGCCGAGCGCGAGTGCCTTGGCGTCGTTGTCGACGAACACGGGCCGGTCCAGGTGCGCCGCGAGGCGTGCCCGCAGCGGGAACGCGCGCCAGGCCGGAATGTTCAGGGGTGAGACGTGCTCACCACCGCGGTCCATCGGCCCGCCGCATCCGACGCCGACCGCGACCGCACCGCCGCTTTCGATCGGTTCGAGCAGCGCGGTGAGCGCCGCAAAGAGATCCTCGGCGTCGTCGGTACGGGGCGTGGGTGCCGAGCACCGGGCCGTCAGGGTGCCGTCGGTCGCGACCATGCCCGCCGCGAGCTTGGTGCCGCCGATGTCGATCGCGAGGAAGGCGCTCACTTCAGCTTCTTCTCGATCTCGCCGCGCCCTTGGAGCGCGAGGTCGCCGGTGAGTTCGACGGGCATGCCGCCCGCGGCGGACCGGTACGCGGCCTCGACGAGCGCGTGCGCGACGAGCGCGTCACCGAACCCGGGACTCGACGCGCGCCGGTCGCGTACCGCGTGCACGAACGCGCGGGCGGCCGGGTACAGGTAGATCATGAAGTCGCGGCGGGGGAGACCGGCCGCGGCGAAGTGCTGTTCGCGCAGTGCGTCGACATCGCGCCGGTCGGGTTCCTCGTCGGGGCGCTGTATCAGGAAGCTGTCTTCGCGCGCGGCGACCAGGAAGTCGGTCGTGACCTCTACTGCTCCGTGTTCGAAGAACACCTCGAGCCGCCGTTCTTCGCGGCCCCGTACCCCGTTGAAAATCGTCAGGAGGTTGCCGACGACACCCGACGCGTGCGTGATGGTGCACGCGGCCGTGTCCTCGACGTCGTACCCGAACATCGAGCGGCGGCGCGCGAACACCTCAGTGGGCGCGCCGAAGATCCACGAGAGGATGTCGGCGCTGTGGATCGAGTGCTCCAGCAGCGCGCCACCGCCCGCTTGCGAGTGGTCAGATCGCCACGACGAATGGCCGGGGACCACGTCGCCCGTCGGCCAGTACTGGTCGTCGCGGAGTGTGTACGCCATCGGGCGGCCGAGCGCCCCGTCGACGACGATGTTCCGCAGTTCGTTCACGAGCGGGTGAAACCGCGAGTGGAATCCGACCTGGCTCGTGACGGGCGCAGTCGCGACCGTGTCGCACAACGCGCGCACCGTCGCGAAGTCGGTGGCGAGCGGCTTCTCGCACAGCACGTGCTTGCCCGCGGCGAGCGCGGCGCGCACGAACGCGTCGTGCGTGGTGGTTGGCGTCACGATGACGACGGCCTCGACGTCGGGATGGTCGATGACGGCCTGCGCGTCGCCGCCCACGTGTTCGAACTCGCAGATCCGGCGGGCCCGTTCGACGGCTTCCTCGGAGCGGTCGGCCGCGGCGACGGGTCGGATGTCGCCGTCGTCGGCGAGGAGCCGGAGCGCGTAGGCGTGACCCTGGCCGATCATCCCGCACCCCACGAGCCCGACCCCGATCACGCGTAGGGATCGTACGCGGTTACGCGCTGAAGGTCTCGGCCTGCACGACGACGACCAGTCCGACGGTCATCATCACGCCCGCGATGCCGAGGATCCCCAAGGCGATCTTGGTCGAGTCGATGAGTGCCGCGACACCGGCGAGGAACAACGTCACGGCGAAGAACACGGTCGACAACTCGTAGATGTCCGACTGCTCGTCGGCGTCGTTGGCGGCCTTGCGTTCTGCCTCGGCCGCGTCGAGCAGCGCGAAACCGTCGGCGAGGATCTGCTGGCTCTCGAGTTCGGCGAACATCTCGTACTTGTCGCTGAACGGGAGCGCGAGGTCGTCTTCGGTTGCCTCCCACTCTTCGACGAGCGCGAGCAGGTCGGGGTTCATGGCGCCGCGGAGGTAGAGCACGCCCGCTTCGTTCTCTTCTACGGCTTGGATCGCGTACTGGAGGAACAGGGTCTGGTCGAGGTTCGACCGCTGGTCGGCCAGCGAGAAGGTGTCGTTGGCTTCGGCTTGGAGTCGTGCCCCCTCGCTGTAGCCGACGAGCACTTCGTCGGACACGAGCGCGCCGCGATACGCGGCGAAGGCCGTGAGGGTCGCGGCCAGACCGAGCACAACCGCGGCCAGGAGCTCGACTCGTTTGTGCGCGCGCCGCGCACCGCCCTCGGCACCGCGCTCGTCGGCATCGCCCGCGCCTTCGGGCGCCCCGTCGTCCGCCATCTCCCCGCCTCCCCGCAGATGGGCCGCGCCCCCGCCGGCGTCGACCCCGTGTCACGACGCTAGAGCCACCAGGCGTCCTGGGGCTGGCTCCCACTTTTGAGTGATGCCACGGTACGTGACAAACTGTCACCCGGTTCCGGCGGGGAGATGTTTGTGGGGGCAATGAGGGGGCAAACGATGCGCGGCATCGTCGTCATCGCCCTTGGCGCGCTCCTGTTCACCACGCTCGGCGTGTTCCCGACTCCCGACGCGCTCGCGGGCGAGCACCAAGACGTCGCCTCACTGCCCGCGGTTCCGGTCGATCCGTCGCTCGCGATCACCGACGGCGACATTGCCGCGCTGCTCCCCATCGCGCAGCAGGCGTGGCCGTGTGAAGACTTCTCCGCGGTGACGGTCACGCTCGCCGACTTGCCCGACGTGAACGTCGGTCTCACTGTCAGCTCGACGGTTACGATCGATCCGCTTGCCGCGGGCTGGGGCTGGCACACCGATGCCGGATCTCCGCCGGCCGCGGACCGCGTCGACCTGCTCACCGTGCTCGCGCACGAACTCGGGCACGTGCTCGGTGAAACCACGGGCGCGCTGATGCAGACCGTTCTGCCGCCGGGCGAGCGCCGATTCGTTCAACCCGCGCCCGCGCCCGCCGACCTCACCTTCGACTTGAGCGGCAGCGCCGACAACGCTGTCCTCGAGTACGACCCCGCGATCTGCCAGATGCGCGTTCGCAGCACCGACGCGGCACCGACCTTCACCGCAATCGAGTTCGACCCGCCGACGACCTCACTCACCTTGAAGCTCGGCGGCGGCGACGACGCGCTCACCGTGGTGTCGCTCGCGCCCGACTGGACCGCGTCCATCACCGTGCGCGGCGACGCGGGCACTGACTCGACGACCGTCACCGGTGATGTCGTGACCAACGGCGGGTCCGTCGGCATTGTCACCGAAGCGATCACCGTCGGCGCGAACGTGACCATCGACACGACGAACGCTGCGGGTGACTCGGGCGCGATCAGTCTCGGGCAGGACAACGCGGGCGATCCCGCGATCGAAGGCCAAGCGATCGTCGTGAACAGCGGCGCGCAACTTCTCGCGGGGGCGAACCCCGCGGGTGGCGGATCCGCGGGCGCGGTCAACCTCACCGCGACTCACGAGACCACGCCGATCCCCGGACTTCCGGTCAACGTCGCGGAGCACACTGCGACGATTGACGTCATTGGGGCGAAGATCACGGGCAGCGACGTCAACATCGGCGCGACCGCCCAGGACAAGGAACTCGTCGACACCGGCAACGCGTACGCCGACTCGACCCTCAACTGGTTGACCAACGTCGCGGGCCAGATCCCCGGCATCATCCTCAGCAACTTCGTCGGGGTCGCCGCCCAGGTTTCGGTGCGGCAGGCGAAGGCGACCGTTCGCATCGTCGCAACGACGATCGAGGCCGACGGGGAGGTGAACGTCGGGACAACAGCGAGCGCGGATGCGTCGATGCACATCGTTTCGCTGAACGGCTTCGTCGGAGGCGGCAAGTTCGCGGTCGCGGTAGGCGTCGGGACGGCGACGGCCGAAGCGACGACGACCCTCGAAGGCACGACGATCACGGCGGGCGGTGACGTCAACGTCACCTCCAGTGCGACCACCGAGGCGTTCGTGAAGGCCCGCACCAACGTGACGCCGGGGCCGACGGCCCCCGCGGCCGACAACATCACGGTCGGGATTGCCATCGCCCACACCTCCGAGACATCGCACGTCACGGTCGACGGCACGTCGTCGATCACCTCGGGCGCCACGGTGACGATCGACGCCGCGGCCGAGGTCACGAACTTCGCCTGGGCCCAGCCCAAGATCAACGGCGACGGCATGGTCGCCCTGGCCTTCGCCCTCGACTACGACACGGCCGACGTCCGGTCCCAGGTCGACGGCACCATTGACGCGGTCGGTGGTGTCGAGAACACGTTCGACGCCACCGAGGGCAACACCTCGACCAACTTCGTCGACTACACCAACGACACGATCCGCATCGTCGGCCACGGCTTCAAGGACGGAGAGTCGGTCACCTATTCACCCGGCACCGTCCAGCTGCTGCTCGGTGAGGGCGACGCACCCCCGATCGGCGGGCTCGAAGCCGACGGCGAGTACGTGATCCAGTTCATCGACGCCGACACGGTCGCCCTCGTCAAGGCCGCAAGCATCGACCTGTCGGCTCCAACCCGGCCCGCGACCCACCCGGGGTCGCCCACCCACACCCTGGGCAAGGTCGACAAGCTCGACTTCGTTGCCGGCGGCGTCGACGACGGGGCCGAGACAATTACCTTCGCGGCACCCCACGGGCTCACCAACGGCCAGGTCGTCGCCTACTTCGGCACGATCAGCAACGTCGTTGGCGGCGTCGAGCAGAACAAGCCCGTGGACGGCCTGGTCAAGGGCCGGACGTACCGGGTCGTGTTCGTGAACGCCACGACGATCAAGCTCGAGAACCTCGACGGGTCACCCGTCGACATCCTCGACGAAGGCGCCGGGACGCATTCGCTGCTGATCCAGCGCAACGTGCAGTCGTTCACGCCCGACACTGCGGTCAACGTCGACGCCAACACAATTACATTCGCGGCCCCGCACGGCTTCTCGACCGGCGACGCCGTCGCCTACTTCACCGACCCCGACCCGGCCTTTACGACCACGACCCCGGCCGGCAGCCTGACGCTGTCGACCGCGAGCCTCACGGTCCAGAGCCCGACCGAGGTGTTCACCGTCACCGACATGACCGGCCTCATCGTCGCCGGCGCCGTCGTGCACGTCACGGTCAACGGCACCACGGTCGACGCCAACGTCGTGAGCGCCGTGTACGACTCGGCGACCGGCCGAACGCTGATCACGCTCGCCGCCGCGGTCCTTGTGCCCGGCGCCGCGCACACGATCGTGGTCGACCTCCCCGGCACCGTCTCTGTGCCCGACGCCCCGATCGGCGGCCTCGAGAACGGGCAGTGGTACTTCGTGGCGGTCGTCAACGCCACGACCATCCGCCTGACCAAGAGCAAGACCGCGGCAACCGAGAACACCCAGCGCATCGGCCTCTCGCCGGCGCTGGACGTGACCGGCAGCGGCCTCGGGACGGAGCACTCGCTGAGCAACGCCGGGTGCGCCGACGGCATCTGCATCACCGCCAGTCTCGACGCGACCAACGGGATCTACAGCGAGGCCACCATCGACGCCTCGGCACTCCCCTTCGCCACGGCGATGGCCGGGCTCGTCGGCGGCGCCGGCAACCTCGACGAAATGATCCTCGGCGTGCGCGCCATCTACCAGAAGGTGCGCGGCATCATTCCCGCAGACCCCGCGCTCGGTTCTTCGGGTCTCGGCGTCGCCGGCGCGATCGCCATCAACTACCTGGACCACGACGTCGTGGTCCAGGTGGGACCCACCGCCCACCTGCGCTCGGGCGCCGGCATCACGGTGAGCGCCGAGATCAGCCAGGC
>JANNHK010000124.1:0-12186 GCA_031404355.1 Actinomycetes bacterium
CCCGAATTGACGCGGGCCCTCGCAGAAGGACGATTGGCCCGGAGCCGCAGGCTGTGCGCCAACCTGCAATGATCCGCGCGCCGGAGGCGATGCGAACTGGAGATGCATCGCCAAGAGGGGAGAAACCCATGGTTGTCGTTCGCTTCAGAGTGAAGTGCCAACCGGGCAAGGCCGAGGATGTGCGGGCCGCCCTCGAAGACGTCATCAGGCCCAGCCGCGCGCTTGCCGGTGTCGTCAGCTTCGACATTGGGCGAGATCTCGCCGAACCCGAGGCGTTCATCGCGACCGAGGTCTTCGAGGACGAGGACGCGCTCGCGCGCCAAGAGGCGTTGCCGGAGGTCGCGAAGGCGCTCGGCGTTCTCGAGGTCTCGCTCGCGGGCGCACCCGAGGCGACGATCTTTCGGGTGTCGTCGTCGGAACCGTGGGGCGACTGAGGCCTACGCGCCCACGGACGGTGCGTGCGACCTGACGCTAACGTCATGTTCGGGTGCGGACGCAGCGAGGGAGCCATGTTGATGGAGTTGCCGAAGATCATCAGCGTTGACGACCACGTCGTCGAGCCCGCCCACGTGTGGCAGACCTGGCTCCCCCAGAAGTACCGCGAGCAGGGGCCGCGCATCGAGCGCAAGCGGTGGGGTGCGTTCTCGCACAAGCCGGGCGCGAAGTACGTCAACACCGAGGACCCGAACGGGCTGTGGGGCGACGCCTGGTACTTCGAGGACCGGCTCATCTACGTGCACAAGCGCTTCGTTGCGATCCCATTGGAGGCAACCCCCGACGGTGACCTCTCGAAGTTCGACCGCTCGAAGATGGTCATGGAGGCACTCACCTACGACGAGATGCGCCCCGGCTGTTACGAGCGCGACGCGCGCATGAAGGACTTCCGGCTCAACTGGGTCGACGGATCGCTCCCATTCCCGACGTTCCCGCGCTTTTGCGGTCAGACATTCTACGAAGGCAACGACAAAGAACTTGGGCTCGCGTGCGTCGAGGCCTACAACAACTGGATGATCGAGGAATGGTGCGAACCCTCCGAGGGAATCAACATCCCGCTGTGCTTGATCCCGTTGTGGGACATCGAACTGGCAGCCAAGGAAGTGCAGCGCGTCGCCAGCAAGGGCGCGCGTGCCATCTGCTTCAGCGAACTCCCCCACCACCTGAAGCTGCCGACGATTCACAGCGGTGAGTGGGACCCGATGTTCCAGGTGTGCAACGACAACGGCGTGACGTTGTGCATGCACATCGGTTCGTCGTCGACGAACCCATCCGCGTCGCCCGACGCGCCGGGAGGCGTCGGCGGCACGCTCGCGTTCAACAACGCGATGGCGTCGATGGCCGACTGGCTGTTTTCGCAGAAGCTGATGAAGTTCCCGAAGCTGAAGCTCGCGTACTCCGAGGCGCAGATCGGCTGGATCCCCTACGTGCTCGAACGGGCCGATCAAGTGTGGGACCAGCACGACAGCTGGCAGCACATGAAGTCGGTGATTCCGGAGCCGCCGTCGCGGCAGTACTACGGGCGAATCTTCGGGTGCTTCACGGCCGACTACCACGGCCTGCACAACATCGAAGCGGTAGGCGAAGACAACGTGTGCTTCGAGACCGACTACCCGCACACCGACACCACGTGGCCCGTGTCGAAGGAGTACGCCGAGAAGATCGTGGCGCACCTCTCCGACGAAGTCACCTACAAGGTGCTCCGGGGCAACGCGATCAAGATGCTGGAGCTCGACCGCACGTAAACCCCGCGGCTAGTTGGCGGCGAGGAAGTCGAGGAGTAGCGCGTTGACTTTGTCGGGGGCTTCGAGCGTCATCCAGTGGCCGGCGCCTTCGATGCGTTCGTAGCGGTAGGGGCCGGTGACGAACTTGCCCGAGTCGCGCATGCCCGCTTCGACAAGGAAGCGATCGCCGGTACTCCAGACGCCCATCGCGGGAGCCGCGACCGGCGGCAGTTCGAGCGGCGGACCGACGAGCGACTCCGCGGGCACGTTGGCCCGATAGATGTTGAGGGACGCGGTCAGGTCGGCGGTCGCGGCGAGGCGCTGCTCGACCTCGGCCGTTGCCGGGTGGTCGGCCCACTCGCGGAAGTTGGCCCAGCCGTCGGCGCTGAGCCACTGCTCCGCGATGCCGGCGAACTGGAACAGCAGCATGTACCACGACTTCTCGCGTTGTGGCATCCCGAGGCTGACGAACCCGCCCGGGTGGCCGACCGACAGCGCAGTACACGTGAGCACGCGATCGGGCACGAGCGACGCGGTGGCCCACGCGAGGGCCGCGCCCCAGTCGTGGCCGACGACGTGCGCCTTGTCGACGCCGCCGTGGTCGAGCACGCCGAGCAGGTCCCCGACCAGGAACGGCAGCGCGTAGTTCTCGACCCCCTCGGGTTTGTCGGACCCGCCGAAGCCGCGCAGGTCGGGCGCGATCGTGCGGTAACCGGCGGCCGTGAGCGCGGCGACCTGGTCGCCCCACATGGCGTGCGTGTCGGGCCAGCCGTGTATCAACAACACGGCCGGGCCCTCGCCCTGCACGTCAACCTCGATACCCGTTCCCTGGACGTCGATCTTCATGCGGCCAATACTCGCGCAGTCAGGTGAGGAACCGCACGCCCTTGCCGTCGATCTCGACCCTCATCCCTTCGTGCGCGAGGCAAAGCCGCTCGTCGGCGACCTCTGAACACCGTTGCGCGTCGACCAGCAACGCGTCGAGTTCGTCGTCGGTGTGGTACGGGTCGTGATGGAACAAGACGGTCGTGCCGACGTTGGCCCGCCGCGCGAACCCGACGACATGGTCGATGCACGAGTGACCCCACCCGATGTGGTTCGGATATTCCTTGTCGCCGTATTGCGCGTCGTGGAAGAGCAGGTCGGCGTCGCACGCAATGTCGTGGCCGCTGATCCAGTCGGTCGGCCGGTCGTCGAGCGCGACGCCGATCGCGGGCTCGTGATCGGGCAGGTACGCGAGCACGCCACCGTCTTCCTCGATGCGATACCCCACCGTCGGACCCTGGTGCACGACACTGCCCGCGCGCACCCGTGCGGAACCGATGGTCACTTCGTCGATCGGCGCGTCGTGGAACACCACCCGTGCGGGGATGTCGGCGAGGCGCACAGGAAACAGCGGGGGCGACATGTAGAGCGCGATGCGGTCTTCGAGGCTCTGCACCGGCGACGCCGGTCCCCACACGTGGATCTCGCGGCCCGCCTCGAACAGCGGACGGAAGAAGCCGAGACCCTGCACGTGGTCAAGGTGCAGGTGCGAGAGCAGGATGTGAAGCCGCGTCGGTGCGTTCCTACCCATCTCGACGCCGAGGGCGCGCATCCCGGTGCCCGCGTCGAGCACGAGCGTGTCACCACTGTCGAGTTGCACCTCGATGCAGGAGGTGTTGCCGCCGTACCGCACGGTGTCCGCGCCCGGCGCGGCGAGCGAACCGCGACAGCCCCACACCCGCGCGAGCATCAGGCTTCCCCGGTCGGCCAGAACACGGTGACGACCCCGTGCAACTCGCCGCCGTTGCCGAACAGCGGGTACGCGGTTGCCTCGATGAGGCCGCGTTCGCCGTTGAAGAAGATGGCGGACACGACCTTGTGCGCGGGGCGCCGTTCGTAGAACGCGATCCCGGCGGGCGAGTCGCGCGGCCGCATGGCGACCCCGTCCGCGTCGAGCATCTGCAGCATCTCTCCGAGTTCGTTGCCGGTGATCTCGCCGATCTCGCTAAACGGTTTGCCGAGAAGTTGTTCGGCCGCGTCGTTGAAGAACACGACCATGCCGGCCCCGTCGAGCAGGAACGTCGGTGTCGCGAGGTTCGACGCCAGCTCGCGGGCCAGGATGAGCAGCACGCTCCGGCCCGCGTGGCCGCCCGATGCCATGTCGGTCATCCTTCGAGCTCCAAGGGTTGGTCGAGCGCGATCTGACCGATGTACTCGTAGGCCTCGTTCGGCGACAGTGGTTGCATGAACGGGCCCGCCCGCACGTCGCGATACAAGCGCGACAGCGGGTTCGCCGTCATGTACCCGGCGCCGCCGCTCAACTGCATCGCCTTGTCGACGACGTTCATTGCGGCCCGCTGGCTCGCGACCTTCGCGATCTGTGTGCTCGACATGAGCTGGTGGAAGTCGTCGTGCGTCACCGACGCGACCGGCCGCTGCGCGATGACGTCGTCGAGCGCCGGTCCGACGAATGCGAGATGGGCGCGGGCGGTGGCGAGTTCGATCTCGAGTTCGGCCATCGTGTGCTGGATCCCGTGCCGGGCCGCGAGCACCCGTCCCGACGGTTGCTTCGTGCGGGTCTTCAGCATGGGCGCGACGAAATCGCGTGCCGCTTCGGCGATGCCCAGGAACGCGCCGATCAGCCCGAACGCTCCGGCCGTGCTGACAAGTAAGTTCTCTTCGTCGAACGCACCCCAGTCGCCCTGTTCGATGTACAGGCTTTCGGGGATGACGCAGTTGTCGTAGACGACGTCGTGGCTGCCCGACCCGCGCATGCCGAGGGCATCCCAGTTGTCCATGATCGTCTGGCCCGGCATGCCGCGGAACACGATCGCGCGCCCGCGACCCCACGTGCCGTCGTCGCGCTTGTGCCGAGTGGTCACGGTCATCACGTCGGCAACCGGCGAGAGGGTACCGAAGATCTTGCGGCCGTCGATCCGCCAGCCTTCGTCGACACGTGTGGCTTCGGTCAGCGGGTGCCGTAGGTCGGTACCAGGTTCGGTCGCGTTGGCCATCGCGATGGCGCCCCCGCCGAGCAGGCCCGCGAACCCCTCCATCAGCCCGATCGCGACGGGGTCGTTCGCCTCGCGTGCGCCGCGCACGAGCCGGTTCACGATCAGGCCCGTCGTGAGGTGCATGTTGATGGCGATCGCGACCGACGCGTCGCTCCGTGCCAGCCGGCTGACGCCGACCATGACGTCGAAGGGCGACGCCACGCCCAGCCCGCCGAACTCCTCCTGCAGCGGGCCGGCCGCGAAGCCGGTCGCCTTCATCGCGTCGATGGCCTCGTGCGCGAAGGTACCGTCCCGGTCGTGCTCGGCGGCGCGCTTGGCGATCTCTTCGCTGTGCTGTTCGGCGAGTTCGACGAACTTCTCGCCCGCGGGTGTCCGAGCCTGCAACTGGTCGCGCATCGCGCCCAGTCTGCCCTCGACGCGAGCAGCCGTCGACTGGAGCTACACGACGCGCAGCGGCACCGTCAGGGTGCCGAGCATCATCTGGAGTTGGTAGTCGCCCGGAGGGATGGGCCCGGTCGCGAGCTTAAGTGTCGCCGAGACCGTTCGCGTTTCCTGAGAATGCGCCTGTACCCACATGAACTGAAACACGCACCCGCTCCCGGGGCCCGTGTACACCCACGGCATACCGGGGTTCTCGGGGTAGATGTCGAACCAGTTGTAGGCCGGCATGCATGAGACGTAGGCGACATACCGTGCGCTCGCCGTGTTGTTCTGCACGGTGAACGTCACGGTGATGACGGGAGTCGTTCCCGCCGTGATCTGGGTGAGCGACTGCGACGCGACCGTCCACACTTCGTCGGCCGGCGGCGCCGGCGGTCCCGGATCCGGCGCGGGGGGCGCGGTGGTGGTCGGCGTCGACGGCACGGCCGGCGGGGTCGACCCGTCGGCCGGCGGGGGCGCCGCGTCGGGCGTTCCGGGCGCGGGCGCCGAGTCGGGCGCGTCGTCGTCGCTCGGGTCGGAGGGTGCGGTGCTGTCGTCGCCCGGAGCAGGCGAGCCGGCGCTCGGGTCGTCGTCGCTTCCGACGATCGGCGCGACCCCGTCGGTAGCCGGCGCGACTGTCGTCGTCGGTGTCAACTCCAGCGTTGTCGTCGTAACCGCGGCGTCGCGTTCGGTCTTGGTCGTGCTCGACACGACAGATTCCGAGGTCGGCTGGTCGACGAGCGCGAATCCGCCGCCCGCGACGAGAACGAACGACGAGACCGTCGCGGCGTACCGGTGACGGACCCGGGCGCGTCCCGTACGCCACGATCTCAGCGCGTCGGTGTCCATCGTCTGTGGGATCGGTCTCGTGTCGTCGAGTGACTCGAACATCAGTCCCGGCCTCCGATGGCGAGCGTCGCCCGTAGCGACGCGAGCCCGCGGGCCGCGTGGGTCTTGACCGTCCCGGGCGCGCACTTCAGGCGCCGGGCAACTTCTTGTTCGGAAAGGTCGGCGACGTATCGCAGCATCACGACTTCGCGCTGGCGGGTCGGCAGTGCGTCGAGGGCGCGGTGCAGGTCGACGCGCTCCCCGGCGCACGACATCGTCGTCTTGTCGGGCTGCACGCCCGTGTTCTGAGCGCGCTGCAACCGGCGCCAGCGATCGCGGGCCAGGTTGGCACTCACGTGCACGACCCACGGCGCCGCGTAGCCACCGTCGGACAACTTGCGCCAGCGCGAGCACGCACGGATGCATGCTTCCTGCGCGATGTCCTCGGCCTCGTGCCGGTCGCCGAGCAATCGGAAGGCGACGCGGTACGCCCGCCCGTGCAGGTCGGCGTACGAATCGACGAAGTCGTCACGAACCGACGTGCCCGTGCGCGCGGAAAGCAGCGGCGCGACGCTCACATTCTGTTCGTGCGTTGTCGGAAACGCCGCCACGGACACGTACACCTTCCCCCTGCAGTGGGTGGTCCTCATACCTGTAACGACCGGAAACCGGACCCGGAGGACACCCAAGGAGGAGTGTTGACATAGGTCACATTGCCTACCCGGGCCGGAAACCGCCCGGCCCAGGACTGTGGGCCGGCCCGGGCGTTACGCGAGGTCGGCGCACCGGGCCGCGACGCCCCGCATGCCGAGCTGGTTCGCGATCGCGAGACCGGTGCGGGCGAGGGTTCGGGCCCGCATGGCATCGCCGCCCGTGTCGCGCAGGAGCCGGGCGTAGCCGAGGCGGTCGCGGGCGAGGAACGGTTGCGCGCCCAGGCGTTCGTGCATCGACATCGCCGATTCGAAGTGCATGGCCGCCCGTTCCGTGGCGCCGAGCAGCACGGCCAGGGGGGCGAGCTGGCGGTGGATCGACCCCCAGCACAGCGCACCCTCACCCGCGACGATCACTCGCGACGCGTGCGGCGCGAGCAGCTCGTAGAGCACCTCGGCCGCCTCGGTGTCGCGCAGAAGCTCGATCGCGGCCACGGCCGCGGCCAGTGAGAGGAACCACAGCTCGTCGCGGGGCACGTCGGCGAATTGCGTCGCGACGTAGGGCGCCAACGCGGCGTGCGCGGCGTCGTGTTCGTCGATCTCCGCGAGGACCAGCCCGTACCCGAGGCGCCACGCGGCGCGTTCGTACTGTGCGGCCCACGCCTCGACCACCGGCCGCATCTCGACGAGGCGGCCTTGCAGAAACCGGATCGCGAAGATCTGCACCGCGGCGCCTTCGAGGAATTCGTCGGTCGGTTGGATCGCGAGTGTCTCCTCGGCGTGCACTTCCGCTTCCGCGAAGCGTCCCGCGAGCAGCGCGCGCATCGCCCGCCGCTGTTGTACTCCGGCGAGGTGCCGCGGCTGGCGCAACGACTCGACGATCGCCTCGTATTGCCGGCCGGCCTCGTCGGAGCCGGCCAGATCGCCGATCGACAGCTGTGCGAGTCGCACCATGCTCAGCGCGCTGACGAGGCGTCGTGCGTCGCCGCTCGCGACCGCGGCATCGTGGCTTGCGCGCGCGAGATCGAGGATCCGTTCGGGCGGGCTCCACGGCAGTACCGCCTGCTGGACGAACTCGAGCACGAGTTGGCGCTCGCCCGGCTCCATCGTCTGGCTCCGGGCGAGCGCCCATTCCCCGAGCCGGCGCCCGCGCTCGCCTGGTCGCGCCGACCAATACCGGGCGAGCATCGCCGTGAGCATGATGCGGGCGGGCGCGGCTTCGTCGAGCCGCTCGATCATGCCTTCGACCCGCTCCGTCCATTGGTCGAACGACCCGAACGACACCCCGTACGACTCGATGAGCACGTGCGCGACGAGATCGGGGTCGTCGAGACCGGCCGCGATCTCGTATGCCTCGGCCATCAGGGCGGGAACTTCTTCGTAGCGGTACCCCGTCCGGTAGGTCGCGTCGGCGAGGTCGACGAGCAGCTCGCAGCGCAACGCCGGGTCGAGCGCGGTCGGGAGCCGGTCACGCGCGGCTTCGAGCACGGCGACCGAGTCGTCGTAGGCGTGACGCGCGGTCGCGTGACGCGATGCTTCTCGCGCGTGGCGCACACCGGGGATCGGGTCGCTGCCGTCCGCGGCCGCCGCAAGGAGGTGGTAGGCGATCTCGGCGGAGCGATGAGGATGCTTCACCGCGAGCGCGTCGCCGAGCCGGCGGTGGATGCGGGCCTGGCGGGCGGCGCCCAGCCCGTCGCGCAGGACCGTCCGGATCAGCGCGTGGGAGAACGTGTACGAGCCGACCAGCCGCGGGTGCTCGCTGACCACCCGGGTGCCGACCGCAAGGCCGAGCGCGTCGTCGGCGTCTTCGATGGCAACACGGCCCCCTTCGGCCACCACGTCGAGATCGAACTGCAGCCCGGCCACGGCCGCGACGCCGAGTAGACGCCGGACGGTGTCGGGGAGGCGAAGCAGGCGCCGGGCAATCGTGTCGCGCACCGACTCGGGCACCGACCCCGGGGCAAGCCGGCCGCCGCTTTCGGCGACGTGGCGCACCAGTTCCTCGACGTAGAAGGGGTTGCCTTCTGTCATATCTACGATCGTCTCGACCGCGGCATCGGAGCCCCGATCGAGCGCGAGCCGGGCGGCGTCTCCGGCTTCGAGGCCCGTGAGGCGGATCCTTTCGAACCGGCGGGCGCGGCGCAGGTCGGTGGCCAGCGCGTCGAACTCGGGGCTCGGCTCGGTGTCGCGCCGCGTCGCGACGACGAGCAGCCCGCCGCGGTCCTCGTCGCGAAGCAGATGTGAGAGGAGCTGGACGGTCGGTGCAGGAGCCCACTGCACGTCGTCGAGCACCAGCACGACCGGCGCGCCCAGTGTGCGGCTGTCGAGCGCGCGGCTGACCGCGCGGAACAACAGGTAGCGCTGCGCTTCGGGGTCGACGGGCGAAGCGGGCGCGGCCGGCGCGAGCTCGGGAACGAGGCCCGCCAGCACCGCGGTTTCGGGCTCGGCGAACCGCGCCGGATCGGCGCGCGCGAGGCGACCGAGCGCTTCCGCGAAGGGTTCGAGGACGTGCACGGGTTCTTCCGCGCAGCGGCCGCCGAGCACCACCGCGCCGTCGACTGCCAGTTCGGCACACGCTTCGCGGACCAGACGCGTCTTGCCGATACCGGGTTCGCCCGCGACCACGACGAGCCGCCGTTCACCGCCGGTGCCACGCTCATGGCTCCCTCGCTGCGCCGTCCGTGGCTCCGCTGCGTCCGCACAGCGTTTCCACTCCCGCCGCAACACGTCGAGTTGTTCACCACGACCGACGAACGTGTCCGTCGCGGGCGCGAGCCACGCGGGCAGCGCGACCGCCGCCGGCTCCGCGACAACGACCACCGGCCCACGGTCCGGCAGCAGCCCGCCGGCCTGTTGGAGGATCGCGGCCTCGAGCTCGCGCAGACCCGGCCCCGGCTCGATTCCAAGTTCACCAACGAGGATCGCGCGCACGTCCTGGTAGCGCCGCAACGCGTCGGCTTGGCGGCCGCTGCGATACAGCGCGAGCAACAACAGCTCCCAGCACCGCTCGCGCAGCGGATGGTCGACGACCAGTCGCTCCAGCTCCGCGACAGCCGCGGCGTGCCGGCCGAGGGCAAGCTCGGCCTCGATACGTTCTTCACGGACGACGAACCGCAACTCCTCGAGTCGGCGCGCCTCGTCGGCGACGAACGGAGCATCGGCGAGATCGGCCAGCACCGGACCGCGCCACTCGCCGAGCGCGGCATCGAGCAACGCGCTCGCCGTTTCGGGCTCGCCCCGGCCGAGCGCGGCGCGCCCTTCCGTGCCGAGCCGTTCGAACCGGTGCGCATCCAACTCGTCGGGTGCGAGGCGCAGCACATACGCGTCGCCGCGCGTCTCGATGCGCTCGGATCGCGCGCGCGGCGCCCGGTCCGGCTCGAGCGCGCGCCGCAGCCGGGACACGTGGCTGTACAGCGCCGACTCCCAGCGCGCCGGGGGACCGTCCGGCCATACCGCCTCGGCCAGCCGGTCGACCGAAACCGGTGTCCCGGCCTGTAAAGCCAGCGCCCCGAAGAGCATCCGCGCCTTACGCAAGCCGAGGTCGACGACACCCGCACCGGCAGTGACCTGCAGGTTCCCCAAGATGCGGACGTCCATGCCCCTCCTCACCCGTCCCGATCGGCGTCCATGATCGGTCGGCCGCAAGTGAACCGCAAGACGCGGGGACCAGATTCTGGGTGTGCAGACGCCCGTAGAACCACAGGAGACCGCTATCGAGCAGCTCTTCGAGGGGCGCCGCCGACCCGGTGGGGGCCCCGCCCGTGCCCGACGCCGCGGACGAAGGCGAGGAGGAACGAGATGCGTAGCCGCATACTCGTCGCGATCGTCACGACCGTCGCCATCGTCACGGGTGTCGCCTTCCCGGCCGGCGCGGCGCAATCCCGGAGTCAGTCCCGCGCCGAGGTGTCGCGCGCCGCGATCGTCGAGACGCTCACCGAAGCACTCGCGCGCCCCGAGGCGCGGCCGTCGTCGCTCGCGGCTGCTCTCCCACCTACGTGCACGGTGACGTTCGATGGCGGTGGGCTGTCGACCTCGTGGCACACGGCGAACAACTGGAACCCGAACGTTGTACCCACCAAGAACGACACGGCCTGCATCCCCGCGGGGTTCGACGTCCAGCACACCACCGGCGACACGACCGTCACCGCGATCGCGGTGGACGGAAGCCTCGCGATACGCGCCGGCACGCTCGAAATCGTCGCGCCGTCGACCGCGGCGACACTGCTCGTCACCGGCGGCCGGCTGACACCCGACGCGGCAATCTCGGTCACCGCCGCGTTCACGTGGACCGGCGGAACCGTCGCCGGCCCCGGCGGCATCATCGTCGATGCGCTCGCGACCGCGACGCTGTCGGGAACGAGCACGAAGAGCCTGTCGACGACGCTCGAGAACCACGGCACCGCGAACTGGACCGCCGGCGAACTGGAGCTGCGTTCCGATCTCGGCGGCACCGGCCACCTCGACAACCGCGGCGTGCTCGACGTCTCGTCCGACAACACGATGCGCGACTGCTGCGCGGGCGCGCAACCGCTGTTCACCAACTCCGGAACGTTCATCAAGCGCGGACCCGGAATACTGACGCTCGACGGTCTCGGCGTCACGAACACGAACGGGGCCAAGATCAACATCGGCGAAGGCGTGCTCGCGTTCACCGGCACCGGCACCGGCACGCTCGACGGCACGATCACCGAAGCCACCGGCACGCTGCGCGTCGCGCTCGGCGACTACACGATCACCGCCGACACCGACATCGGCACGCTCGAGGTCACCGGGGGCCAGCTCCAGATCGACAGCCCCGGCACCGCGACTTCGATCGGGCGCCTCGTCGTCGGCGGCGGCACCCTCACCGGGTCGGCGAACATCGCGCCGACCACCGCGTTCGACTGGACCGCGGGCTCGCTCGCCGGGACCGGCACGCTCACGATTCCGGAGGGCGCGACGTCGACGTGGTCGACAAGCGGCACCAAGTCGCTCGGCAAGACCGTCGTCAACAAGGGCACGCTCACCTGGACCGACGGCGTCGTCGATCTGCGGACCGACCTCGCCGGCAACGTCAGCCACCTCGACAACCGAAACGTCTTCAACATCTCGTCCGACAGCAGCATGCAGTGGTGCTGCGGTGTGACGCGCCCGCGCCTCTCGAACGCCGGGACGATCACCAAGTCGGGGTCCGGCACGCTCAGGGTGCACGACCTCGACCTCACCAACAGCGGGACCGTGCATGTCGCCGCCGGAACGCTCGCGTTGAGCCGCGGCGCCGGCACGCCCGACACCGCCGGCGGGACGTGGACCGCGGCGGCGGCCGCGACGCTGCGCGTCTCGGGCGGCGCGTTCACGTTCACCGGCGCGGTGGACGTCACGACGCTGGTGATCGGCGGCGGCAACCTCACCGTCACCGCCGCCGGCAGCTTCGCCGCGGGCACGGCGCAACTCACCGACGGCGCGCTGACGCTCGACACCCCGACCGCCTCGACCGCGATCGGCAGCCTGTCCATCGAAGGTGGCCAGCTCACGGGATCCGCCGACGTCACCCCGACAGTCGGCTTCACGTGGACGTCCGGCACGCTCGCC
>JANNHK010000125.1:0-11105 GCA_031404355.1 Actinomycetes bacterium
ATCACGTCGTAGTGCATCCGGTGCATGGTCGGGTCGATGTCGATCAGGTGCAGATCGAGCCCGAGTCCCTTGGTCGCACCTTCGGTCTGCGCCTCGGTGTCGTCGGCGGTCATCGCCGCCGCCACCCAGGTCGAGTTGTGCACCGGTTCGAGCAGCAGCGGCGTGAGCGCGGTCACCACCCCGCCCGCGCCGCGTGTCGTCGTGAACGTGCCGTCGTCCTCGCGCGTGAACCGGAACGGTCCGCGATGCGACAGGACGATCAACTCAACCCAACTCGCCGAAGAGCCGCAGCCAGTCCTCAAGTTCGCGCGTCGAGAGGAAATTCTTCCGTACGTGCTCGCGGCCGACCCGGCCCATCTCGTCGGCCTTCTCCGGATCGCGCAGCAGTTCCGTGGTACGGGTCGCCGCTTCCTCGACCGAGTCGACCAGGTACCCGTCGACGCCGTCGTCGATCTGCAGGGTGATGCCGCCGCAGCGGCCGCCGACGACGGGGCGGCCCTTCCACAGGGCTTCGCTCACCGTCAGGCCGAACCCTTCCCGCAACGACTTCTGGAGCACGACCTCGGCGGCCCGTTGGAACGCGTTGATCTGCACCGAGCCGACTTGCTGGATGTTCGACAGGAGGTGGATCGCCGGGTCACCGGCGCGCGCGTCGTTCGTGAGTTCCCAGAAGTGGAAGCCCTCGGGGTCGTCGGTGGCCATCGAGCCCGCGAGCACGAGCTGAAGGTCGGGAATCTCTTCGCGCACGATCCGGAAGGCTTCGATGACGCCGATCGGGTCCTTCCACGGGTCGAACCGGCTGACTTGCACCATGAGCGGATCCTCGGCCCGCACGCCGTACCCGCGGCACAGCTCGTTCACGAATGGCAGCGCGAGGTCGAGATTCTTGACCGAGAGGGGATCGATGCACGGCGGCATCTTCAGGACGCGGTCGAGTTCGAGGGTCGACGGAACGAACTCCGGCATCGTGAACACCGCGGCGTCGTACTGCTGAACGTACGGGCGGAAGAACTCCCACACGCTCGCGTTGGCGTCGGTGAGGTCGATGTGGCAGCGCCACACCCACTTCGTGTTCTCGCGGTCCTGGGCGTGGCCGCGGATGAACTCGCGGATGGCCGCGGGCTGCGGGTCGTGGATGACGATGAAGTCGTATTCACCTTCGATGAGCAGCGCGTTCTCGAGCACCTTCTCGAGGTAGATGCGCTCCATCGATGTATCCCACCCGATGTCTTGACCCTGCAACGCGTTGTGCACGTTCTTGGTGACCGCGAAGAACTCGTCGCTGCCGTGGATGACCTGCCACTCCGCGTCGAGGCCGACATCGCGACTCAGGGCCACGTGGGTTGCGAGCAACTCGGCGACGCCGCCGCCGTATGCAGTCGCGTTGACATGCAGTACGCGGGCGCCCTGAAGTGGCTTCGCGAGCTCGCGAATGCGCTCGATGGTCCCCGGCTCGACCACGTCGGCATAGTCGTCGAGCGATTTTTCGAGCAGTGGTACACGTTCGAGCAACGAAGCTCCCCGGTATGCATCGGAGGCGATTCGAGGGCAATCTATTCGACATGCCCCGCGCCGTTGCCTGTTCCGACAAGTTTCGGGGGACGCTGCGCGCGGCAGAGGCCACCGCCGCAATTGCGGCCGGCTTGGCGCGCTCGGGTTTCGACGATGTCGTCGAAATTCCGCTTGCCGACGGCGGCGAGGGGACGCTCGACACGCTGCTCGCGGCCCGGGGCGGCGCGCGGCGGCCCGCCCGGGTTACGGGACCGCTCGGGGAACCCGTCGATGCCGAGTGGGGCGCGATCGGCGGAACCGCGATCGTCGAGATGGCGCAGGCGAGCGGGCTCATGCTCGTGGGCTCGCGCAACGATCCGCTGCGGGCATCGACGCGCGGCACCGGCGAACTCATCGCGGCGGCGCGCCGCGAAGGGTTCACGAACGTCGTCGTCGCGGTCGGCGGGAGCGCGACGACCGACGGCGGGTTGGCGGCAGTCGAAGCGCTGGGGTGGTCACTGGCCGGCATCGAGGTGACCGTCGCGTGCGATGTGACGACCCCCTTTCTCGATGCCGCTCGCGTCTACGGTCCCCAGAAGGGCGCGTCATCCGCACAGGTGTCGCTCCTGGAACGGCGACTCGAGCGGCTGGCCCAGGTGTACGCCTCCCGCACCGGCGTCGACGTGACGACGGTCGAGGGCGGTGGCGCGGCCGGTGGTCTCGCGGGCGGCCTCGTTGCCATCGGCGCACGCCTGATGCCGGGACTCGACGTGGTCGGCGACCTCGTCGGGTTGGACCGCGCCCTCGAGGGTGCCGACCTCGCGGTGACGGGGGAGGGAAAGTTCGACGCGACGAGTCTCGACGGCAAGGTCGTCGGCGGCGTCCTCGAGTGGTGCGCCGACATCGGTGTTCCCCGCGTCGCGGTCGTTGCCGGTCAGGTGACCGACGACGGGCGCGCCCGGTTGGCCGACCGCGACGATGTGCTCGTGGTTTCCCTCACGGATCGCGCGTACCAGGCGAGCGAGACGTACACGCGCGCCGCGGTCCTCGTCGAGGAGGCGGCCGTCGAAGCCGCCGGGTGGGCGCTCAGCGGTCGCGGTACGTCGGAACGGTGATGATCGGCGGTCGCTCGCGCACGAGCGCCTCGTACGGCGCCTCGACACCCGCGCGTCGCAGCCCCGCGGCCATGACTTCCATCGCTTGGGGCGCGAGCTGGTGCAACGGCCGGTTGCGGTGTTCACGCGTCCCGAGGTCGGCTTGCGCGATTGCCTCGCGACCGAAGCGTTCGACGATGTCGATGAGGAGACCGAGCTCGACACCCCAACCTTCGATGAACGGCAACGCTTCGAAAGCCGAGCGTCGCCCTGCGTACTCGCCACCGAGCGGCTGGACGATGTCGGCGAGCTTCGGGAACAGCAACGACAGCAGGGGGCGCGCCACGAGTTCGGTCACGCGGCCGCCGCCCGTCGGCGCGCCTTCGAAGCCTCGCTCGTAGTAGCCCTTGACCATCAGGACACCCGGTTCGGTGAGCAGCGGCTCGACGAGGCGCGTCACGTAGTCGGCCGAGAAGTTGCGCAGGTCGGCGTCGAGCCAACAGATGATGTCGCCGGAACTCGCGTGCAGCGATTTCCACATCGCGTTGCCCTTGCCCGACCCCGGCCCCGACTCGGGCAGCACCGATGCCTCGGGAACCACCCGGGCTCCGGCCGCCCGGGCTTCGCGTGCGGTGCCGTCGGTCGAGCCGTCGTCGACGACCACGACCTCGTCCACGAACCCGGTCGCCACGAGTGCGACGACTTCGCGGACGATGGCGCCGACGGTCGCCTCCTCGTTCAACGCGGGAAGGCACACCGACACGGTGGCGCCGGCCGCTCGTTTCGCGGCCTGAAGGTCCATGGGTGAAGGTTAGGAGACAGGTAGAGAACAGTCGGAAGGCGCCCGGCGGACGGCTGCTACGCTCGTGGGGCACACACGCGCTCATCCAGAGCGGCTGAGGGACAGGCCCTATGACGCCGCGGCAACCAGCTCGTTTCCGGTGTTCCGGGGGAGCCAGGTGCCAATGCCTGATTCGATGAGACAGCCAAAGAGCGGTTCTTCCGCTCGAGGCGCTCGAGAGCGCGTCGAGGAGAGTGAAGGAGAACCGGCGAGCCATGACCAACAATCGTGTGCACGTGAACGGCCTGCGATGCAGGGAGTGCGGGCGCGACTATCCCGCGGAACCGATCTACACCTGCGAGTGGTGTTTCGGTCCGCTCGAGGTTGCGTACGACTACGACGCGATCAAGGCGGCAGTCAGCCGCGAGAGCATCGCCGCGGGTCCGCCGTCGTTGTGGCGTTACTCCGACCTGCTGCCGGTCGCGTCCGACGCGGCGGTCGACCTCGGAACCGGATTCACCCCGTTGGTGCGTGCCGACCGCCTCGCGGCCGAGCTCGGCTTGGGCGAGGTCTGGCTCAAGAACGACACCCGCAACCCCACCAACTCGTTCAAGGATCGCGTCGTCTCGATCGCGCTCAGCAAGGCGCTCGAGTTCGGTTTCAAGGTCGCGGCGTGTGCGTCGACCGGCAACCTCGCCAACTCGGTAGCCGCGCACGCGGCCCGGGCGGGCATGCGCAGCTATGTATTCATTCCGTCCGATCTCGAACAGGGCAAGGTCATCACGACCGCCGTGTACGGCGGCAACCTGGTCGCGATCGAAGGGAACTACGACGACGTCAACCGCCTGTGCGCGGAGCTGGCCGGCGTGTACGAGTGGGCGTTCGTCAACGTGAACATGCGGCCGTACTACGCCGAAGGCTCCAAGACGCTCGCGTTCGAGACCGCCGAGCAACTCGGATGGGAGACACCCGACCACGTCGTCGTCCCTGTCGCGAGCGGCTCGCTGCTGACGAAGATTCGCAAAGGCTTCGACGAGTTGCACAAGGTCGGCCTGCTCGACCACGAACCGCAGGTGCGCGTGTCGGGTGCGCAGGCACTCGGGTGTTCGCCGGTGGCGTCGGCGTGGATCGAGGAGTCGGACACGATCCGGCCGGTGAAGCCGTCGACCATTGCCAAGTCGCTGGCGATCGGGAACCCGGCCGACGGCTACTTCGCGCTCGACGTCGTCCGCACGACCGGCGGCGGGTTCGCCGCGGTCACCGACGACGAGATCGTCGAGGGCATGCGACTGTTGGCGCGGACCGAGGGCATCTTCGCCGAGACTGCGGGCGGTGTGACCGTCGCGACACTGAAGCGGTTGGCGGAGGAAGGCATCGTGCGGCGCGACGAGCGCGTCGTGGTCTACATCACGGGGCACGGTCTCAAGACACTCGAGGCGGTGTCGCCGACATGTGGACCGACGGCGACGATCAGGCCGACGCTCGACGCATTCCACGAAGCATTCGACGTCGAGGAGAACTGATTCAGGTGGTCACGATTCGGATACCGACACAGTTGCGAACTCTTTGCGGCGGCGCGTCCGAGCTGAAGGTCGAGGGCGCGACGGTCGCCGGCGTGCTGCACGAACTCGACGCGCAGCACACCGGGTTCGCGGAGCGTCTGTTCGACGACTCGGGAGCGCTGCGTCGGTTCGTGAACGTGTTCGTCGACGAAGAAGACATCCGATTCCTGCAGGGAGTCGAGACAACCCTCGCCGACGGCGCGGTAGTGAGCATCGTCCCCGCCGTCGCGGGCGGCTAGTGCGCGCACCCAACGTTGAATGGAGCGGTGAGCGAAGCGAACTCGCCGGAGCGGCGAGCGCCCGCGAGGTCAAACTGATACATGACGAGACGTGCGCGTCCGATCATGTGTGCGAACGATCGCCGAGCAGCGAGTGCGACAATGAGTAATTGCCCCACGATCCAGACGGAGCGGCTGCTGATGCGGCCGTTTCGCGAGAGCGACGTCGAGGCGTATCTCTGGGTTCTCACGAACCAGAAGGTGCGCAAGGCGCTGCACCTGCCCGACAAGATGACGCGCGAAGACGCGTGGGAGCGGATGGCGATGTTCCTCGGGCAGTGGGAACTGCGCGGTCACGGGCAATGGGCACTCGAGGAGCGGTCGACGGGTGCGTTCATCGGTCGCGCCGGGCCGCCCCGGCCCGCGCGCGCCGACTGGCCGGGCATCGAGATCGGTTGGGCGTTGCACCCCGACTTCTGGGGCAAGGGCTACGCGACCGAAGCGGGCGGCGTTGCCGTCGACTGGGTCTTCAAGCACCACGACGTCGACGCGCTCTACAGCATCATCCTGCCGGAAAACGCTCCGTCGCAGAGCGTCGCCCGTCGCCTCGGGTTCACGCTCGAAGAGGAACGCGTGCTCGACTTCTTCCCGACGAAGAAGCACGGCATCTGGAAGCTCCCGCGGGAGCGCTACACGCGTTAGTTGCGGGCGACGTAGAGCTGTTCGGCCACGACGTCGGGGACGACGTGCTCGCCGGTTGCCGTCTTCACACGTACGCCCGCGCCGCTGCGTTCGATCACGGTCGCGCTCGCGCCGGGAACCAGGCGGGCCGCGGCAACGAGGTGGAGTCCGTCGTCGGAGAGTTCGAGCTTCTCGCTGATGCGGGCGACCGTGACCTTGCCCGGTTCCGATACGGCCAGCGCGACCGTTACCTGGGGCCGGGTGACGCGCTTCGAACCCGGAATCGGGTTGCCGTGCGGGCACGTCGCGGGGTCGCCGAGCAGTTCGACGAGCTTTTCCTCGACGTCGGACGAGATCGCGTGCTCCCAGCGGGCGGCTTCCTTGTGCACCTTCTCCCACTCGAGCCCGATGACGTCGGTCAGCAACCGTTCGGCGAGCCGGTGGCGGCGGACCACCGTGGTCGCAAGGTGGCGGCCCTTTTCGGTGAGCTGCAGGCTGCGGTCGCTCGCGAGGTCGACGAACCCCTGCTCCGACAGGCGGTTGATGGTCTCCGATACTGCCGCCGCGGACAGACCCAGTCGTTCGACGAGCCGGGCGCGCAGCGGAACGACACCTTCCTCCTCGATCGCGAGGATGGTTTCGAGGTACTCCTCGGTCGTGTCGTGCAGTTCGGCCACGGGGTGTGCTCCGTCCGAGAGTTCGGTAGGAAGGTAAGGATACCCTGAGCATGTGTCGTCGGCCGTTGTCGTCTGCCGGGATCTCTCGAAGGCGTTCGGTTCCGTCGCGGCCGTGCGCGGCGTCGACCTCGACGTGCAGGCCGGAGAACTCCTCGCGCTGCTCGGTCCGAGTGGGTGCGGGAAGACGACGACGTTGCGGTGCATTGCGGGATTCGAGCGCCCGGACTCGGGTCAGGTGTTCCTCGCGGGCGAGGAGGTCGCGGGCCCGAACCGGTTCGTGCCGCCGGAGAAGCGTCACGTTGGTGTGGTGTTCCAGGACTACGCGCTGTTTCCACATCTGAACGTGGCCCAGAACGTCGGCTACGGGGTCCGCGACCGGTCCCTGCGGGCATCTCGGGCGTCGGAGATGCTCGGACTGGTCGGACTGGCCGACAAGGCCCGGCGCCTTCCGCACGAACTGTCGGGGGGCGAGCAGCAGCGGGTGGCCATCGCCCGGGCGCTGGCGCCCGACCCGACGATCCTGTTGTTGGACGAGCCGTTCTCGAACCTCGACGCCGCGTTGCGCACGCGCGTACGAGCCGAGGTGCGCGACATCCTGCGTGCGGCCGGCGCCACCGCGGTGTTCGTGACGCACGACCAAGAGGAAGCGCTCAGCCTGGCCGACCGGGTCGCGGTCATGGAGGCGGGCGAGCTATTGCAAGTCGGAACGCCCGAGGAGTTGTACGAGCATCCGCGTCGGCCGTTCGTCGCGACCTTCGTCGGTGACGCCGAACTGTTGCCGGGTGAGAGCGACGGAACGCGGGTGACGACGTCGGTGGGCAGCGTTCCCGTCGCGAACAGCGCGGTCGCGGGCCGCGTCGAGGTGGTGATCCGGCCCGAGAACGTCCGGCTGCGGCTCGACGGATCCGGTCACGGCACGGTGACGCGCATCACCTACTTCGGGCACGACCAGCTGATCGAGGTCGCGCTCGCCGACGGCGGACGGGTACGGGCGCGCACCGGGCCAGGACATACGTTCCACCCCGGTGACCGGGTTGCCGTGCAGATCGTCGGCGACGTCATCGTGTTCCCCGCGTGAGCCAGGTCGTCGTCCTCGGCGCGGGCCCCGCCGGGCTCGGCGCCGCCTACCGCCTCGCACGCGCAGGCCGGGAGGTCACCGTGCTCGAACGGGCCGATCGGGTCGGCGGGTTGGCCGGAAGCTTCGAGGTCGCCGGTGTTCGTGTCGACCACGGCAGCCACCGCCTGCACCCCACGACGCCCGCGCCGATCCTCGCGACGCTGCGCGAACTCCTCGGCGCCGATCTGCAACGTCGGCCCCGTCACGGCCGCATCCGGATGGCCGGACGCTTCGTGAAGTTCCCGCCGCGTCCGACCGATCTGCTGCGCAACCTGCCGCCCGCGCTGTCGGCGCGACTGGCGCTCGACCTCGCGTCGAGCCCGTTGCGACGACGGAAGGGCGACACGTTCGCCGACGTGGTGCGCGCTTCGCTGGGCCCGACGTTGACCGACCGGTTCTACGCGCCGTACGTGGAGAAGTTGTTCGGCGTCGCGGCGGACGAGCTCTCGGGCGAGTTGGCGCGCCGGCGGATCGGCGCGAGCAGTGCCCGGGCGCTGGTGCGGCGCGTCGTGCGCCCCGACCCCGACCGCGGCGTGTTCTTCTACCCGCGCCGCGGCTACGGACAGATCAGCGAAGCGCTCGCCGACGCCGCGACCGCGGCCGGTGCGCGTATTCGCACCGATACCGAAGTCACCGCCATCGGCGCAGGCACGGTTGAGACAACCGCGGGTTCCTTCACGGCCTCCGAGGTGTGGTCGACGCTCCCGCTTCCGTTGCTCGCCCGGCTCGCGGCCGCGCCCGCCCACGTGCTCGCGGCTGCCGCGCGCCTCGAAAGTCGCCCGTTGACGTTGGTGTACCTCGTGCTCCCGAGCGGGCGTTGGACCGAGTACGACGCGCACTACTTCCCCGAAGTCGCCGTCCCCATGGTGCGCGTGTCAGAACCGAAGAACTATCGCGACAGTGTCGACGACCCATCCGATGTCACCGTGTTGTGCGCCGAGGTTCCGGGTGATGTCGACGATCCCGGTCCGCGTGTCGTCGACGCGCTGCGACGCAACGATCTTCCGTGCCCGGAGCCGGTCCACGTCGAAGTACGACGCGTTCCTCGCGCCTATCCCGTGTATCGCGTCGGCTTCGAAGCCCCGCTCGCGACGCTCGACGAGTGGGCGCTCGGGCTCCCGGATGTTCTCAGTTTCGGTCGCCAGGGCCTGTTCGCGCACGACAACACCCACCACGCGCTGGCGATGGCGTGGGCGGCGGCCGACGCCGCGTCAGGTGGTGCGGTCGACCGGGCGGAGTGGGCCGGGGCCCGCCGGAGTTTCCTCGCGCACGTCGTCGAGGACTGACCGATCGGTGCGCACCACGCGGTACACGGCGGGAATGACATGCCGCAGGTAGGGGATCAGGCGCACGAACGAACGGCCCGTGGAGCGAAACGAATACGTGATCGGAACTTCGACGTAGCGGAAGTGCTTCGCCAGCAGGTCGAGCGTGAGTACCTGCGCGTAGTTGTAGTCGTGGTTGATGAACGCCGCACGTGCCGCCGCGGGTGAGAGCGCCCGGTAGCCACTCTGGCCGTCGGTGATCGGCGCGCGCGCAATGCGGGCGAGCAGCACGGTGAGCACACGGTTGCCGAACCGGCGATGCGGGCGCATGCGTCGGATCTCGCCCGCGAACCGCGATCCGACGACGTAGTCGGCGTCGTCGGCGAGGATCGGCGCGACCAGCCGACCGAGCTCCTCGGGCGCGTACTCACCGTCGGCATCGCAGAAGGCGACCGCAACCGGATCGAGTTCGAGGGCTCGCGCCAAGCCGAGGCGCACCGCGGCGCCGAGCCCGAGTCCGGGCGTCGAGACGACGATCGCCCCGGCCGCGGTCGCCCGTTCGGCAGTCGCGTCGTGCGACCCGTCGTCCACCACGAGGCAGCGAACCGGGTGGCCCGCTACCTGGTCAGGGACCCGCCGGACCACTGCACCGACCGCGACTTCCTCGTCGCGGGCGGGGAGGAAGAGCACGATCGGCTTCATGCAGCCCAACCTAACTTCGGTCAGGTTGCCCTGACAAGCGCAACGCGCGAACATGGTCCGATGCTGTGGCGAACAACGGTCCCGATCCTGGTGGGAGCCCTCGTCCTCGTGCCACTGGCCGGATGCGGGGACGGCGGCGGCGATGAACTCGTCATCTACTCGGGCCGTAACAAGGAACTGGTCGGGTCCCTCCTCGACGATTTCTCCGAGGAAACGGGCATCCCGATTGCCGTGCGCTACGGCGACTCGGCCGACCTTGCGGTGCTGATCGACACCGAGGGCGACCAATCGCCGGCCGACGTCTTCCTCTCGCAGAGTCCCGGCGCCATCGGATTCATCGACGGCGAGGGCCGCCTGGTCGGGCTTCCGGCCGACGTCCTCGACCAGGTCCCGGAGCACTTCCGCGCGAGCGACGGCGACTGGGTTGGCCTCTCGGGGCGCGTGCGCGTGATCGTCTACAACGCCGACGAGACCGACGAGAGTGACGTACCCGACTCCGTGTTCGACCTCACGACACCCGAGTACGAGGGCCGGGTCGGCCTTGCACCGAGCAACGGCTCGTTCCAGGACTTCGTGACGATCATGCGCTCGATGCGCGGCGACGACGAAACGCTCGAATGGCTGACCGCCATGCGCGAGAACGGCGTCCGTACCTACGAGAACAACATCGCGATCCGCGAAGCGGTTGCGCGAGGCGAGATCGACTTCGGCTTGGTCAACCACTACTACAACGAACAAGCGAAGGCCGAAGATCCCGACACGCCGACCGAGAACCACTTTCTCGACGGCGACGATCCCGGCGCGGCGATCCTCACGACCGCGGTCGGCGTGCTCGACACTGCCGGCGGTCAGTCGGAGAATGCCGAACGGTTCGCGGCGTTCCTGTTGACGCGTGAGGCGCAGGAGTACTTCGCGAGCGAGACGTTCGAGTACCCGCTCGCGGCCGGGGTCGAGCCTGCGTCCGACCTTCCTGCGCTCGATTCGTTGGCGACACCCGAGATCGACTTGTCGGCGTTGGGTGGCGGGCTGCAGCGGACCCGCGAACTGATCCGCGACAGCGGGCTCGAGCGCGCGTGATTCCGGTGCGGGCCCGGCGGTTCCGTGCCGGCCCGCCAATCGGGCTGTCGGTCTCCGGCCTCGTCGTCGCCGCGTTCTTCGCGCTGCCGCTCGTGTACCTGCTGTGGCACAACATCGGGGTCGGCCGCGACCTTGTCGACGTCTTGCGGGCCGAGAACTTCCTCGATCCGTTGCGCCGGACCCTCACCCTGGCCGTCATCGTCTCGGTCGGGGCGACCGCGCTCGGAACCGCACTGGCGTGGTTGCTCACGCGAACGGACCTTCCGGGACGCGGGTTCTGGCGCATCGTCGTTCCCCTCCCCCTGGTCATGCCGAGCTTCGTCGGTGCGTTCGCGCTCGTTGCCGCGTTCACGCGCGGCGGACTCGTCGACTCGCTGTTCGGCATCGAGCAACTGCCGCGGATCGAAGGCTTGTGGGCCGCATCGCTCGTGCTCACGCTG
>JANNHK010000126.1:0-4869 GCA_031404355.1 Actinomycetes bacterium
CGCTTCGACGGCGCGCTGCTCTGCCTCCCCCGCCTCATCGACGTACGTATCCTCTGGGCGCGCGCCGATCGCGTCGACAAGGTGCCCGACTCGTTCGCGGAGCTTCTGGAATCGGAGGTCGTGTTCGGATTCCCCGGTCGCGAGTCGGGACTGTTCGGCACGTTCTTCGAGTTGGTCGTAGGGCTCGGCGGAAGCTTGTTCGACGCAGCGCTCCGTCCGACACTGGCCACACCCGAGGCGGAACACGCAGTGGCGACTCTGTGTGCCCTCGCAGCCCATGCCCCTGCCGACCTCGTCGACTGGCACTACGACGACGTCGACGCCGCACTGCTCGACGGCCGCGTCGACGCGGCCGCGGCCTGGCCGGGTGGCTACGGCGCGATCCGCGACGCGGCTGTGGACCTGCAACCCCACGCGTACCCGGCCGGCCCGGAGCGACGGGTCTCGTACTCGGGGTGTCACGCGTGGGCGATCCCCCGCACGGGCAACGACCTCGACGGTGCCGTCGCGATGCTCGCTCGCCTCGTCAGTGCCGAAGCCCAGGCGCGCGACGCGGCCGGCGGCAACATCTGCGCGCACCGCGACGCGCTGGCGGAAGTCGTTCCCCGAAGCGAGATCGACCGCCGCCGCCTCGCCATCACGCAGGAGATGATCGCCGAAGCGATGATCAGCTACCCGCCCCTCGCGCGCTTCCCCGAAATCGAGGACGCGGGCTGGTCCGCAATCCGCGACGCGCTCCGAGGCGAACGCAGCCCGGCCGAGGCCACGGCTGCGATCCAGTCCGCCGCCATCGCAGTCTTGGGCTAGGTCACCCGACGCGTTCCGCGACGAAGCCCTCGCGTCGCGCCGTTCGTATCGCGAGATCGATCGTCACCGCGATGCCGACACCGATGATCGCCCACCCGACGAGCGGCTTGACCGCGACATACGTTGGCATCGGGAGCCACAGCAGGAGTGTCAGCGTGGCCGCGGCCGTGAGGATGTTGACGGCCGCCCACAGGAACGTGAGGCCCCGCAACAACCGGAGCACGGCGGGGCGTTCCATCTGCTCGGGTGTGATCGCCCAGAACTCGAGCGCGAGCCGCTCGACCATCGGGCGGCCGATGAAGACCGACCCCAGGAACACCGTGCCCATCACGACGGAGCCGAGCACCGGCTGCGCGAAGTAGAAGAAACTGCTGCCGCTCGCGACCGCGATCATCGTGCGTACCGTGATGCCGATGGCTGCGAGTACGACCATCGGCGGGACGGCCCGTCGGCGCAGGAGGCGCGCCGCGACCGACGCGTACAGCCAGCACAGCGCCGCGGCGTACGCGGCTCCGAGACCGACGAACACAAGGGAGCAGTAGAAGAGGGCGGTCGGTATGAGCGACGCTTCGACGAGTCGGGGTGTGGCCCGGCGCACGACCGTCCAGAACACGCCCAACTTCGAGAGCACGATCGGCGCGTCGAAGACCGCGACAACAGCCGAAATCTCGGCCAGGTCGGCCGTATACGTCGCAACCACACCTACTCCTCGGCTTCTTCCGTGCCGGACCGAAGTGAGGAGCCGCGCCGCGTGAAGTCGCGATGACGCTACACCCGCCTTGAGCAGCCACTCTGCGTGACTGGCGCGCTGGGCGATTATGCGAACGGTGACGGGTGGGGCCGCCGCGGTGGTGTCGCGAGGAAGGATGCGATGACGCCGTGCATGAGGTCATCGACAATCGCCTCGGCGTCGGGATCGCCGACCAGATTGCGGTCTTCGTTCGGGTCTTGTCGCCGGTCGAACAGTTGGCACGCGGCATCGCGATCTTCGTCGACCACGAGTTTGTAGCGGTCGGTTTCGAACGATGCGAACCCCCAGTTCTCACTGACCGCAACTGCCCGCGGTTCGGGATCGTCGCCGTCGACGTAGCCGAGCAGTGATCGGCCCGCGCTCCCGGGTACTGCGGGCGCGTTGACCACCGCCCGGATGGTCGCCGGAACGTCGACGTGCTCGATGAGGTCGTCGACAACGCGCGCCGCGCACCCTCCGGGTGGGCGCACGATCAGCGGAACTCTCACGGCCCCGTCGTACAGCAGGCACTTCGACATCAGGCCGTGGTCGCCGGCCATCTCGCCGTGGTCGCTCGTGTAGACGATCCACGTGTCGTCGAGGAGACCCCGTTGCTCGAGGGCGTCGACAATGCGGCCGACCGCGTGGTCGATCACGGAGATGTTCGCGAAATACGCGCGCCGCATGCCCGCGATCGCGTCGTCGGTCATCGTGTCGGTGTCGGAGAGTTGCAACATGCCGCGCACGAGTTTCCCGTAGCTGCCGAGACCCTCGAGGTCAGGGCGCGCGGTCGACCGGGGTGACGTCGGTGTCGCGGGACCGTAACGCTCGACCGCTTCGCGCGGTGCATCCCAAGGATCGTGCGGACCGGGAAAACCGACGAAGAGGAAGAACGGTTCGGCGTTCGTGTAGCCGTCGATCCAGCGGACAGCCGCGTCGCCGTGCCAACTGTCGATGTAGTCGGCGAGCGGTAGCGGCGACGGCGTCGCATCCCACATGGGGACGCGTTTCGTCGCGTTGGCGCCGCGCTCGCCCTCGCCGTGGTAGCTGCGGTCGGCGATGTGCTGCCGGTACGCGCCGAGCAATCCCCGTTCCGCCAGATGATCGGTGTACGGCGTCGAGATCGTCGTCGTGAACTTGTCGCCGGTCTCGATGACTTCGGTGAAGCCGCGGGCGGCCAGCAGCGGCGCGAGTTCGTCGACTCGGCTGACGACGAGATCGTCGTCGCGTGTGAGGTGGGCCTTGCCGAGCATGGCGGTGTGCATACCGGCGGCCTGGAGCGCGTGCAGGTAGGTCGGTGTTCCCGTGTCGACCTCGGCCCAGTTCGTGTAGACGCCGTGGTCGCGTACGTACCGCTCGGTGAGGAACGAGGCCCGGGCGGGCATGCACAGCGGTCCCTGGCAACTCACGCGCGCGAACCGCACACCACTCGCGGCCAGCGCATCGAGGTGCGGTGTATGCACGGAGACGTCGCCCGCGCATCCCATCGCGTCGGCCCGATGCTGGTCGGCCATGACGACCACGACGTTTGGACTGCTGCTCATTGTCACGCCGATTCCGCGGGCGCCATCGAGATGACTACTTGTCGAAGCCCTCGTAGGCGTCGAGTCGAAGCCGTCGTCGCCACCGTCGCTGTTGCCGTAGTCGCGGCTGCGCTTCATCATGATCGCGCCCACGACGATGCACAGCACGGCGACGAACGCGAAGATACCGAACCCGATGTACATGCCCCGCACCCTACCTTCGCGGGCGCCCGGAACCCGTAGGAGCACGGCCACAACTGCACCCGCCCTACGATCGTCGCCCATGACCGACGTCGACTCCATCCTCGCCCAGCGCAAGTCTCTCGGGGAGCGGTTCTCGGTCGCTCCGGTCGCCTTCTCGTCGGACGGCCGGGAGGTCGGTTTCGCCGGTCCGCTCGATCTCGGTGTCGAGGTCGGTGGGTTCGCCATGATCGATACGCCGGGCGGCGGGCACCTCGTGGTACAGGTACGTGGCCTCCACACCGTCGAGCGCGAAGCAGTCTCGATCGACGTCGACGTGAGCGATGTGGTTCCCGGCGCCGCGACGGCGAGCGTGCGCCCCACGTTCCGTTCCCTGGCCGGGTCCGCGGCCCTGCTCGGTCACCTCGACGGGACCACGTTCACCGCGCTCGGCGAGAGCGCCCCATTCGGCGAGCGTCGGTTCCGACCCATCGACGCGCACGAGGTGGCGATTATCGTCGACGCGCTCGACGGTGACGCGCCCACGATCGAAGTCGGGACGGTGGTCGGCGCCGGCGCCACGGCGCGGTTGCGCGCCAAAGGGTTTGCCCGGCACACCTTTATGTGCGGACAGTCCGGCTCCGGCAAGACGTACACCACCGGAGTCCTGTTCGAGCGGCTGCTGGCCGGAACCGGCTTGCCGATCCTCGTGCTCGACCCGAACTCCGACCACGTGCACCTCGACTCGCTCCGCGACCCCGACGACTCGTCGCCCGAAGCGCAGCGGTACCGGGCGGTTGCATCGGGAGTCAGCGTCGCCCGCGCGCGCGGGCACGACGCCACCTACACGTTGTGCGCCGATTTCAGCGATCTCGAACTCGACGTGCAGGCCGTCTTGTTGCAGCTCGATCCGATCGGCGACCTCGACGAGTTCGCCGCGCTGCGCGGGCTACGGAGCCGGCTCGGTGCGTCGTACACGATCACCGAGTTCGCGACCGCAGCCGCCCGGGCGCCGGAAACGGCTGCGCTCGCGACGCGTATCGCCAACCTCGAGATTGCCGACTGGACGCTGTGGCGGCGCGACGGTGAGACGTCGATCGCCGCGGTCGCCGGCTTGCAGGCGCGCTGCATCGTGCTCGACATCGGCAGCCTGCCCCGCGCGCAGGAACGCTCGGTTGTCACGCTCGCGGTACTGGGCCGGCGATGGGCGCACCGCGTCCAACGTCAGCCGGTGCTGCTCGCAGTCGACGAGGCCCACAACGTGTTCCCGTCCTCGACCGACGACCCGCTGCTACGCGCCGTCACCGACCTCGGGATCTTGATCGCGGGCGAAGGCCGCAAGTTCGGACTCCACCTGTTCGTGGCTACGCAGCGCCCGGGCAAGGTGCACCCGAACATCGTCTCGCAGTGCGACAACCTCGTCCTCATGCGCATGAACGGCGCCGGCGACGTGGAAGAACTGGCGGCGCGCTTCTCACACGTACCCGCCCCGCTGCTGCGCTGGCCACGCGGGTTCTCGCTCGGCCTGGCGTTGTTCGCGGGCCCGAGCGCGCCGTTACCGCTCCGGGCCCATATCGGCACGCGCGCAACACCCTATGGCGGCGGCGACGTGCCGACGACCTGGACGAC
>JANNHK010000127.1:0-9678 GCA_031404355.1 Actinomycetes bacterium
TCCCGGCCGTGACGGCCTCATCCACATCTCGAAGCTCGGTCAGGGCAAGCGCATCGATCGCGTCGAAGACGTGCTCGCACTCGGCGACGAGTTGAGCGTGCGGGTCGACGACATCGACCAGAACGGCAAGCTCTCGCTCTCGCTCGTCGGTGACGACGACGGTGGCGACGGCGACGGTGGTGGTGGCGGTGGCTCAGACGAGCCGCGTGCCGCGCGCCCGCCGCGCGAGCCTCGCCCTGACAGTCGGGGTGAGAGCCGCAGCGAAAGTGGCGGCGGTGACCGGGGCGGCGAGAGCTCCGGTCGCGTCGCGACCGCCTCGTTCGAGGACTTCTGGGAGGACCAGGCCAAGGACACCTTCGGCGACCTCGGCCCGGCCGAAGAGCCCGGGCCCGCACCGTCGGGTGACCGCGCGGGTCGCGGTGGCCCGCGTGGCGGCAGCCGCGGTGGTCGCGGTCGCGGTCCGCGCCGCTAGCGCCGGCGCTTGACCGTCAGCAGAACGACACTCGAGTCGGGGCTGCGCGTCGTCACCGAGGCGCTCCCCGGCCTGCGGTCCGTCACACTCGGCGCGTGGGTCGGCAGCGGCGCGCGCGACGAGACCGACCCCGAGTCGGGGGCCAGCCACTTCCTCGAACACTTGCTGTTCAAGGGCACCGAAGATCGCAGCGCCCGAGAGATCGCGCGGAAGCGGTCGAGTCCGTCGGCGGCGAGATGAACGCGTTCACGACGCACGAACAAACTGTGTTCTACGTGCGCGTGCCCGACGTGCATCTCGAACTCGCCATTGACATCCTCGCCGACGTGCTGTGGCGCCCGGCGTTCCGGGAGCAGGACATCGAGTCCGAACGTCAGGTCATCCTCGAAGAGATCGGGATGCGCGACGATTCGCCCGAAGACCTTGTGCACGACTTGTTCGCCCGGGCGTTGTTCCCCGACCATCCGCTCGGTCGCGAGGTGCTCGGCACCGACGAGACGATCGAGGCGATGCCGCGTGCGGGGATCGCGCATTTCCACCGCGCGCACTACCGGCCGACGAACGTCGTGCTTGCCGCCGCGGGCAACCTCACCCACACCGACGTCCTCACCGCGATCTCCGACCGGTTTCCCGATACCGACGGCACCCGCCCCGCGCGGCCCGCATCATCGTTGTCGGCTCCGATCCCCGTCGTGGTCGACACGCGCGACACCGAGCAGGCCCACGTCGTGCTCGGAACGCGCGCGTTGCCCGCGCTCGACCCCGACCGCTATGCCCTCACGGTGGTGAACCAGGCGCTCGGCGGGGGCATGGCCTCGCGGCTGTTCCAGAAGATCCGCGAGGAGCGCGGGCTTGCGTACTCCGTCTACTCGTACCGTGTCTCGTTCGACGACACCGGTTTCCTCGCCGTCTACGCCGGCACGTCGCCCGAAAAGGTCGACGAAACCCTCGAAATCATCGAGGAAGAACTGGCGGGCCTCGCGACCGACTCGTTGCCGGGCGCAGAACTCGACGCCGCGAAGAGTCACCTCAGTGGCTCGCTCGCGATGTCGCTGGAGACGTCGGCCAGCCGCATGCGCCGCTTGGGCCGCTCCGAGTTGGTCGAGGGCGAGATCCCGACCATCGACGAACTGACCGCCCGGGTCGCGGCCGTCGAAGCCGACGATGTCGCCCGCGTCATCGATCGCGTCTTCAACGCGCCCGAGCGGAGCCTCGCGGTCGTCGGACCTCACGAAGCCGCGCAGTTCGCGGGAAGAGGCAAGTAGCCTGCACCCCGTGATTCGCGTGGGGGTATTCGGTGCGGGCGGCCGTATGGGCGCGACCGTGTGCCGGACGGTGCTGGGCGCGCCCGACATGGAACTCGTCGCCGCGGTCGATCCGGTGCACGCCGGTGAAGAAGTCGCCGAGACCGGCCTGGTGATCGCGGCGGGCGCCGATGCCATGAAGGCGGCAGGCGTCGAGGTCGCCGTCGACTTCACGATCATCGACGCGGCACGCGAGAACATCCGCTGGTGTGCCGCCAACGGCGTGCATACGGTCGTCGGTACGAGCGGTTTCACCGACGCCGAGTGCGACGACCTCGCGCGGCTCCTCTCCACCTCCAACGCGGTCATCGTCCCCAACTTCGCCATCGGCGCGGTCCTGATGATGCGCTTCGCCGAACTCGCGGCGCCCTATTTCGACAGCGCCGAGATCATCGAGCTGCACCACGACCAGAAGGTCGACGCGCCCTCGGGTACCGCCATCTCCACCGCGCAACGCATCGCTGCCGCGTCGAAGGAGTGGGGCGACGACCCGACAACGAAGGTTGTGGCCGAGGGCGCACGCGGTGCAGTCGTCGACGGCATCACCGTGCACTCCGTTCGCATGCGGGGCATGGTCGCATCGCAGGAAGTCGTGTTCGGCACGACCGCGCAGACCCTGTCGATCCGCCACGACACCACCGACCGCGAGTCGTTCATGCCCGGCGTCCTCATCGCCATCCGCGGCGTAAGAGAAACCAAAGGCCTCACCGTAGGCTTGGACAAACTCCTCGGCCTGTAGGGATGCGTCGATTGTGCCCAGTCCACTGTGCGCGATAGAAGCATGCCCCTAGGAACGGCCGAAGCGGGCGAGAAGCTTTGTTTGCGCGTCGGCGGAGGCGGGGATTGCAATCGCGTCGCCGATCACGCCGGCGCTCCGGTATGCCGCTTCGTTCTTGTCGAACCACCCCGTACACGCCGCAACCATCTCGTCGTCGAGGCGCTCGTCCTGGCCGGTCGCCCGGGCGAGGTCCCAGCCGTGCACGAGCATGTCGGCGAAGAGCTGCATCACGTACTCCTCGGCGGGGAAGTCACCGAACGACAGGTGCACGATCGCCGCGAGGTCGGTGTGGCCCACTCCTTCGACGGCGTCGTGGACGCTGCTGTCCCATGCCTTGACCGGGTCGGCACCGAGTGGATCGGCCGGGATGGTCGGCGTGACCTCGGCGATCGTGGCGCCTTCGAGTAGCGGCGCGGTCCAGAGTTGCTCGTCGACCACGTGCGCCACCAGCGCCCGCACGTCCCATGCGGTGCAGGGCGTGGGAAGCGCCCACTGGTCGTCTGCGACGCCGTGGACGACGGCACCGAAACCCGAAGCGGCCCGGCGGTGCAGCGTTGCCGGATCAGTCACGAGACCGAACCGTACTGCGGTCAGATGGCCAGAGACAGGGGAGAGTGCGGCGGCTAGGTTTCCGGCCGGTCAGAGGGGGGTGGTGTGGTCGACGCCGAGGCGTTGCTTTCGGTCGAGGACGTTCGGGTCGAGTTCGGCGGCATCGTCGCGCTCGCAGATCTGACCTTCACCATCGAAGAGGGGCAGATCTGCGCGCTCATCGGACCGAACGGCGCGGGGAAGACGACCCTGTTCAACTGCCTCAGTCGCCTGTACGAGCCGTCGGGCGGCCGGATCACGTTCGCCGGTACGAGCACGCTCGGGCTCGCGCCCTATCGGATCGCGCAGCTCGGGATGGCGCGCACGTTCCAGAACCTCGCGCTGTTCCCGGCGCTGACGGTCGAAGAAAATGTGATGGTCGGCGCGCACTCGCGCGGCGGTCGTAGCAACAGCCGCCGCAAGGAAGCGCGCGAGATCCTCGAGCGCCTCTCACTCGGGAACCTCGCCGGTCGTCAGGCAACCGGCCTTCCGTACGGCACGCTCAAGCGCATCGAGATCGCCCGCGCCCTCGCCGCCCGACCTCGCTTGCTGTGCCTCGACGAACCGGCGGCCGGGCTCACCCACTCCGAAGTGGACGAGCTGGCCGACCTCGTGCGCGAGGTGCGCGACGAGTTCGACCTGACCGTGCTGCTCGTCGAGCACCACATGGCGATGGTCATGGCGATCTCGGAGAAGATCGTCGTGCTCGACTTCGGCAGCAAGATCGCCGAGGGAATCCCGGAGGAAATCCGGAACAACCCGCAGGTGATCGAAGCGTACCTCGGGACGCCGGCATGACGTTGCTCGAAGTCGCCGAACTGCGCGCCGGCTACGGCCCGGTCCAGGTGCTCCACGGCGTCGACTTCAGTGTCAACGAGGGTGAAGTGGTCGTGATCCTCGGCGCCAACGGTTCGGGCAAGACGACGACGCTACGCGCGCTGTCGGGGATACTCCCGGCGCGCGGCACCGTCCGTTTCGAGGGGCGCTCGATCGGGGGGCAACGGCCGGAGAAGACGGCTCAGGGCGGCATCGCCCACGTGCCCCAGGGCCGGGGCACCCTCACCGACCTGACGGTCGAGGAGAACTTGCGGTTGGGCGCGTACTGCCGCCGCGACTCCCGAGTCGACCGCGATGTCGGCTACTGGTACGAAGTGTTTCCGCGCCTGGGTGACCGCCGCACGCAGCCGGGAGGAAGCATGTCGGGCGGCGAGCAGCAGATGCTTGCCATCGCGCGGGCGATGATGTCGAACCCGAAGCTGCTGCTGCTCGACGAGCCGTCGCTCGGCCTCGCACCGATCATCACCCAGGAATTGTTCCGGGTCCTGAGCAAGCTGAACGCCAGCGACGGACTCTCGATGCTCGTCGTCGAGCAGAACGCCGGTCTTGCGCTCGGTATCGCGACCCGCGGCTACGTGCTCGAGTCGGGTTCGATCGCGGTAAGCGGCTCGGCGGCCGAGTTGGCTGCCGACGACGACGTCCGCAAGGCATACCTGGGGATCTGACTCATGGACCAGTTTCTCCAGCACCTGATGAACGGCATCGAGGCGGGCGTGATCTACGCGTCCCTCGCGCTCGCGCTCGTCCTGATTTTCAAGACGACCGGCATCCTCAACTTCGCGCAGGGCGAGATGGCACTCGTGTCGACGTACTTCACGTGGAAACTCGCGGAGTGGGGACTTCCCGTCTGGGTCGCGATCCTCGTCTCGGTCGGGGTGTCATTCGTGGGCGGCGCGCTCATCGAACGGGTCGTGATCCGCCCGGTCGAGCAGTCGTCACCCCTCGTCATCGTCATCGTGACGATCGGGCTGTTCCTCGCCCTCAACTCGCTCGCGCAGGTGATCTTCGGCACCGACGCGCACCTGATGCCGCGCGCCTACCCGAACGAGAGTTGGGACCTCCTCGGCGTCAACGTCGAGGCCGACACGCTCGTGCTCATCGCAGTGCTGGCGGTCGAGTGCGTCGTCCTGTGGTACTTGCTCCAACGCACCAAGGTCGGCCTCGCGCTGCGTGGTGTCGCGTCGAACCCGGAATCGAGCCGTCTGGTCGGAGTTCCGGTCGGAAGCATGCTGATGTTCGGGTGGGGTCTCGCGGCCGCGCTCGGCGCGCTCGCAGGGTCCCTCGTCGTCCCGACGACCGCGGGTCTCACCGCGGGCTCCATGCAGTCGATCCTCGTGTTCGCATTCGCGGCCGCTGCGCTCGGCGGCTTCGACAGCCCGCTGGGAGCGGTTGTCGGCGGACTCATCGTCGGGGTCGCCCAGTCGCTGACGACGGCTTACGTCGACTGGCTGAACGACATCGAGATCATCGTGCCCTTCGGGCTGATCCTCGTCGTGTTGCTGATCAAGCCGGCCGGCTTGTTCGGTAAGGTCCGCGTGGAACGCGTGTGAGCGGGGTGAAGCGCGTCGCCGGGTGGGTACTCGCGTTCGTCGGTGTCGCCGTCGCGCTGCTGCTCGCGATTCGTATCCTGACCCAATCGCTCGATCTCTTCGACGGGCTGTTCAACGACCCGAACAAAGCGTCGACGATCGACCTGTTCACCGAAGCCCTGTACATCGGCATCGCTGCGATGGGGCTCAACATCCTCACCGGGTACAACGGCCAGGTCTCGCTCGGGCACGGCGCATTTTTCGGCGTCGGCGCGTACACGAGCGCGATCCTGATGTTCGACCACGGTTGGGCGTACCTCCCGACGCTGCCCGTCGCGGGGGTGATCTGTTTGTTCGTGGGTGTCCTTGTCGGCATTCCCGCATTGCGGGTCAAGGGTCTGTACCTCGCCCTCGTGACACTCGGACTCTCGGTTGTCTTTCCCGACCTCACCAAACGCTTCGTCAACGGAACCGGCGGCACCAATCTCCTCAGCCTGAAAACGGAACAGATCTCGCCTCCCGACTGGTACGACTGGTTCGCCGACCCGATCGCCGATCCTCTGACCGACTACGTCGGCAGCCGTGACCAGTGGGCCTTCTGGCTGTCGTTCGTGATCGCCGTGATCACCCTGCTGTGCGTGTGGGGCATTGCCCGCAGTCGCTTCGGCCGGGCCCTCATCGCGGTGCGTGACCACGAGGCCGCGGCGGTCACCGTCGGTATCGACCTGGCCCGGGTCAAGGTGAGCGCGTTCGCGATCAGCGCCTTCTTCGCGGGCCTGGCCGGTTCCCTGTCGGTGCTCGTCTCCCGGTTGGCCAACGCGGGCAAGGTGGAGACGTTCCAACTTTCGATCCTCCTGCTCGTCGCCGTGGTCGTGGGTGGCACGGCGACCGTTTGGGGGCCGATCATCGGTGCCTTCGTCGTGGTCTTCGCCCAGGACTGGATCGGCGAGCAGGAGACCCTGACCGACCTTTTGGATGCCGAGCGCGCGAAACTCCTGTCGCCGGCCCTGTTCGGCATCGCGTTGATCATCATGATGTACGTGCTCCCCGACGGCATCGTCGGCGGCGCGCGGCGAGGGCTACGGGCCCTGCGCCGACCGCGTGCCGCTCCGAGCGACGCTTGATATCCCAGACGAAAGGACACCAACAGATGCGGAAGCTCGCAACGTTGCGGCTCCGGCCGCTCGTGCTCGTGTTCGTGCTCGCGCTTGTGTTCGCCGCGTGCGGCGACGGCCGGGACGACGAGGAGGAATCCTCCGGCGACGACGACACGACCGAACAGCCAACCGATGACACGACCGCCGGTGAGGAACCGACCGGAGAGGCCGATCTCATCGACGCCGCCGACTGCCCCGGCGACCCGACGACCGGTACCGCCGACGGGACGATCAAGTTCGGCACGAGCCTTCCCCAGTCTGGTTTGTACGCCAGCTTCGCCGAGATCCTGCGCGGTTCACAGGCCTACTTCAGCTACGTGAACGAAGAGCTCGGTGGTGTCACCGTCAACGGCGAGCAGTACCAGATCGAACTGATCGCAAAGGACGACGCGTACGCAGCCGACCAGACCGTCTCGAACGTCACCGGACTCATCAACGACGACCAGGTCTTCGGGCTGTTCAACGTCGTGGGCACCAAGAACAACCTCGCGGTGCGCGACTTCGTGAACGAAAACTGTGTGCCGTCACTGTTCGCGGCGACCGGCGCTCCGGCGTGGGGGAACCACGAATACCCGTGGATCCTGGGCACCTTCCTCGTTCCCTACCCCCTCGAAATGCAAGCGCTGGTCGACTACCTCACGGTGAACGACCCCGACGCGTCCATCGCGATCCTTCGCGCCAACGACGACTTCGGTGCTGCGTACGCCGAGACGCTGGAGTCGCTCATCGAGGGCACCGACCTCACGATCGCGGCGACCGAAACGTACGACCCCGAGACGGGCGAGGTGGCGTCGCAGATCACGACGCTGGCCGCGACCGACGCCGACGTGTTCCTGCTCGGTGCCACGCTCACGGCGTGTCCTACCGCGCTCAACGAGCTGGCCGGCAGTGGCTGGGACCCGCTCGTCTACATGTCGGGTACGTGCACGTCGAAGACGCTGATGGCCCTGGCGGGCGAGAACGGCGACGGCGTGGTCAGCGTCGGTCCGCTGCTGGATCCGGCCGACCCGGCCAACGCGTCGAACGAGGCGATGGCGCTGTACGCCGAGAAGGTGGCGCAGTACCAGCCCGAGGCGGCGGCCGACAACGGCATCGTCGCGTACGGCTGGTCCGCCGCGGCCATGCTCGTGTACACGCTCGAGAACTCGCCCGAACTCACGCGTGAATCCGTCATGGAAACGGCGCGTACCCTCACCGAGGTGTCGGAGATCGGGCTCATGCCGCCCGGCGCGACCTGGACCCTCGGGGCGGAGGACTGGTTCCTGGGCGAGCAGTTCAACCTCGTGCAGTACTCGGCGGCCGACGGCTTCTTCTCGGCTCTCGGCGACCTTCAGGTCTACGACGACCAGACCGAGGAGATCACGCCCGACAGCCTGATCAACAGCTAGTCCTGTAGCAGCACGTCCGCGAGGGCCTCGGGATCGGCGACGATCTCGAGGTCCTCGCGCGTCACGAGCCATTCGCGGTTGCGGCGGTGCAGGTCGTCGGTGGCGTCGTACCGGTTGAGGTACACGACGACCCGGTGTGGGCCGAGTGCTTCGACACTGAGCCGGACCTGGTTGATCGTTCCGAGGCCCGCGTCGGCGACGAGGACGACGAGCGCGGGGGAGAGAGCGCGCGCGAACGCGACTGTGTCGCCGTCGTCGGCGAGTGGGGAGCGCACACCGCCCGCGCCCTCGACGAGAACGACCGCGTTGTCGGGTACGTCGAGTATGTCGAGTTCGGCGACGAGGTCCGCGATCGTGAACGGCGGTTGCCCGAGCGCGGCCGCGGCCATCGGCGGCGCCATCGGCGTCGGAAGGCGCCGGTGCGCGGGGCAGACCGTTTCGGTGCGTTCGCCGGTGGCCGCGGCGAGCACGTCGGCGTCAGTTTCGGTGTCGGCGGGCGCGAACGACTGCACCGGCTTGCGCGCCGCCACACCCACACCGCGTGCGCGCAAGGCCCGGGCCACGGCCGCGGTCACCCAGGTCTTCCCGACTTCGGTGCCGGTCCCCGTGACGAGGATGATCACAGCGCGGCGAGCGCGGCGACGAGCGCGTCGACCTGCTCGTCGGTGTGTGCCGCGGAGAGCGTGATGCGGAGGCGCGAGGTTCCGGGCGCGACGGTCGGCGGGCGGATGGCCGGAACGAAGAAGCCCTGCTCCAAGAGCGCGGCCGACATGGCGATTGCCTGTTCCTCGTCGCCGCAGATGTGGGGGACGATGGGCGACGGGTGGCCCGGTCGGACCCGGTCGACGTACGTGCGCAGCCGCGCGACCAGCGCGTCGCCTTCCGGGCTGCGCAACACGCGCAACGCCGCCAGCGCCGCCGCGGTGTCGGCGGGGGACGCGGCGGTCGTGAAGATGTAGGGCCGGGCCCGGTTCTCGATCAGTTCGATGAACGGGGCGGGACCGGCAACGAATCCGCCGAGGGCACCGAGGGTCTTGCTCAGGGTGCCGACCCGCACGACGTCGGCGTCCGGAGCGAAGTTCGGGTATGGCCCGAGGACTGCGTGCGCCTCGTCGAGCACGAGCAGCGCGCCCGCCGCGTCGCACAGCTTCGTGAGCGCGTCGACGTCGGCGGTGTCGCCGTCCATCGAGAACACCGTGTCGCTCACGACGATCGCAGTCTGGTCGCAGCGTTCGTCGAGCACCTTGGCCAGGTGATCGAGATCGTTGTGCGGGTATACCTCGAGGTCGGCGCGGCTGAGCCGGCACCCGTCGATGATCGACGCGTGATTGAGAGCGTCCGAACACACCAACACCGTGGGCCCCGCGAACGCCGTGAGCACGCCCAGATTGGCGGCGAATCCGGTGGGGAACAGCACGGCCCGCTCCGCACCCTTCCACTCGGCCAGTTCGGCTTCGAGTTCCGAGTGCACCGGGCGCGACCCGACGATGAGCCGGGCCGATCCGGCACCGGCGCCCCACCGGTCGAGCGCGTCGTGCGCGGCCGCAACGACGGTCGGGTGTTGCGTGAGCCCGAGGTAATCGTTCGACGCGAACGACACGACCGGGGTCCCGTCTGGAAGCGTG
>JANNHK010000128.1:0-4285 GCA_031404355.1 Actinomycetes bacterium
CGAGCATCGTGCGCACGGTCACTTGTTCCGTCTTTTCGCTGCGGGCGCTGCACTCGCGCTCGTCGCCGAGGGCGAACGCGGGCCAGGTGTAGTCGGTCTCCACGAGCACGCGGGCGCGCACCGGGCCCGACTCGATCGTCGAGACCCGCACCGCGTCGGGCGTGTCGATCACGACGTCGGTGGCGGGAGGCGAGTAGTTGTACGTGTCGCCGCCGTCGCCGTCGTCGACGAGCTTCCCCAGGCCGCGCAGGCGCAGCCCGTCGTTCGTGTCGATCGCGTACGTTCCGTCGCCGCTGTCGACGGCGACGCGGATGTGCTCGTTCGCCAGCGCACCTTCGGTCGCGACCACGGTGCCGGGAGGCGGCGGGCCGTCGGTGGGTACCAGCGTGCTCCAGCCGAAGCCGGGGACGGCCCCGGTGTCGACGAGCACGCGGCGCAGCGGGGCCATGAAGAGCCGGAACTTCATCGTGTTGCCCTCGGCGCCGAGCGAGAGCATCGTCGCGCGCAGTTCCGAGAGGTCGCAGCGCGACTCGCCCGGCCCCGCTTCCTGGAGGATGACGTCCCAAACTCCCGAGGACTTGGGGTCGGCCGGGGGCACGATGTCGTACGATCTGATCTGGCGGCCCGCGAATTCGGTGCCGCGCATGAGGTCGAGAACCCAGCGCACCTTCTCGCCGGTCACCATGGTCGTGTACACCTCGCCCGACAGTTCGCCGATCATCTGGGTCGGGCGGGATGCACCGTCGGGTCCGACGAAGTGGCACTCGCCGGTGCCGGGCAGGATGCCCTCGATCACGCCCGAACGGGCGCGCGATGTGGGATTGACGACGACGGTGCTGTTGGCCGGCGCGTCGACGGCCGGCGCGATCGCGTGCAGCGCGTCGCGCGTGAGGCCGTCGCCGATCTGGCGGGCTTCGTAGTAGCGGACGAGGACCTGGTCGACGACTTCGTCGGCGCTGCACGCGCACGACGAGTCGTGCGCGCTGTTGAGTACGAGCTGCTTCCACGCGATGTCGAACAACGCGTGCGGGTACGCGTCGGTGGGAAGGAACAGCGCGCTGAGCGGTTCGGCCCGCCGTTCGATGGCCCGCTCGGCCGCGGCGCACGCCTGGTGCACGTCGACGCGGTTCGACCCGACGCCCATCAGCAGGTTGGCCCGATAACCCGACCGGAGTTCGCCGTGCACGGTCGTGAGGTTGGCGGTGGGCTGCTGCGGCACGTACTCGGCCAACGACGTGACGACGAACTCGTAGTCGTCCTGAATCGCATTGGCCTCGGCGACCACGCGTCCGAGCCACGCTTGTGGCATTTGGTGGTCGGTGCCGTTCATCAACAGCATGGCGCCGAGCCGGGCCGCGCCGAGCTCGTGCTCGTAATCGACCGCGCGCACGACGAGACCCTTGGCATCGTTGGGGATGTCGCGCCCGTTCGAATACGAGCCGTACAGGTACTCGCAGCGCACGCGCGAACCGTCGGGTGCCTCCCACCAGAACCCGGTCTGGGTGACTTCCTTCGGGATCCCGCGCCACGCGACCGCGTGCTCCATGCCCGCGAGCCGGAGGATCTGCGGCATCTGCGCGACGTGTCCGAACATGTCCGGCAGGTAGCCGACGTTCATCACGCCCCCGAACTCGGCGCCGCGCGCGATGCCCATCTGAAGGTCGCGCACCATCGTCTCGCCCGACACCATGAACTCGTCCATGAGGATCATCCACGGCCCGACCGAGAGCCGGCCCGACGCCGCGAGCCGGCGCAGCGCCGCGGCAGCTTCAGGCCGGACTTCGAGGTAGTCGTCGATGACCGCGGTCTGCCCGTCGAGCAGGAACCGCGCGTACGACATGTCCGACTCGAGCATTGGCAGCAGCTTGTCGAGCAGGCTGACGAGCATCAGACGGAACGACTGGAACGGCGAGTACCACTCCCGATCCCAGTGCGTGTGCGGGACGATCGCGACGGTGATCGGGGTGGGCGTGCTGTCCATGGGGCAACAATAAAGCCCACTAGGGTTGTGCGGCGTGTCTACCTACGTGATGCTCACGACGCTCGGGCCCGACGGCTGGGAGACCCTGCGCGAAAACCCGGACCGGATCATGCGGGTGCGCGAGGAGGTCGAGGCGGTCGGCCTCAAGGTGGTGGCCCAGTACGCGTTGATGGGCCAGTACGACTTCCTGAACATCATCGAGGCGCCCGACGAGAAGGCCATGGCGAAGGCCGCGATCATGCTTGCGGCGCGGGGCACGATGCGCACCACGACGATGCAGGCCATCTCGGTCGACGATCTCATCGCCACCCTGAAGAGCTGACGGCCGTACAGCTCACTGGCGCTACTGCCACCACATTTGGCGGCGGCGTTCTTCGCGCACGTCGTCGCCCTCGAAAAGGACCGGGAGCACGGCCCCGTCGGACCTGCGCTTGACGCGGAAACGGTCGCGGCCGTCGTTGTTGACGATCTCGGACACCACGAAGCCACGACTCCACCGCTGTTCGAAGCGGGACCGGACTTCGATGTGGGTTCCGGGCTTCACCAGCGCGAATGAATAGCACTGATAGCTTCGGCGCGCGTGGCCGGCCCCTTCCCGACACTCCGATTGGAACGGAAGTGCTGGACCGCCGGTGAGGAGATCGTCGTCGGCATCGACGAGGTCGGGCGCGGTTCGTGGGCGGGGCCGGTGACGGTCGGGGCCGTCGTCGCGCCGCCGGAGCACCTCTCAGGCGTGCGCGATTCGAAGTTGTTGTCGCCCGCGGAGCGTGACGAGTGCGCCGACCGGGTGCGGTCGTGGGCGCGGGCGTATGGGGTCGGGCACTCGAGCCACGAGGAATGCGACGAACTGGGAATGACCGAGGCGTTGCGGCGTGCTGCGAACCGGGCCTTGGCGCAGCTCGAGGAGCAGGGCTTCGTACCCGATCGCATTATCCTCGACGGCAAGCACGACTACCTGCGCATGCCCCGCCAGGTGAAGACCGTCATCAAGGGCGACCAGACGGTGCTGTCGGTCGCGGCTGCGTCGGTGGTTGCCAAGGTGACACGCGACGCGATCATGGCCGACGAGTCCGAGCACTATCCACCGTACGGTTTCGAATCGAACCGCGGGTATCCGGCGCCGGTGCACAAGGCCGCGCTCGCCATGTACGGGCCGTCGTCGATCCACCGCCGGTCGTGGATCTTCATGGACTACTGCATGTGGGGTGGTCTGCCCCGCTACCAGCGCGTCCCCACCCTGTTCTGAGCAGGCGAGAGGTCCGGAGGCCCGGTTTGTGGAGCATGCGGATTGGAGTTCGAGGGCCGGAGGCCGGAGCCGCATGAGCATGACGAGCCTCACGAGCACGCCCGAGTGGCAGGCGCTCGCCGCGCACGCCGTGACGATGCGCGCGGTGCACCTGCGCGACCTCTTCGCAGGCGACCCCGGCCGCGCCGACCGGATGCACGTCGAGGCCGCAGGCTGGTACCTCGACTACGCGAAGCATCGTGTGAGCGCCGAAACCCTCGACCGGCTCCTTGCCCTGGCCGACGCCCGCGGGTTGCAGTCGGCCGTCGACGCCATGTTCGACGGCGAGCACGTGAACGTCACCGAGGACCGTGCGGTGTTGCACGTTGCGCTCCGGGCGCCGCGGTCGGCGTCGATCGTGGTGGACGGCAACGACGTCGTACCCGACGTCCACGCCGTTCTCGACCGGATGGGTGTCTTTGCCGAACGGATCCGGGCCGGGAAGACGACCGCGGTCGTCAACATCGGCATCGGCGGCAGCGACCTCGGACCCGCGATGGCGTACACCGCGCTCCGGGCGTATTCCGAACAACGGTTGACGGTGCGGCACGTGGCGAATGTCGACGGCGCCGACCTCCTGCGGGCGCTGCACGGGCTCGACCTCGCCACGACACTGTTCGTCGTCGCATCGAAGACGTTCACTACCGTCGAGACGCTCACGAACGCCCGCGCCGCACGCGCGTTGATCGTCGACGCGTTCGGGCGCAACGCCGTCGCCGACCATTTCGTCGCGGTGTCCACGAACGCCGAGGAAGTCGCAAGGTTCGGCATCGACCCCGAGAACATGTTCGAGTTCTGGGACTGGGTGGGCGGCCGTTATTCGCTGTGGTCCGCGATCGGCCGGTCGATCGCGGCGGTGATCGGGATGGACCGCTTCGAGGAGTTGCTCGCCGGCGCCCACGAGGCCGACGAGCACTTCCGGTCCGCGCCGTGGGCCGCGAACATTCCGGTGGTGATGGGCCTGCTCGGGGTCTGGTACCACAACTTCTTTGGTGCCGAGTGCCACGCCATCCTGCCCT
>JANNHK010000129.1:0-1889 GCA_031404355.1 Actinomycetes bacterium
AGCATGGCTTCGGTGATACGCATCAGCAGGCTATCCACCCAGCCGCCGTAATAGCCTGGGAGTCATGCGCTGGCTCGTCATCGTGCGCGATGGGGTCAAGAGCGCCGCGGTGCTTGAAGACCTTGGTCGGATGCTCGATGACTTCAAACCAACGCGCGAGCAGGGAGGCGACGTATGGTCGGTTGGGATCGGAAAGGCCGCGGAACCCTGGTTCGCCAACGAGGTTGCCTGGGGCGCGACGACCCTTGACGCCGCGGGCACGCCGCGCCAAGCGATTATGGGAGCGCTGGGAGCTACCAAACCGGGCGTGGCGGCGAAGTGTGTGAAGGAATGGACGGCGAAGGCGGGTCGATGAACTGGGGCGTGCTTGGTGCGCGAGGGTGAGTACTTTCACCCGCGCACGACCTTGCTCCGAAGACTGCGCAAGATCGTGGCACGGTTGCGACTCAGGTATTCAGGGCGCGCACGACTTCTTCGATGGTGGTGACGCCGGCGCGGGCTTTGGCGAAGCCGTCGTGCTTGAGCAGGCACAGTTCGCCGGCCTCGATCGCGATCTTGGCGATGCGCGGGGCGTTGACGCGCTGCATGACCAGCTCGCGGATTTGCTCGGTGACGCGGAGCATTTCGTAGACGCCGACGCGACCGTGATAGCCGGTATTGCGGCAGGCGCGACAGCCGCGGCCGCGGACGAGCGTTTCGCCGGGCTTGAGCTCCAGTTCCTGAGGAATCTCCGCCGCGTCGGGCTTGTGGGGCTCCGAGCATTCGGGGCAGACTCGCCGCACCAGGCGCTGGGCGAGGACGGCCTCGACCGATGAGGCGATGAGGAAGGGCTCGACGCCCATGTCGAGGAGGCGCGTGGTTGCGCCGGCGGCGTCGTTGGTGTGCAGGGTTGAGAAGACGAGGTGGCCGGTGAGCGCGGCTTGCACGGCGGTTTCGGCGGTTTCCTTGTCGCGGATTTCACCGATCATGACCACGTCGGGGTCGTGGCGGAGGATCGAGCGCAAGCCCGCGGCGAAGTCGAGACCCACCTTGTGGTTTACCTGGATCTGGTTGACGCCGGGGACGTGGTATTCGACCGGGTCCTCGACGGTGATCACCTTCACCTCATCGGAGACGATCGAGTTCAGCGATGCGTAGAGCGTGGTCGATTTGCCCGAGCCGGTCGGGCCGGTGACGAGGAGGATGCCGTGCGGGCGCTGGATCGCGCCGTTCCACATTTCGAGGATGTAGCGCGGCATGCCGAGCTCGGCCATGCCGAGGAGCACGGATGACTTGTTCAGGATGCGGAGGACGACGCCTTCGCCGAAGAGCATCGGGATGACCGAGACGCGCAGGTCCAGATCCTTGCCCTTGTGGCGGAAGCTGATGCGCCCGTCCTGGGGCTTGCGCTTCTCCGCGATGTTCAGGTTGGACATGATCTTGAGGCGGGAGACGATGGCCGCGGCGTAGCGGTTGATCGTGGCGGGGACGTTGGCACGCTGGAGTACACCGTCGATGCGGTAGCGAACAGTGAGTTCGCGTTCGTATGGCTCGATGTGAACGTCGGTCGCGCGCTCGCTTACGGCCTCGGCGAGCACGTCGTTGACGAGGCGGATGACCGACGCCTCTTGAGCCTGGTCGATCTCCGAAGCAGCGGCGGCATCGACGACGGCTGCGCCCGCGCCCGCGGCGCCCATCTCGTCCAGAGTCGCGCCGCCGACGCCGTAGTGCTGGCGGATGAACGTGCGGAGTTCTTCCTCATCGGCGAGTACGACTTCGATCGAGCAGCCGGTGAGCAGGCGCAGCTCGTCGAGCATCGAGAGCTCGAAGGGGTCGCTGGTCGCGACGGTGAGCGTGCCGTTGTCTTTCGAGATCGGGACGCAGTTCTGGCGGTAGACGAGCTTGGCGGG
>JANNHK010000130.1:0-8013 GCA_031404355.1 Actinomycetes bacterium
TCACGAGCGGACGCGCGGTTCCGCTTCCGCGGTCGCGCGGACCGTCATGGGCTCACCCTGGACGAAGATGCCGAGCAGCGAGAACCGGACCTCGTCTTCGAGGGTGACGACGATACGGTCGCCGACGACCTCGATCTCGACTGATTCGAGCGTGCGATCACTGCGCGCCAGCACATCGCGGGCCAGCGCCTCGGCGTGCGCGGGATCGAGTTCCGCAGAGCCGGAACGAACTGAGTCGCCCTCGATGCCGTTGGTGCCCGCGGTCGCCGCGGCATCCGCGAGCGCCGACAGCTCGCGTCGCACCGAAACCCCCCGCCACAGGTCGAGACTCAGACCACCGAGAAACATCACCGAGACGCACAGCCCCAACACCCAAATGGTCGCAGTGCCACTCTCATGCGGCTGCGACCTCCGGCGCTCGGCCGCCGGTGCCGCCTCTCGCAACGCTCCGCGCCTCCGGATCTGCGCCTGGACTTGCTCATGCGCCTGGACTCGCCTGCTCATCGGCTGAAGTAGTCGTCGACGCGGCGGTGTTGCGTCGCCGTGTACGTCCACGACGCGAGTGCATCCGCGCCTGGCATCGCGATCGCGGGCATGCGTACGTGCACCGCGACGGTCACGATGTCGCCACGTTCGGTTCCGCCGGACACGTCGACGCTCACATCTTCCGGGTCGACGCCGTGGTTGGCGGCCACCGCCTTGGCCACGAAGGTGGCGCGCTCGACGTCGGCATCGGGGATGTCACGGATGATCGTCGCCGCGGCTTCGCGCGCCGCGACAGTTGCGGCGTGCCTACGCTCGACCCAACTCGGGAGCGATCCGACGAGCAGGACCACGGGGAACAACAGCAGCGCGACCGCGAATACCCATTCGGCGACAACGAAGCCCGATGCGCGCTCGTCACGAACGGGGCTCATGGTTCCCGCAGTGCCGTTGCTTCGAACTCGAGATCCCAGGCGGGCACCAACATCGGGAGCCAGGCGGGCAACGAACCCTTGGCCCGGGCGACAACGAACGCTCCGTCGAATTCGCACTCGATCTTGATGTCGTTGCCGACCGGGCCGCGCAACAGGTCGTCGAGCACCTGCTGGGCGCGGGCTCGGCACGCCTCGGGGTCGGCGCCCTCGATCGCGGCGGAGCGAGCCCCTTCGTCGAGTGCGTCTCGGACCACCCCGCGCGCGTACAGGTCGACGAGCAGGTTCGCGACCAGCACGAGCAGGACCATCGAGAACCCGACCGTCGCGACGTACTGAATCGTCGTGAACGCCGACTCCCCCCGCTCGGTTCTCACCCGCTGAGCAGCTCGTCCGAAATCCAGTTCACGATGTCGACACCGAGTTGCTGCAACATCGCCCAGATGACGACGAGCGCCAACACCCCGAGTGCGGCATTGCCGAGAAGTTCGGCAGTCGTCATCCCGGCTTCGGACCCCAATTCAGACTGGCGAATGCGCATCCGCATCTTCCTTCCTATCGATTCCCCAACACGACCGACGGCAACGGTGCCGCAATGAACAACAACATGATCGGAGCCAAAATCGCGATCGTCGGAATGAGCATGGCGGCGCGGCGGCGAACGGCTTGCTTGTGCATCTCTTCTCGACGCGAGTCGCGCATGTCCTCGCTCAGGGCCAGGAGCGCGCTACCCAGGTCGGCACCGCGTTCCACGCCGGCCGCGAGGAGTTGATACGTGCGCGCCGCGCTCGGCTCGGGCGTCAGTTCGGCGGCGCGGCGAAACGCTTCCGCCTCCCCGATACCCCGGCGCGTCCACGTCAATACCGCGGCCAGCTCCTCGACGACGATGCCCTGCCCGCGGTCGACGATGCGTTGGACCGCCTGAATCGGCCCGGCTCCGGTGCGTACATGCATCGCGAGCAAGTGGTTGATCGTGTACAGCTCGAGCCGGATGCGGCCGGCCCGTTCGGTGACGGCGCGTTCGACCCGGCGCCGGCAACGCGTCGCGCCGACCGTGCCGCCCGCGACGGCGGCCACCAGTGCGATGGTCGGGGCGCCGATCAGGACGAGAACAGCCGCACCGGCAGCGGCGGCGCCCAACGCGCCCTCGACGAGTTGGCGAACCCGGTACTCGTCGGGGCTTACATCGGCCAGGCCGGCCTGGCGCAACGTGCGGGCAAGGTGCTCGTCGCCGCGATGTTCGACACCGCGCGCCATCCGGCCGATCGCGGCGCGCAGCGGCGGACCGAACAACCCGCCCACCGCGCCACCGCTCGGCTTCACCGGCGTCAGGTCGGGTGCCAACCCGAGCGCGGTGCGAGGCACGACCGTGTACGGCCGGACCCGCATGGCCAGCCGGCGGGTCGGCGGCATCACGATCGCGACGAGCGCGGCGCACGCGCCGCCCACCGCGCATGCCGCGACGAGCGCCAACGCGTCCATCAGACGCCCCGATCGCTGCGGAGCACGCGGTCTTCGACCGGGTCTCGGCCGAGCCGATCAAGCATGAAGACGCCGATCGCCGAAAGCACACCGGCCACCAGGAGCGTCGCGACCCCCGCACCGGTTCGGTAGAAATCGCGGAATGCTCCCGGCCGGATCGTCAGGGCAACGAGGACGAACCACGGCAGGACGACAACCGCCCGCGCGTTGAGTCGCATCTCGAGCCCCTCGGTCTCGAGTTCGTCGAGGAGTTTCAGGTCCTTCGTCGTCGCTTCGACGAGGTCTTCGAGAATCGTGCGGACGATTCCGCCGCCGCGCTCGTGCGCAAGGATCAAGACTTCGAGTATCCGGTCGCTCGTCGGGTCGGACAGTTCCTCCTTCACGATCTCGAGCGCCGGCGCGGTGCCGAGCACACGTGCGAGTTCGGGAAAACGGGCGAACGCGTCGCGCAGCGGTGGCGGGCCTGTCGCCGCAAGCGCGTTGACTGCCTGCGTGAGTGAACGTCCGGCCGAGATCGACGCGAGCAGGTCGCGCAGCCCGTCGGGCCACGCCGCCTGCACGACGCGCATGCGCTCCTTGCGCCGGCGCCCGAAAAACGCGCGCGGTAGAAGCGCGAGCGCAACCGCCGGTACCGCCGCGACGAACGCCGATCCGGTGAGCGCGCTCAGCATCAAGAACGCGACCAACCCCGCGGCAACGCTGCCACCCACGAACTGAACCGGCGACAGCGACACGCCGGCCTGTTGGAGCCATACCCGCGTCCGCTCGGGACGCTGCTTCCGATGCCACCGCATGCGGCGGGGCAGAATCCCCGCCAGCGCCCCGACGAGGAGGGCGCAGAACGTACCGACGAGGAGCGCGGCGAGCATCGTCATGGCGCTCGCCCGTCGAGGAGCCGCCGCAGCTTCATGCCGTCGGGCAATGCCCGGTCCACCCGCTCCTCGAGCGCAGGTGGCAGCGCGCCGGTCCACTCCAACGGACGTCCGAGGCTCTTGCGGACGAAGATGGGTTCGAACGTCTGGTCGTCGGTCAGGGTGGGCGCGACCGCGGTGATCTCAGCCACTTGCCGGCGGATACGGGAGTCGGTGGTGCGGGGGATGTCGTCGCGGTCGATGTGCACCACGATGTCGATCGCTTCGGTGAAGATCTTGCGCACGATCCGTTCGGTGACGTTCTCGCCCGCCATCAACGCCGCGTTGATCAGCGCGTTCAATGCGTCGTTCGCAGTGTTCGCGTGGACCGTGCAGAGGAATCCGCACCCGGCGTTCACCGCACGGGTGAGTTCGAAGGCCTCCGCGCCACGAACCTCGCCCACGACAATTCTGTCGGGCCTCATCGCCAGCACGAACTTCACCAAATCGCGCAGGGAGATCTCGCCCCCGCCGTCGAGGCCCGGCGGCCGAACCTCGTAGTACGAGCCGTGACCTACCGGCACGGCGATTTCCCGGATCTCCTCACAGGATCGGACGCAGTGGGCCGGTGGGACCGCGGCCAGCAACGCCGCCGCGAGGGTCGTCTTCCCCGCGCCCGGTTCCCCGGAAATCGCGATCCGGCTGCGGATTTGCATCAGCGCCCACAGGAACGCAGCGGCCTCGCGCGTCACTGTGTCGCGTGCGACGAGGTCGTCGAGGCCCACGTCGCGCACGACGTAGCGGCGCAATGTCACCGAGAGGCGATCCGCGATCGGCGGGATCGCGGCTGTGAGTCGTGCCGTGCCATCGAGCACTCGGGCCTGCACGAGCGGGTGCTTCGCGTTCAACTGCCGCTCGGTCGTGGCGAGGAGGCGGTCGACGATCTGACGGTTCTCGTCCTCGCTCGTGGGTTCGGCGAGACCGCGCAGCCGTCCGGTCTCGTCGAGATACGTCACGCGTGGGCCTTCGAGGAAGATCTCCTCGACGTCGTTGCGGGCCAACAGGTCGGTCAACGGGCCGAAGTCGGTGACGCCTCGCAGGATCCGCTGCGCCATGATCGCCGGGTCGCCGAGAGGCACTTCCTCGCCGAGTCGCGCCCGGCGCTGGTAGTCGTCGACCGCCCGCTCGATCTCGGCCCGCACCTCGCCCAGTTCACGATCAGTCTGCAGCTTCCTTCGCTCGATGCCCGCGAGCGCGTCGCGCCGGATGGTTTCGTACGCGTCGGTGCGGACCGTCACGACGCCTCCCGGACGCCTTCGACGGCAGGCTGCGCACGCGGTGCACCGCGCACTGCCTCGCAGACATGCGCAACACCGCGCACGAATCCGCCGCGCGCAACGGCGGTGCCGTTCCACGCCGCTTCGATGACCTTCCGGTCGGAGGGAACGAACACGACGTCGACGACGGGCAGTGTCCGCGTGATCTCGTCGTAGAGTTCGCCCCGCCGGAACCGCGCCGTCGGCGCCCGGTTGACAGCGACGACGAGCGGCGTGTCCGGCGCGAGCGACCGAACATCCATCGCCCACGTCAGGAGGCGAGCCACACCGACCGGACCCGCGTCACAGACCGCGACGAGGACGTTCGCCTCCAAGACGAGCGCGCGGGCGACGGCGTTGCGGCTCCTCGTCGGGCCACCCACGTCCTCCAACGACCCGATCCCGTCGACGACGACGCAGTCCTCCTCGTGCACGAGGCGGTCGAGAATGCGAACGACCTCACCGGGACGAACTTGAGCCCAGGCGCGCGGATTGGGCAGACCGGAGATCACCCGCAGCCCAGTGCTGCTGTCGGTGGTGATCGAAGCCGCAAGCGTGCCACGCCCGTGCTCAACCGCGTCGATCGCAGTCCGCAGGTTCGGCTCGATCGGCAGACCCAGCCGCTGCGCCACCGCGGGCGCGACGTCATCGGCATCGACGAGTGGCGCCGACATTGTGAGCGCGAGTTGGACGGCGACTTCGGTGCGGCCGACGCCCGGAGCTCCGCCGACCGCAACGACGAGTCCGCGCGCGGTGACCGCCTTCGGCTCGGGGCCCGTTCCGACGTCGCGACGCGAACGCATGCGCTGGAGCATCTCGACGAACTCGCCCGGTCCGGCATCGGAGGTCAGCATGCGGTCGACGTCGACCGCTTGGAGATGATCGCGACTCGCGGGTTCCTCTCGGTCGTATACGCCGAGCACCGATCGGCCCGTCGCCCGAAGGTCGGCGACGAGGGCGTGCGTCAAGGCCGGCCACCGGTGGCTCACGACGAGCACGTCGTATGACTCCTCGAGCGCGACACCCGGTTCGACCACGAGCTGGCGCACCCGGGCACCGCCGTGATCGCTCAGGTGGCGGTGCAGTTCCTCGACCCAGGGCTCAGCGGTGAAGACCAGCGCGACCTCGACCTCGCTCACGGCGCCGCTTCCTCGACCGGCGTCGCGTCCACTGGTGCGCCCGTAGTGCGCACCAAGCTCACCGTGCCGCCTTCGACCGCGGCCGCGAGTTCGAGCGCGTTCGTAGCATCGACCGCCAGCGTGACCGTCAGCTCGTCGTTCCCACCGCTGAGTGGACCGCCGTCCTCCCCCTCGATATCCAGCACTTCGACGTTGGTCATCACGTACGACGCAGTCTTCGTTCCGGCGTCGACGGCGATGACGTCGACGACGTCGCCTTCGTCCAGCTCGCCGCCGACCGCTCGCGAAGCCGCGAGTGGGAAACTCATCGCGCGCGGCGCGACGCCGTCGGCGACGAGGTGCACGTCACTGCGCGTCACGAGCGCACCTGCGGGAACCGACCCCGCGAGCACCTTGCCGCGGACGTCGGCCAGATCGTCGGCCTCGAACAAGTCGGCGAGGGCATCGCCGTCGCCCGAGATGCGAGTGGTCGTCAGCGCGTCGTCGTCGAGCACGGTCCCCGGCGCGAGGTCGACGGCCGCGACAAGGACGGGCCGGGTGTCGTCGGCCCGGCTCAAGACCTGCAGCGTGAGCAGGACCCCGAGCACCCCGGCCAGCACCATCACGAGATGGCCGGCCGAGACGCGGCTCGCGAATGTGCGCCGCACCGGCCGCGCCATCGTCCCCGGCACCACCCCCACTGGCGACCCCCCCGCCGCTTGGTGCGCGCAATCCCAGCACTGTGGGCGGGGCCTGGCAATAGGTAATTACTGCCTGGTGCCGCCTCAGATGGCCTTGTGTTGTCTCAACACCCGGCTAACGTGCCTGCGTGGCTACACCGGGCGAACCACCAGCGTCGGTCAGTGCGACGGGATACCCGCCCATTCTCACCACCGCGCAGGCGGCGGAGCTGTTGCAGGTGCACGTCGAGTACCTGCGGCGCATGGTGCGCGAGGACCGCATCCCGGCGCACCGGTTCCCCGGCGGGCGCGAGATCCGCTTCCACCGCGACGAGATCATCGACTGGGTCCGCAGCCAGCCCGGCCACGACCGCTCCCCGTCGCGAGACGAGAGCCAGACCGAGCCGTGACCGTCGCGTGAACGGGAAGACCGTCGTCATCACCGGCGGCAACTCCGGGATCGGCAAGGAGACCGCGGTCGGGTTGGCCCAGCGCGGCGCCCGGGTCGTGATCGCGTCGCGGAACACGGGGAAGGGGCAGGCCGCAGTCAGCGAGATCCGCGCCCGCAGCGGCAGCGAGATCGTCGAGATGCGCTCGCTCGACCTCGCGTCGTTCGCGTCGACGCGTGCGTTCGCGGCCGAACTACTCGACGCGTACGAACACATCGACGTGCTCGTGAACAACGCGGGCGTCGTGCTCCGGCACCGCCAACTCAGCACCGACGGCCACGAGATGCAGTTCCAGGTGAACCATCTCGGGCCGTTCCTGCTCACCGCGCTGCTGCGCGACCGGCTGGTGGCAAGTGCGCCGGCGCGGATCGTCATGACGGCGTCGCACGCGCACAAGTACGCGGGGAAGGGCCTCGACTTCGACGACCTCGAGTCGGAGAAAAAGTACCCGCCATTTCGCGTCTACGGCCGGACCAAGCTCATGAACATCTTGTTCACGCGTGAACTCGCACGGCGCCTCGACGGCACCGACGTCACCGCCAACGCGGTGCACCCCGGCTACGTAGCGAGCAACTTCGCCCGCGAGGGCGACACCGGCAAGCTCGGCAACGTCGCCATGGTCCTGGGCCGACCGTTCGCGATCTCGGCCGCCAAGGGCGCGGAGACGACGATCTACGTCGCGTCGTCACCCGAGGTCGAGGGCGTCACCGGCCAGTACTTCTACAAGTCGGCCTTCGCCAAGGAATCGGCTGCCGCCCAAGACGACGCCGCCGCGGCGCGGCTCTGGGAGATCAGCGAGCAGCTGACGAACGCCGGCTAGTACGCGCGTTCATGGCGACCGTGCCGATCGCGGCGCCGGAGAGGATCGTCGCCACGTAGACCAGTGAACTTCCGAACTTGATCCCGAACTCGTTCGCGTCGGTCGATCCGAAACTCTCGCCGCGGTCGTAGTCCGCCGTCACGATGTCGAGGATGCCAACCGACCCGGCCACGACGTGCGTGACCGCGGCGACCAGTACCAGTACCACAACCAGACGTCCGCGCGCGGTGAGCTCATCCGAGGCGAGCACGGCGACGAGCCCGAGCCCGCACACCGCCGCAGTTGCGATGTTGGCTCCCTGCGTCAGCCACACGAGATCGTCCAACAATCCCTGATCGAGGCCGTACGACCACGACGTGATCGCGGTTCCGACCATGAACACA
>JANNHK010000131.1:0-3757 GCA_031404355.1 Actinomycetes bacterium
CGCCGCGTCAGTGGGGTGGGCGACGATGCGGGCGACGAATTCCTCTCGAGTCAGCCACTGCGAGCGGTGCCCAACCGGCTTGAGGAACGCCACGGGCCGACCGTCTAGGTCCGCAGCCTCGCGCGCCATGGCTCCAAGAGGCCCGTCGTCAACGATGCGTCTGGCGTACCTTCCGCCACCCAGCCCACCGGATCGCCGTCGAGCTCGAACGCCAGTTCCAGGTCAGAAGCTCGCGTGAGTGCAGCAGCGCCCGCGACGAGTCTCTCGACGTCTGCAAGCAACGACGCGTCGATATGCGTTGGTAGCTGCTCGCCACCTCGCCCGACTGGACGGAGAAGGTTGATCGCAACGCCGAGTGTGCGATCGCCTCGGTTTTCCTCGTCCACGAATATCGGAGCACCAAGGATCCATTCATCTTCCGCGCACAGTTGGGCGTGAAAGGCACGGACTTGCTGCTCGTCCGACAGACCTGGATCGCCCTCCACATAACACAGCAAGACACTTACGTCGCCGCTCGCGGCGGGCCTGTCACCCGCTGACACCAGGTCCTCCCGGGTTGTTTCGGAATCCGCCGGGCATATGCGCGTCCAGATGCCGGCTCGATGGGAGCGGAACCGTGATTGGTCCGCCGCCAATATGGTGCATCGGGATCTTCTCACCCATCAACGTGTCGTCACCAGGGAATTGTCTTACCCACGCGTCGTCGACTACCGGAGTCTTACCCTTGGCGATACGGCCACGGTTTGTGTCACTGAGGATGTCGCCGTAGCCGCCCTCGTCCCAGCTATCACGAGTCTGTCGCCAATCGGCGGGGTTATTGCGCTTCACTCCTGTTCGGGTCGTGTTTGAAGGCCCGGTTGTCGGGCAGCTGCCGCTGTTGTGGGTGAGGATTGCGTCTTCGCCGGCCATGACGAAGAAGGTGTGGATGTCGTCGACGGTCAGGTTGTGGACGGTCTGGTTCGAGACCTGCCGGACGTCGACGTCGTCGACCACCATCTCGACGCCGTCTTCGTCGATGAGGTAGTCGCCGGCCTTCACGTCTTCGGCGTCGACCCACTCGCCGCGGTTGTTCACCCAGATCGGGTGCGCGTCCGTGCCGGTGACCGTGTCGCCGTCGACCTCGATGTCGACGAGGGTCTTGTCGCCGTGACCCGTGATCAGACGCGTGACCTCGCGCGGGCCCTCTTCACCGCTCTCCGGGTCCGCCGCCCACACCAGGTCGCCGAGCTCGACATCTTCGATCGGCTTCGTCGAACCGTCCGCCATCAGCACCCGCGTTGCCGGCACGAAACTGTTGCACGGTGGAGTGAAGTTGTTCGCACGATTCAGAACACCGCGCTTGCCGCGGCACGGGCAAGTGACCGGTTGCCTGATCCGCCACCGCGAAGACCGCGGCGGCGTCGCCGTCTTCGACAAACGCCTCGCAACGGCCGGCTACCGCCGAGCCATCGTCGACTCCCCACCGCCGTTCAAACGAACCATCGACGGTGCAGAAGCCCGCGAGTTCCTCGGCAAGATCACCAGCGTGTTTGGATCCGAGAGCCCCGTAGGGCCTCGAGCCTCCAAACACACACCGCGCGGGTGGGCGCCGCATTTCTACGGGTACAGCTAGCGCCCGACCGGGTCGGAACCCACATGCCGGAGCCGCGCGCTACGTGCCGACGATGACCAGAATTTCATCTGGTTCGGTCGGATCGTTCGCCCAAACTCGAAGTGTGACTGCCGTGTCATCGACAGGCATCACGAGGTATTGGTCGCCGTGCACGCTCGCCACCACGATCCGTCTACCCGGGATCTCCAATGTGCCCTGAAACACCACCGTTCCAAGACTGCCGACGGCTTCCTCGGACTCGGCAGCTAGACGAAGCCTTGTATGGCCGTCATGCTGCGAGAGCGTCCCGATCGCGACGCAGGTCGGCGTGCTTGCTACGAGCGAATTCGACATGGACACGGGCGGATCGCCGGACGAGCCGTCGCTGACAAGGACGAGCGAGTTTGGTGGTTGAACACGTGCCTCGATCACGGAACACTCACTTCTTCATGCGGGCTGCCGCCAAACCTTGATCACGACTGCACGATAGGCATTGCGGATAGAGCTGCTGTGGAAGTCCGGCTTTGTTCAGCGAACTGACGGGCTGGTGATCGGGTACAAAGTGCTTGCTCTTCGTGCCCGGAACCGTCGTTCCGCACGTGTGACATCCATGCGCCTCCCCCAGCGCGTCAATGGACCGCCGCTCGGCTGCAGTGAAGGTCTGGTCCGCGCTCCGCGCCGGAATCGATTTCTTCGCAAATGGCCCCGGCTCGAATGTTGGATGGGCGGAGGTCGTGGGGAGTCCAGTGATCGGGCACTTGCCGCCGCTGTTGTGGGTGAGGACTGCGTCTTCGCCGGCCATGACGAAGAAGGTGTGGATGTCGTCGACTGTGAGGTTGTGGACGGTCTGGTTCGAGACCTGCCGGACGTCGACAGCTTCGACGACCAGCTCGACGCCGTCTTCGTCGATGAGGTAGTCGCCGGCCTTGACGGCTTCGGCGTCGACCCACTCGCCCCGGTTGTTCACCCAGATCGGATGCGCGCCCGTCGCCGTGACCGAGTCGCCGTCGACCTCGATATCGACGAGCGTCTTGTCGCCGTGACCCGTGATGAGCCGGGTTACTTCACGCGGGCCCTCTTCACCGGACTCCGGGTCAGCCGCCCACACCAGGTCACCGAGTTCGACATCCTCGATCGGCTTCGTCGATCCATCCGCCATCAACACCCGCGTTGCCGGCACGAAACTGTTCTACGGCGACGAGACGTTGTTCGCGGTGCGTCTGAAGTCGTCGCCACTGCGCACGAGGTCGTCGCTGACCCGCAGGGCGTCGTCACCACCTCGTGCGATTGGTCGCCGCCGCGGGCGGCCGCACCCTCGCACTCTTCGCGACGTGGAACACGGCGACCGCGCCTTACTCGGCGCTCTCACGCAAGTTGACGCACCACCTCGTACACACCTTGGCGCAAGGTTCCGGCCGCCTCATCCGCGACCGCACCGACCGCGGCGTCGTCGCCGTCCTCGACAAACGCCTCGCCACCGCCGGCTACCGAAGAGCGATCCTCGACTCGTTACCCCCGTTCAAGCGAAGCGTGAACGGCGACGAGACGCGAACGTTCCTCCGCGACGTCACGAGCGTGTAAAAATTTCCTCATCGACACAATCGCTACTCGTCGATAGTGACGCTCTTGATGACTGTCCCATCCGCGAGCCCGCGGGTCTGGTCGAGAAGCTGGCCGGAAAGGTCCCAATACACTCCGAGATCGACGACCTCCAGGTTGTCGACTGTGTCGGGTCCTCCAAGGAATAGCGGAACCTTGTAACCGACGCACTGGCTCGGAAGCAACGACGCAACTGACGGATGTCGTGCCCGCCACTGCGCGAAGAAGTCCGACGCCAATGCGTCGTGCCGATACTCGACAATTTCTTCCTCGTGGTACGAGGTGAAGCTTGCAGGAATCTCCAAGGCTTCACCAGTACCAGGCTCGAGCAAGAGGACTTGTGGCTCCCCGTCGGCGATTCGTCCGAAGTCGACAGCAACCTGCCGACCCAACCAGTCGAAGCCAAAAACTCGAACTCGATTCGCGAAGGTCGGGAAGGCGGCTACCGCGCACTCCTGTCCCGTCGTCGCTGAACGTGACGAGTGCAGCCGATACAAACCGCCGTCGAACGAGCAGCCCGAAAAGCGCGACATCAAGACTTCGTAGCCCGGAACGGCCATGATCGCT
>JANNHK010000132.1:0-3776 GCA_031404355.1 Actinomycetes bacterium
GATCGGGAAGGTCCCCGGCGAACGGACCGACGCGGCGTGCGCTCGAGCCGCCCGGCGGCTCGACGCGGATGACGTCGGCTCACACCAGGATCACCCGCCGCTGGCGCTGCGGGCCGTAATCCTGTGTATGCAGCCCTCCACCTCCACCTCCACCGCCGTCCTCGAGCCCACCACCAACCCGGCCGTCGACCGAACCTCCGAACCGCCGCACCACCCCCGCCGCTGGGCCCTGGCCGAACTGGCCGCCCTCGCCGCCCGCTAGTGCCGTGGCAGGCAACGTTGGCCTCGTTCGTGGCGTGACTCAGAACCGGCGTTTCGGGGCCCCCTGTCGGGCTGAACCGCCGCGAGTTCTGGGGCACCCCCCGCGGCGGATCGAGGAGCCGATCAACACGACACCGGGTTGCCGTCAATTTCGATCGGGGTCCCCGTCGGCCGTCCCGACCAACGCCAGTCGGAGTCCCGCATGGCTGACGGACGGCGCTCGCTCAGCCTTGGTCGTCGTGCTGCTCGTCGTCTTCGCGCCGACGGAGCTTTCGCTCGGCGATCCGGTTGGAGAGCTTGTCCTTCATCGATCTGGCCTGGTCGCGGGTTTCGCCACCGAAGTTCTTGACGGCATCGACGCTCGTTGCTCCGGTCGCGCGCGCCGAGTCCCAGCGTTCGGCGGCTGCTTCCCTCCATCGTCTCGCCTCGGACGACTCGCCGCCTGACTCGATCCCGAGCAACTCGTGAAACTCGTGGACCCCGGCTGCGACATGGTTGCTCGACTTGACCACCGCTGGCGACTGCTTCGGATTGAACAGCACCTTCGAGTTGGCCCTGCCAACAGCCGCATTCATGCGGGCCAACAGCTCCTCGGTTCGTTCTGAGATGAGCTCCAGCCGGTCCCGCCGGGCTGACTTCAGTCCGAGCCGATGCCGGTCGAGTTCGTCCGGAGACGCGTCCAATACCCGGTCGAGTTCGAGTACACCGACAGCGTCGTGCAGCTCGAAGCACCGAGCCAGGACGACCAGCCACTTCTGGACCTCCGCCTCCGCTGCCTTTGCCGTCTCGGCAAGATCGCCGATCTTGTTCTTCTCTTCGATCTGGTTCGCGAGATCTCCGAGCTGACGTAACGCGTATCCCTCGGTCTCATTAATCATCTGCGCCGAGTTCTGCACCTTCGACCAGGTGACTTCCGAGACCCGACCCACCGCATCGCGGACACTCTCTGCCTCCCTGACCGCGAGATCGACTCCGTCCAGGCGCGCCAACACCTGGTTTGCCTGGGCGCGGAGAACGGCGTCGAGCTTTGCGTCGATCGTGGCGAGATAGTCCGCGATCTCGTCCATCTGCTGTTGCATCGCAATCTGCGCCATGATCCCGGCTGCACCGGCCAGCATCGCCGGGTTGGTCACCATCGATGCCGGTGACTTCACGATCTGGATCCAGTTCTTGATATCCCCTGGCTTACCGACCATCGCGTGGCTGACACCTGGCGTCTTGGTGGGCGTTAAACCGAAGGCCTTGACCTTCCGCGCGGATTCCTCAGTCAGCTTCACCCAGCGACCCGAGTTGGCCGCGATCTCGGAACCTGCCTGCGCAACTGAAGTGCCGGCACTGAAGACAGCTCCGAGGCGGGGCGACCCCGCGTTCGACGACAGTCCCACCGACGCCATGAAACGTTCGACAGCCGTCGGGTTCCCGATGACCGCCAGTCCCTCGCCGTCGCTGATGAGCTCTAATTCGTTGTCCAACGCCGCTACTCCTCAGGGGCCTGCACTCCCGAGCCCAGTCTGGAGCAGCGTAACGTCAGCCTCGGCGCGAGCATCGAGCTGCATTGCGCCCCTCGTCCCACCTTCACCGTTCCCGCCGGCAGTGCCCCCGAAGTGCCGTTGTAGGACAGGGCGAACGTTGCCTGGCGCGGCCCTCGCCGTTCCGTCAGCCGACCAACGACCGCAACCGAGAACGAAGGCGGGAGCCGAAGTCGTCGGTGGTCGCCACCGGGTCGGCATTGGCGATCGCGTTGAGCGTCTCCATCAGGTCGACGAGCCGTTTGCGCTCTCGCCAGCGCTCGGGTTTGGTGTGGACGGCAAAGTACGCGGCGTCGAAGCTCGCCTCGCCACCGGGGAGCGCGGGGAACAGCATGAAGTCGAGCTTGAACCACTCGCCGGCCGGGTCCCACGCCTCGGTCATGTCCCAGTCGAGGATCGCGAGCAGGCGCCCGTCGCCGGCGACGAGCAGGTTGTCGGCGTGGAGGTCGCGGTGGCACGCGGTCGGGCGCGCGGCGTCGCTCACGGCGGGGGCGAGGTCGGTGATCGCCGCGCTCGCCTGGTCGAGCGTGTCGATGTCGAGCGCGTCGTTGGCGAGGCCACGGGCGCGGATCTGTCCGAGCCGGTATTCGACGTACGCGGCCCAACGCCCGAATGACGGCGCGGAGTCGTCGAGCCGGGAGCTGAACGCGGGGAGTTCGATCGTGCAGCGCGGCGACTGCGGCGCCAAGCTCGATGCAGAAGCGGGCCACGCACGCGGGATCGGCGGCGATCGCGGCGGGCGACTGCCCGTCGACCCACTCGTACGCGCGGACGACACGGTCGTCGTGCACCGCGAAGTGCACCTGGCGGGGCAACGGGATGCCGGCGGACGTCGCCAGGTCGTACGCCTTGGCCGCGGAGTTCCACTTGGCCGCCGATCCGACCGGCCCGATCTTGAGGATGAAGGCGTTCCCCGCGCTGTCAGACACACGCCAGTTCTCGTTGCCGAACCCGACGGGCAGGTGTTCGCCGTCGGCGACGGTGCCGATCGCGTCGCGGGCGAGGCGTTTGACTTCGGTCGCGGCGAGCGACGGCGGTGGCACGGACGACGAACCTACTTGGAATGCGCGCCGTTAGAGTTCCTTCCGTGGCGGTGATCGTGCGCGACGCGTCTGCGGCTGATCTGCCGCAGATCCTCGCCTTGTACAACGCGTCGATTGTGACGACGAGCACGTGGGCCGACGAGCCGCAGACGATCGACGACCGCATCGCCTGGTATGCCGAGCGGCAGGCGTGCGGCGACGGCGTGCTCGTCGCCGACGACGGTGATGTCGTCGGCTTCTCGGCCTACGGCGAGTTCCGCGACAACGCGTTGTGGCCCGCCTACCGGTTCAGCGTCGAGAACTCGGTGCACGTGCGCGACGGCTTCCACGGGCGAGGGATCGGCCGTCTCCTCATGGAGCGGCTGTGTGACCACGCGATAGCCGCGGGGAAGCACACGATGGTCGCCGCGGTAGCTGCCGAGAACGTCGGTTCGGTGCGCTTTCACGAGGCGTTGGGTTTCGTCGAAGTCGGCCGCCTGCCGGAGCTGGGTTGGAAGTTCGACCGTTGGCTCGACCTCGTGTTGTTGCAGCGGCGACTCGTCTAGTTGGTTCCCGGCAGTACCCTCCGCGCCGTGCCCGTCCGGTTCGGTACTCCCGCCGCACGCTGGATCATCTTCGCGACGGTGCTCGGCTCCGGGATGGCGTTTCTCGACGGGACGGTCGTCAACGTCGCGCTCCCGGCCATCGCGGAAGATCTCGACACCGACATCGCCGGCCTCCAGTGGGTCATCAACGCGTATCTCGTCACGCTGACCTCGTTGCTGCTGTTCGCCGGTGCGCTCGGCGACCGTTACGGCCGCAAGCGCATGTATCTGATCGGGCTCGTGGCGTTCACGGCGGCATCGGTGGTGTGCGCGCGTTCGCGCCGAACGTCGCCGCGCTCTCGCTCGCACGCTCGGTGCAGGGCGCGGGCGCCGCGTTCCTCGTCCCCGGCAGCCTGGCG
>JANNHK010000133.1:0-9757 GCA_031404355.1 Actinomycetes bacterium
CGTCGAGCCCGTGCTCGTCGGCGATGCGGAACTCGTGGCCCTCGACGGGCCGCAACGCGCCCGACATCGGTAGTGGCACGGGCGCGAAGACGCGCACTGCGACTCCCCCGCCCAACTCGACCATGCCGTATCCGTCGACGAATGTCGCCTTCCCGAGCGTGCGCCCGAGCCCGGGAATCCTGACGCCGGCGCCCATGCGCTGAAACCGCTCGACGATGTCGAGCGGCAGCGCGTCGGCGCCCGACGACCAGAGCCGCACCGACGACAGATCGCGCGACTCGGCACCGGCTTCGAGCAGCATCCGGTACATCGCGGGGACCCCGAGGAACATCATCGCCCGCCGCGACTCGATCGCGTCGAGCGCGTCGTCCGGGCGGAAGTGCGTGAGTAGATACAGCGGGATACCCGTCGCCGCGAACATGATGAGCCCGACGAATCCGGCGACGTGCGCGACCGGCATACCCGTGACGCATCCGTGGCCGACGATGCCTTCGGGAACCAGTGCACCGGCGTGCGCGCCGCCGATGAGCGCCCGGTGCGACAGCTCCGCGCCCTTGGGTCGCCCGGTCGTGCCCGACGTGTAGAAGAGCACCGCGATGTCCGACGGCTCGACCGCCACCGCCGGCGCCGGGCCGGGCGAGGCCTCGACCAACTCGTCGAAGTCGTCGATGCGCAGGCGGGCGCCCGCGTCGGCGACGACGTAGGAGATCTCGTCCGGCTTCATCCGCGGGTTGACCGGCACAGCCACCGCCCCGGCTCGGGCCACTGCCGCCGCGGCGAGAAACATGCGGTACCCGTTGGGTGTCGTCACGACGACCCGGTCGCCCGGGTCGACCCGGCCGGCGACGGTCGCGCCCGCCCGGGCCACGAGATCGGCCGCCTCCGCGTAGGTGATCTTCCAGCCGTCGGGTTCTTCGGCCAACGGCCGTTCGCCCCGGACGCCCGCGAACTGTTCGAGCAGCGTGCCCAGCGTGAGGTCGCGAGAACGGGCAAGCGCGAGGCGGGCCGAGGTGCGCACGTGCCGATCGTACGGCGGGTGCGCGAGGCTGGGCGCTATGGACGTCTACGAAGCCCTCTATACGACCCGGGCCATGCGCCGAGTGAAGCCCGACCCGATCCCGCTCGACGCACAGGCGCGCATCCTCGATGCGGCCGTGCGCGCACCGACCGGCGGCAATATGCAGAACTGGAAATTCATGCTCGTGGACGACGCGGGCATGAAGAGCCGGCTCGGCCCGATCTACCGCGACTGTCTCGGCCGGCTGTGGGACTCGTTCTACAAGGACCGGCTCGACGCCGCTCGCGCGAACCTCGACGACCCGGACTCGAAGCAGCTTCTGAGCATCCAGCGTTCCGCGCAACATCTCGCCGACCACTTCGAGGGCTACCCGCTGTTGCTGTTCAGCTTCTGCCAGTACGACCCGTCGGGCGGATCGATCTTCCCCGCGACGTGGTCGGCGATGCTCGCGGCGCGCGCCGAGGGTATCGGCGCATCGTTGACGACCGTGATGGCGTTCGAGCTGCAGAAGGTGCTCGACATCCTCGGCGTGCCCGGAGACGAAGGCTGGGTGATGTCGTCGTGTGTGACGTTCGGTTACCCGACCGGCAAGTGGGGTGTCGCCGCGCGCCGGCCCGCGCACGAGGTGACGTACCGCAACGGGTGGGGCAAGGCGGTCGACTTCGACACGTCGACGCCCCTATGGAAGGGATAGTTGTGGCCCTCAGGGTGAGCGGGTGAAGCTCGGTGCGACGTCGCGGCGGCCGTGGAGCGCTTCCATCGGGTCCTGCAAATCACCGAAGTAGCCGAGCGCGTACGCGCCGCGCTGGTGCAGCACCGAACCCTTCGCCATTTCGGCCGCGATCGTCTCGTCGACTTCGGGACGCAGCCGGTCTTCCCAGCGGTGGCTGCCGGGAATGACGCGCGTCGCGCCGTTGGCTTCGGTGAAGTCGGTCATCGCCCACATCGTGTGGCACTCCACTTCGTGCCCCGCGGGGAACGGGAAGAAGTCGAATGCCCACTGGTCGCGGTGCACGAGCTGCGCGGGTTCGCCGGGCCCGATGTCGATGATCTGCGTGAGATGCAACTGGTAGCTCGTCGCGTGGTCCGCGAGCACTCGGTCGAGCGCGCCCAACACCAACGGATGGGCGGCGAGTTCACGGAAGCCGGGCGAGCGGGCGATGAGTGCACCGGTGCGGCGCGTGTTGCGCCCCGCGAACTCGTCGGCCCCCGGCTGCGTCGCGCGCAGAAACGGCCCGAGTTCCTCGCGAATCGCGTCGAGCAACGCGGGCTCGACCAGTCGTTCCACCACCGCGCACCCCGCCTCGCGCAGCGCGCCTTCGACATCGTCGGCGCTTGCGGCGCGGGGCAGGACCGGGATCGACGTCATGGTGCAGAGGCTAGACGCGAGCCGTTCCGCTAGTACCGAAGGTCCGCGACCAAACCGAAGTGGTCCGACGGGCACATGCCGTCGACCGGTTCGTCGCCGATGATGCGTATCGACACGACGTGCCCGCATCCGCCCAGCTTCGGCTGGCCGACCATCACGTAGTCGATGCGCTGTTCCAGTCCGAGGTTGGCACGGCTGAACGGATTGCTATTGGAGATCGTGTTGCCCGCGCTCCCGTCGCCCGCCACTTCCCACGCGTCGCGGAACATCACACCGGGGACGGGCGCGGCGGTCCGGCCGGTAAGCATGCGCATCTCGTCGCTGCTCGGCTCCGCGTTCAGGTCGCCGACGAGTACCGCGGGAAACGGGCGGGGCCGCTGCGCCCGCACGAACGAGCACATCGCCTTGACCTGTTCCTGGCGCACCGCGCTGTGGTCGGACCGCCAGCTCAGGTGCGCGCAGTAGATCTGGATGGGCCCGCGGGGCCCGTCGATTTCGGCGAACACGCACAGGCGTTCCTCGCCCTCGTCGTCGCGGGCCCTGCCGCCCTCACGCGGCAGCACGAGGACTTCGTGGCGGGTGATCGGCCGGCGCGAGACCACGGCGTTGCCCGAGCGGGCGCCGTCGCGTTCGAGGTTGTGGGCGTACACCGGCGGTTCGTAGCCCAGCGCGTCGGCGACGACCTGGGCCTGGTTGCGGTCGTCGTCGTCCCACACTTCTTGCAGGGCGACGATGTCGGCGTCGACGGTGCGGAGCGTCTCGACGATCGCGGGCAGGCGCGCCTCCCACGGCCCGTACCGGCCCCACAGGTTCCACGTCGCGATGCGGACCGTCGTGTCGAGCAGCGGGCCGTAGCCGGGGTCGTAGTCGAGCGTCACACGCGCTCCTTCGCCATTTGCGGAATCAGCATGTACGCGGCGACGAGGAAGCACACGGCGCCGATGAAGGTCTGCACGTTGACCACCCGGACATTCCACACCTCGCCGGTGGTCGGGAGCACGATCGACGCGATCGCGGCGAGGCCGAACGCGACCGAGCCGACCATGTTCAGTGTCGCGCCCCACCAGTCGGTGTCGCGGCCGGGGGCGTTCACCCGATGGCGCACCGCCATGAGCGCGACGTAGCTCGACACGAGGAAGCAGACCGAGCCGAGCGCGTCCGGGGCCCACACGAGGCGGTTCGCCTCTTGGGTGTCGAGGTTGGTCTGCAGTGCGTGGAAGGTGGTCGCGTTGAAGAAGAGCGTGCCCGCGAACTGCACGACGGCGGCGACCCAGTCGGGTGAGTTCGTGTCCCACACGAACACGCGCCGGCGGTGTTCGCCGTACGGGTTCACCGTTTGCAGGTACTGGCACAACGACGCGGACGTGAAGAAGATCGAGCCGACGAAGAACGTGAGCCCGGTGGTGCGCGGGCTCACGTTCTCGAAGTACAGCGGCATCGATCCGAGCGCGAAGCACGTCGAACCGATCATGAACAGCACGGCGATCCACCAAAGGAGCCGCTTCGGTGCCCAGATCCACGCGGTCATCTCAACCGCGTCTCAAGCTGTCAGCCGGGTATGGGAGTCGAGAACCACCACTGGTGCCCTTCGGGATCCAACGCGCCGTAGTTGCGCGCACCATAGGGCTGATCCTCGGGCTTTCCCTGAATCGTGGCGCCGGCCGCCTCGGCCCGCTCGAAGTGCTTGTCGACGTCGGGGACCGAGAGGTAGATGCCGCCCGTGACGTTCCCCAGGTGGGCCGGGTTACGGTGACCGGCGGGCAGGCCCGAGACGAAGATCACCGCGTCGCCGAGTTCGAGTTCGCAGTGCCCGAGCGAGCCGTCGTCGTTGGTCTCGCGCATGCGCTCGCGGAAGCCGAACGCCTGCTGGAGGAAGTCGACCGTGGCCGCGCCGTCTTCGTAGAACACGTACGGAATTAAGGGTGGGTAGTTCACGGGATGCTCCCTTCGACGGCCCGGACGGCGGGATCGTCGCGGGTCACGGTTGCGATGCCGACATGCGCTTCGTACCACGGCAGGATCACGCGCCAGCCGAAATCGTTCACGTGCTGCGCGGCGCGCGGCGCGAGCCGTTCGAACCCGCGGTGTTCGAGGGTCACCTTGGTCTCGTCGCCGACAGTTTCGAACATCACTTCACACACGGTCTTGCGCTTGTCACGGAACACGAGCCGCTGCGGCGGATCCCACTCCTCGATGACCGCGATGTCGCGGCCCTCCCCCGTGTCCTCGTCGTACACCTCGATGAATCGTCCGCCGACCCCCGGTTCGAACCTGATCGCGCGGCATCGGTCGGCGTCGTAGAGGTCGTGCGGCCCGCGCCGGTACCACGCGTCGATCTCGTCGGTGAAGACCTTGAACGCGGTCTCGACGTCGACCGCGACGTACACACTCACGCGCACCGACGCCGGCTTCGTCACCGCGTGCCTTTGGTGCGTTCGGCGTGCGTCTTGAACGATCCGAGTTGCTCGGTCCAGAACGCCTGGACCTGGTCGATCCACGCCTGCAACGCGACGAACTCGTCGGTCCGCAACGTGTACACGCGCCCGCGTGCGTCGTCGTCCGACATCTCGACGTCGACCAGTCCGCTCGCGCGCAGCACCTTGAGGTGCCGGCTCATCGCGGGGCGGGTCATGCCGATGCGGTCGGCGACCTCGCTCGCCCGGTGCGGGCCCTCGCGCAACAGGTCGACGACCCGGCGGCGGGTCGGGTCGGCCAGGGCGGCGAGGGTCTGGTCCAAGTCATTCACGCTAACGTGAATGATCAACGAGTCAGGCCATCGAAGTCAAGCCTGTTGCACACTGGGCAGATATCTTCCTATAATCGGTCCATGGTTCGGCGCCGGCCCGGCACCCTGTTGCCACTCGAGATCGCAATCCTCGAACAGGCCGTCGACACGCGCGACCCGATTCACGGCTTTGCCATCGCGAAGTTGCTCCAGGATGCCTCCGGCGCGCGCGTCCTCACCGCGCACGGCACCTTGTACAAGGCGCTCGCCCGCCTCGAAGCGGCGGGCCTGCTCGCGAGCTTGTGGGAGGACCCCGACATCGCGGCGACGGCGGGCCGGCCTCGGCGCCGACTGTACGAAGTGACCGGCGCGGGCCGCGTCGCACTGGTCGCGGCGCGGGACCAGCTCCCGAGCCCACGTCTGCAACCGGGAGTGGAACCCGCGTGAACACTCCCCCGCTGGGCGCCCGCGTCTGTCACGCGTGGTTGCGCGCGTACACGAGCCAGCTCGACGACGAAGCCGCGGTGCGCCGGCGCGCGGAGTTGGAATCCGATCTGTTCGAGCACGCGACCGACGCGCAGGTCGAAGGCGTGAGCCGCACCGCGCTCTCGGTCGAGATGCTCGGGCGCATGCTCGCCGGCATGGCGGCCGACATCTCGTGGCGGCGATCCGTTCGCCGCGCCACGCCCGTACGCGTCAGCCAAGGAGCAGACATGACACTCGGCACCAAAGACATCATCCTGGTGGTACTCATCGCTATCGACGTCGGCATCGTTGTGACGATGCTTCCGATGCTCGGATTCGGCTCCGACATCGGGGTGGACGACTTCGTGTGGCTCGGAACCGCGATGCTCCTCGCGGGCGCACTCGCACTGGGCTTGTGGATGCGGCCGCGGCGGCCGATCCCCGCGCTGTGGCTGATCATCGTCGGTGCGTTCGCGCCGAGCGTTGCGTGGTACTGGCTCCCGCCGGTCTACCTGCTCACGATCGCGACGATCGCGCTCGCGGTGATGACGACCCGGCGATCAGTCCGGGTCGCCTGACTTCTGGTCACTCGTTCGAGCGCTGACGCGCTCGCCTGAGTAACCGGAACCGGGCCATGATGACTCGTGGCCCGGTTGTCTGAACCTCTGCGCATCGGCGGTGCGACGGTGCGCAACCGGTTGTACCGGGCGCCGGTGCTCGAAGGAGCTGGCGACGGCGACGACGCGGCCGACGTGTACGCGCGGCACTTCGTGGAGAACGCGCACCACGGTGTCGGCCTGATCATCCAGGGTTCGTCGTGCATCTTCCCCGAAGGACGCACGTCGCCGGGCATGACGTGTGTCGACACCGAGAAAAAGATGGGCCGCCTCGCACCGATGGTCGACGCGGTGCACGCCGAGGGCGCGTCGATCTTCCTGCAACTCGGGCACGGCGGCCTGTTCTCGATGGAGGCGTGGCACGAGCCGTACGCGTCGCAACGCCGGGGCCCGATCCTCGCCGCGTCCACGGTGCCGTGGCTCTTGAAGGCCGCGTTCGTCGGCGTACCCGTGCACGTCATGCGCACCGACGAAGTGCGCGCGATGGCGGCGCGCTACGGCGACCTCGCGGCATGGGCGCGCGCCGCGGGCTACGACGGCGTGCAACTCGGCTCCGCGAACGCGAAGCTCCTCGACCAGTTCCTCTCGCCGTTCTACAACCGGCGCGACGACGAGTTCGGCGGAAGCCTCGAAGGCCGGGCGCGCGTGCTGCGCTTGATTCGCGAGGCCGTCGCCGAACGGGCCGGCGCCGACTACCCCTGCACGGTGAAGGTGCCGACCGAGACGGCACCGCCCGGCTTCGCCCGTTCGACGCCGGCCGAGGCGCTCGAACTGTGCCGCCTCGTCGAAGAGTGGGGTTACGACGCGATCACGCCGGTCGCGGTCTCGGTATTCCCCGACACGACGTTGTCGCGCGGCGACGTACCCGACTCGTTCTGGACCAACAAGTCCATGGCCGAGCGCTTGCGCCGCGCCGCGCCCGCGCGCCGGCGGCGCGCCATCATCAAAGGCGGCGCGTGGTGGGGCGCGCAACGCGCGAAGTTCGCACCCGTGTGGAACCGCGACCTGTTCAGCGCGGCCAAGCGCGCCGCAGGCATCCCCGTGTTCGCGGTAGGCGGGATCCGCACCGCGGCCGAAGCGCACGAGATCGTCGAGCAGGGCCAGGCCGACATGGTGGGAATCGGGCGGCCGTTCTACGCCGAACCCGACCTTGCCGAGCGCATCCTCGGCTCCGATCCCGCGCCGCGGCTGTGCCGCAACTCGAACCGGTGCGTGCCCGCGCAGATGCTCGGGATGAAGGGCGCGTGCTACAACCCCGAGGTCCGCAAGCGCCCGCCCGGCCCCTGACTCCTTGACTCAACCAACTGGCGTGAGTCAGGCAACTGGCGTGAGTCAGGCAGGCGTCGTCTGCCTGAAAAACGCCAGTTCGAACGGTCAGGCCGGTGCTCCGAGGCAGAGCCGCATCCGGTTCCGTTTGCCGGTGGTGGCCCGGAGGTCCGAGAGAAGTTCGGGGTAGCCACCGGCCACGATCGCGAGCGGGGTGCGGGCGTCGAGGTTCTTGGTGAGGCCGTAGACCGGCGGCTCGACTTCGGCGGCGTAGGTGCCGAACACGTGGTCCCAGATCATCGTCGTCGATCCGAAGTTCTTGTCGATGTACTGCGCATTGCTGGCGTGGTGCACCCGGTGGTTCGACGGGGTGCTGAACAGCCAGTCGAGCGGGCCGAGCCTGCCGACGAGCTTCGTGTGCTGCAGCTGGCCGATCATCAAGGCCACGGCACCCATCGCCGCGCCCATCGCCGGGTGCACGCCGAGCAGCGGGGCCCACAGCCCCGTGATCGGCTTGTAGAGCACTTCGGTCCACGGCATCCGCACGGCGGTGGTGAACGAGAACTCCCGCGACGAGTGGTGGACGAGGTGGGTGCACCACAGCACCCGCACGCGGTGCTCGGCGCGGTGGATCCAGTAGTACATGAAATCGCCGACGAGCCAGGCGCCGATCCAGTGCAGCGGGTTGGCGATGTCGAGGGTGAAGAAGCGGAACTGGTCGTACAAGTAGAGGTACAGCGCGAAGCCGAGCACCTTGCCGGCGATCACCTTGGAGCCCAGGTAGCCGAGGCCGATGCTCCACGAGTTCAACGTGTCCCGTACGTCGATGCCGCGGTTGCGCACCCGGTCGACCATCAGCTCGACGACGATCATCACGACGACCGACGAGAACAGGGCGACCGTGGCGAGGGCCGGGAGCGTGGCGAGGCGTTCGTTCATGCACCCATCGTCGGGCCGAGCGGCCCGCGAGACCATCCGGGCGGCCCCCCACCGGCCCCTGGGGCGCCCGTCGATCCGGCAGGGTCCGGCCGCGAATCTGGGGCCGGGAGCGCCAACCGAGACGCCTTCTTTCGGGGCTAGGCGATCTCGTGTGACATCGCGTCGACGGCCACGGTGACCGCGAGGATAAGGACGGCGTCGGCCGCGTGCTCGATCTCGACGCCGTAGGTGTCGCGCAGCTTGAACCACTTCTTCGAGATCTCGGCGATCTTGTCGCCGTCGCGATGGATCTTGTACTCGTGGTCGGCGAAGTTGCCCTTGATCTTCAGATCGTGTCCGTTCTCGACATCGACCTCGAACCGGTCGCGGATGCCGACGATCCCCTTCTTCACCTGAGCTTCTTGCTTCTGCCCGTCGGTGCCGGTGATCTCGATCTTGATCTTGTCGCGGATGCTCAGCTTCTTCTCTCTGATCGTCGCGACTTCACGGCCGTTAGCGTCTTCGAGCACCCACGTGTCGCGGATGCTCATGGCCTTGCCGTCGACCTTGAACGCCTTGTTGCCGTCTTCGTCTTCGATCCAGTAGTCGTCGCCGATCGACATCATCTTCTCGCGCATCTGAAAGCGGCGCTTCTTTTCGCCACCTTTACGGAACAATCCCATTGTGATCTCCTCAGTTCGGTTGCAGTGCGGGTTCGAGACCAAAGCGCGTACGCGTCTCCGCCACGGTTGCGAGCGGACGACCCGCGACCGCCGCGAGCTCGGCGGCACGTTCCACGAGTGCAGCATTCGTCGGCTGATCGCTGGTCGGGTCGGGCCAGTCCCACGGGTGGTAGTCACCGAGTCCGACGCGCACGTGGCCGCCGAGCGCGAGCGCGGGACGAGCAAGCTCGGCGATGCCGCGTCCGTAGCACTGCACCACCCAGGTGCACTCGACTCCCGCCAACACGGTGTCGATCAACTCGGCCGTCATCTCCACGCTGCGTGCGACCGGCGGCAGGCCGTACGCGTGGTGCTCCGAGAAGAAGCACTTGATCACGAGCGGCGCATCAAGCCAGCCGAGGTCGAGATACGCCGCGAGATGGCGAAGGTGCCCCGGCTCGTAGACACCGAGGTACGGGCGCACACCGTTCGCACGGCAGAACTGCGTGAACTCTTCGAACAACGAATGGGGCAGCCGCTTCACCGACTCGGGGCTCGTGAACGCGCGCGTCGCGGGGTTGTACGCGCTGAGGTTTCCCGAGCCGACGTCGATCGCGGCAAGTTCGAGATTGACCGGGTCCTGGGCCAAGACCGCGAGGTGCGGCATCGAATCCTGCACCGCGAGCTCCGGCCGAACCCCGGGGTAGGTCGGATACC
>JANNHK010000134.1:0-2652 GCA_031404355.1 Actinomycetes bacterium
CACGCCGCCCTTGAACTCGATGGCCACTCCCGGCGAGCCGTCGACGCGCTCCGAGCCGTGCTTCCACCCGCGACCGAAGTCCGGGTACTCGGTACGCGAGGACCGAGCGTCGACGTCAAGCTCGCGGGCCGGCGGATCCGGCTCGGGTGGGCCGGCGAAGGCTGGATCCGCCAGGTCAGTGCACTCCTCGCCGACGAACGATCCCGTCCCGACGTCGTGGCGGCGCGGCGCATGTCGCCCGGTGCCCGTGCCGCGCTCTCTACCGCGGGTATCGGTTGGGTCGACGAGATGAGCAACGCCGAGATTGCTCTCGGGTCGCTCCTCGTCTCGCGCGCCGGACGGGCCGAGCAGGTTGCGCCTGCTGTTCCGACGTGGACACCGGCCGTCGTCGCGGTCGCGGAAACCCTCCTGTGCGGAACCGCCGCAACGGTGGCGACGACGGAGGCGGCGACAGGACTTTCGACGGGAACCTGCACCAATGCGCTGCGCGTGCTCACCCATCTCGGCCTCCTCGCACGCGACGCGGCGCGGGGTCGTGGATCGGCGCGCCGAGTCGCCGATGTCGACGCACTGCTCGACGCGTACGCGGCGGCCGCGACATCGTTGGCACCGAAGGAACGGGTCACCGTCGGCGTGACGTGGCGCGACTCGATCACCGGACTGATCGACCTCGGTCACCGGTGGGACACGCTCGGCATCGCGTGGGCGGCCACCGGCGCCGCGGCGGGCGCCGTACTCGCACCGCTGCTCACCAACGTCACGTCGGTCGTCGTGTATGTCGACGCGGCCACGATTCCGGGGCTCGAGATGGTTGCACGCAGGGCCGATCTCACACCCATCGACGGCGGACGACTGACGCTGCGACCGTTCGCATCGGTCGCGGTGCGGCGCCTGGCCGAGACGGTCGACGGCCTGCGGGTCGCGCCGTGGCCACGCGTCTACGTCGACCTGCGCGACACCGGCGTGCGCGGCGAGGACGCCGCCGAACATCTGCGCGAGGTCCGTCGTGGCGAATGACCAGCCGCGCTCTCGCGACGCGCGAGTAGATGCCGGTCGTTACAGGCTGCCGCCGGGCACTACCCACTCGTGCGCGAGGTCGACGACCTCGGCGATGCGTTCGAAGTCCGCGTCGTAGTGCAACACCGTGAGCCCCGAAGCCACGGCCGTCGCCGCGATGATCACGTCCGGGATGGGAACACGATGCCCGCCACTTCGCGCGAGCTCGTGTTGGATATCGACCGCGCTCGCCATCACCTCGGCCGTGATCGGCGCTTCGTCAAGTGCGCGCCGCTCCTCGAGGATCGCCTCGTAGTCCGCGAGGTTCCGTGCGCTGTAGAGCACCTCGAGGTCCACGATCGCGCACGTCGCGAGCAACCCGTCCTCGAGCAGTGGCCGTAACCGTTGCTCGACTGCCGGGTTCGGGAACCGCGCGAGCGCGCTCGTGTCCGCCAGGTAGCGCGCGCTCAGCGCCACGCGTGCGCCATCACGTCGCCGTCGTCGAGGTCCAGGCCGTCCATGCGCGCCAGCCGGTCCGCGTGCCGCCGGCGCCGGGCCGCGTGTACGACCTCCGCCAACGAGCGGTTCACGGCTTCCTTCATCGTCGCCGCCCCGAGCACGCTCGTGGCCTCCTGCAGCAGGTCGTCGTCGATGTCCACCAGTCGCTTCGCCATGGGAGGAGTATATCCAACCAGTTCATAGCTATCTATACAGATTTGGTCCGCTTGTATTGCCAAAGCGCGTGAGAGCGGTACTGATCACCGCGTGAGAGCGGTACTGGGCAGTTGGTCGGCACACCGGTCGCCGCCCTCTGGGCGGGCAATCAATGACGTAACGTCCGCGGCCATGCGGGGAATCGCGGTGCTGGTGGTGGCGGTCCTGGTCGCGACGGCGTGCAGCGGCGACGACGATGACGAGGCGGCGGAACCGGAGTCCACGACGGAGGGCTCGATCGAGCTGACCGTCGCCGACCCGGCCGGGTGCGAGGTGCTCGACGAGGCGGCGTGCATCCTGCCGTTCCCGTCGAACGTGTTCACCGTCGCCGACGAGACGACCGACACCGGGTTGCGGGTCGCGTTCGGTGCCGACGCGCTCCCGGCCAACGCCGACGGTGTGCGCATCGACCCGGCCGAGTGGAACCGCAACGACGGCTTCTCCCCCGGTTCGTTGATCATGACCGTGGTGCCCGACCTCGACGTCGAAGCGTCGGCGCTGCCGCCGATCACCGACATCGAAGCGTCACTCGCCGACGATGCCGCGATCGTGCTCCTCGACGCCGACACCGGCGACCGCGTGCCGTTCTGGGCCGAGCTCGACGCCAACGCCGAAGACCCGACCCGCCAGGCACTCATCGTCACGCCCGCGGTCGCGCTCGCCGAAGGGCATCGCCACGTCGTCGCGTTGCGCGGGCTGGTCGACTCGGCCGGCGACCCGATCGCGCCGTCGGATGCGTTCCGTGCGTTCCGCGATCAGCTCGACACCGGTATCCCCGAAGTGGAAGCGCGCCGTGACGCGATGGAGCAGGTGTTCACCGATCTCGACGCGGCCGGTGTCGCGCGCGACGACCTCTACCTCGCGTGGGACTTCACCGTCGCGAGCGAACGTTCACTGAGCGAACGGCTGCTCCACATCCGCGACGACGCGTTCGGAACACTC
>JANNHK010000135.1:0-16691 GCA_031404355.1 Actinomycetes bacterium
CTCGTGGGCGGCGGCGTGATCGCAAACGCGCTTGCGATCGGTGCGACGGCCACGGCGCAAACACGAGAAGGTGACACGGAGCAGTGGGACGGCGTCCTCGAGGAGGCCCGGGCCCAGGTGGAGACGCTCGCGTTCTCGGGAACCGTCGTGGTCGAGTGGCATGACCGCGCCGGTCGCCACCGCGAAGAACTCGACGTACAAGCCGCGGGCGGTGTCGTCGAGATCGACGCGGAGCGGACCCTCGTCGGCAGCGATTCGGAAGCGATGCTCGACACGGGCGCGGCGTGGACCATGCTCGCCAAAGCGAGCGCGACGGCGCAGCCGGAACTGGCATCGAGCAAGTACACGATCACCGAGACACCCGGTCCGGCCGTGGCCGAGCGGGCGACGACCATGTACGAGGCGACCAACGGTGCCGCGGTCGTGACGCGTGTGTACCTCGACGACGAAACCGGCGTTGTCCTGCGCCGCGAAACGCTCGATGCCGACGGGCAGGTCGCGCGGGCGGTGTGGTTCACGCGCTTCGAAGAGATCGCGCCCCGGCTCGCGTCGTCGTCGTCGACGTTGCCCGATGCATCCGGCGCGCCCACGGCCGTCGACGATCTCGACGAACCGATGCAGGATCCGGGTGAGGCCGGGTCCGGGTTCCACCTGGTGAACCGGTGGCTCCACGGCGGCGACCTTGCGCAGCTGTACTACACCGACGGTGTGCTCAGTATCTCGGTGTTCGAGCAGCGCGGCTCGCTCGACTGGGACCGGTTGCCCGCGAGCGACGACGAAGTCGAAGTCGCCGGCCACGATGCCCGCCGCTACGCGCTCCCGGTCGGCGACGCGCTGGTGTTCGAACGGGGCGGGGTCGTCTACACGTGTGTCGGCGACGTCCCCGCCGCCGAACTCCTGGCGATCGCCGCCGATGTGTCCGCGCCGGACGACGGCGCGATGGATCAGTTCACACGCCTGGTGATCGAACCGTTTCGTTGGTGACCTTGACCGGGTCGGCCGCGATGGGCGTCCGCTCGACCGGAGTATCCGGTGCGGCGCGGACGGCCGCGATCGGCGCGACCGGGTCGGTCGGCGCGGGTGTCATGTCGCGGCGGCGGCGCAAGATACGACGGCGCTCGCGTTCCGACGCTCCGCCCCACACGCCGTGTTCGATGCGGTGGGTGAGCGCGTACTCGAGACACGCGGGTCGTACCGGGCAGCCGTCGCACACGCGTTGCGCGGACTCGACGCCGGTACCGTCAGACGGGAAGAACTCGGCTGGTGTGACGCCGCGGCAGCGGGCATGCAACATCCAGGCGTACTCATCGGGGGTGTCATCCACGTTCACCTCCGTTGAACGACGTGCGGGGCTGCTCGGTTCCCGTCATACCGCAAGTTCGGGTGTTCGAGCAGAAGTCTCAGCAAACTCTCAGACGTTCGAGGAACGCTGAAGGATGCGTCGGGCGTTGACGACACGTACCAGCATGTATCCGGCGAGCTACGGAGCAACGGATGGATAACGAGGCCCAAACCGGTCAGAACCCGGCCGAACCCAACGGTCCGGAATCCGCAACGACCGGTCCCAGTGAGGTCGCGGAGGCCGTTCCCGCCGCCGCGATCCCGGTTCCGGAGCCTGAAGTGGCGCCCACGCCCGCGCCGGCGGCGCCCACGTGGGGCTGGACCCCGCCCGCGAATCCGTGGCAAGCACCCGCAGACTCGGCCCCGGGCGGTCCGACCGACCCGACACCTCCACTCGTCGGGCGCTCACCCTCCGCGACAACTCCTTCGACAACGACACCGTCGCGTGGCGCCGTGCGCGGCGCGTTCGTCGGCGGACTCGTCGGCGGGCTCGTCGGCGCGCTCGTGGCCGGCGGCCTGCTCGTCGCATTCGACGACGACGCGACGTCGTCGACCAACACGATCGTGCAGAGCGAGAACGGCGAAGCCCGCCCCGCGACCGCGCTCGAAGCGCCCGGCGACATCCGCGAGATCGTCGATGTCGTTCGGCCCGCAGTCGTGCGCATCCAGGCCAGTGGTGACTTCGGCGAAGGCACCGGCACCGGCTTCATCACCGACTCCGACGGCGTCATCGTCACCAACGCGCACGTGGTTGCCGGCGCGAACAAGGTCACCGTCCGTCTCGCGGACGGCGACGAGCTCAACGGCGAGGTCGTGGGCAGCGCCGCCCAGTTCGACCTCGCGGTTGTGCGAGTCGATCGCACCGGTCTCCCCACCGTCGAGTTGGGTGATTCCGACGAACTGCAAGTCGGCGACGCCGTCGTCGCCATCGGCAACGCGCTGGACCTCTCCGAAGGCAGCGGCGCGACCGTGACAACCGGCATCGTGTCCGGCCTCGACCGCACGGTCGGCGTCGAAGACGAAGTGCTCGTGAACGCGATCCAGACCGACGCTGCGATCAACCCGGGGAACTCGGGCGGACCGCTCGTCGACACCCGCGGCCGCGTCGTCGGCATCAACAGCGCGATCGCGAGTCCCGAAACGGCCAACAACGTCGGGTTCGCCATCGCGATCTCCGACGCCAAACCGGTCATCGACGAACTGCTCGCGGGCCGTACACCGCGGGTTGCGTTCCTCGGCGTGCTCACGGAACCGGTGACCCCGGCCCTCGTCGTCGACCGCGACCTCACGACCGACAACGGTGCATTCGTCACCGAAGTCACCGAGGACACGGCCGCCGAAGAGGCCGGCATCACCGCCGGCGACCTCATCATCGAGGTCGGCGGTACCGAGATCTTGCGGCCCGAGGATGTCGCTCGTGCGGTGCGGCGCCACCAGCCCGGTGACGAGATCGAGGTCGTCGTGATCCGCGACGGTGAGACCGAGACCGTCACGCTCACGCTGCGGGAACGGCCCGACAGCCTGTAGTTCGGTACCCTCCTTCCTCTATGGCGATGGAACCTGGAGAACTCGAAGAGGAGATCCCGCCCAAGGGGCACGTCAAGGTCGTGTACACCGGCCCGGTCGCGCCCCACTGGGAGATCCACCGCGTCTTCGGCGACGGGGGCACCATCGACGAGTTCCGGACGCGGGCCATGGCCCGGCTGCAACTGCTGCCGGTCTACGACCCGCAGTTCCGGCGCAACCGTGAGCGCGTAGCGCGCGACGCCGAACGCGAGCACCTCATCCTCGAATGGGACCTCGGCGACGACCCCGAGTAGGCCGCGTCAACGGTCCTTGTCGTAGCGATTGCGCAGCAGAACCGCGGCGGCGTTGCACAACAAGGTGATGCCGAGCAGCACGAGGATCGCGGCCGACGCAAGCTCGCCCTTGAACTCGAGCTTGGCCTGGCGCGCCCACGTGTAGATCACGACGGGCAGTGCCGTGTAGTCGCCCGTGATCTGATCCGGGATGCTGTAGTTGGGTGTCGTGAAGAACGTCGAGAGCACGGCGCCCGTCAGGATGAGCGGCGCCGTCTCGCCGAGCGCGCGTGAAAGTGACAGCACCGTTCCCGTCAGGATGCCCGGGGCCGCGTTGGGCATGACGAGCGTCCGCACGACCTCCGACCGTGTCGCGCCGAGGCCGTAGCCGCCCTCGCGCAGTGACTGCGGGACGGCGCGGATCGACTCGGCCGCGGTGATGATGACGATGGGCAGGACGAGGATTGCGAGCGTCATGCCGCCCGCGAGGAGCGACCGACCGCCGGTGATGCCGCCGTTCTCGTTCATGTCGGTGCCGAGCAGTTCCACGAACACCGCCAGGCCGAGCAGCCCGTACACCACCGACGGCACGCCCGCGAGGTTGCGGATGTTCAGCGCGATGAAGCGGGTCACGCGGGTGTCGGGCGCGTACTCCTCGAGGTACACGGCCGTCGCAATGCCGAGCGGGAACGCGATCACCACAACGAAGCCGGCGAGCATCAGCGAACCCTTGATCGCCTGCGCGACGCCGGCCTGCGCGGGCCTCGTCGAGAGGTTGCTCCTCAAGAAGTCGGTACCGCGTTCGTCGAAGACGACCCAACCGTCGCCGATGAGGCCGCCGACGAGGATGAGCAGGAGCCCGAAGCAGGCGACGAGGCAGAACACCAATGACGCCTGGAATGCCAGGCCCCAGTAGTCGATGCCCCGCCGCCCAAGCGACGTCGAGGCGGGAAGCGGAGTCGTCACGGCCGTCATCAGTAGGCCTCGCGCACGCGCCGCACGAAACGGTCGCCGATGAAGTTGAGACCCATCGTGAACAAGAAGAGCAACAGACCCAGGAAGAAGAGGCTCTGGTACGCGAGGTTGGCCGAGCCACCCCCGCCGCCGGCGACCTGGTCGGTCCCCTGGGCCACGGCGATCATCGCCGCGGTGATCGTCTGACCTTCGCTGAAGGGGTCGGTCGTGAACTGGGAACCACCGGAGCCCCCGGCCGCGAGCGCGACCACCATCGTCTCGCCGAGCGCGCGTGACGCGGCGAGGATGATCGACGCGACCACTCCCGAGATCGCGGCCGGGAACACGACGCGCAGGCTCGTTGTCGCTTTCTTCGCGCCCATGCCGTACGACGCCTCGCGCAGCGACCGCGGTACCGCCCGCAACGCGTCCTCGGTAACCGACGCGACGAGCGGGATCACGAGGATGCCGACCCCTATGCCCGCCGCCAGCAGCGTGGTCAAGGGCGCTTCCGGATTGATGCTCTGGACAAAGTCGGGCCCGATCACTCGGAGCGCGAAGAACGCGATCACGATGCTCGGAATGCCGGCGAGGATCTCGAGGATCGGCTTCAGCACCTTGCGGGCACCGGGCTTCGCGTATTCCGACAGGTAGATGGCGGCGCCGAGCCCGAGCGGTGTCGCGATGCTCATCGCGATGCCCGTCACGATGACCGACCCGACGAACAGCGTCTTGACGTCGAACGAACCGCGGCGCGGGTACCACCCGCTCGACCACAGCGTGGAGAGGTCGACGTCGGAAAGGAACGAGAACGCCTCGCCGACGAGCGACAGCACGATCGCGCCGCTGATGACGACCGACGACAGCGCGGCCGCGAAGAAGGCCCGGCGGATCCAGGCCTCGCGACGATGCCGCCGCCTGTTGCCGCTGAGGTCGATCCCGCCCGAGATGGGCACCGCGGTCATGCGGCTACAGCCTCCGGTGCTCGATCGCCCGCGCGGACCCGGAGAGTGTCCGCACCTACGGCTTGCGCCTGGCCTGTCATTGCCCTACCTGCTCGTCGTTTGCTGGCGAAGCCCTGGGCTCGGCAACGTAGCGGGAGGCGGGGATCACCCGCCTCCCACCCTCGTGCTGCCGGCTAGATCCCGGCGGCTTCCCACGTGCTGATCGTCTCCTGCCAAGCGGCCTCGTCGAGCTGGACGTAGTCGGCCTCGGCCACCGCCTCGTAGCCGGCGTCCGAGAGGTAGAAGTCGACGTAGGCCGCCACGGCCGCGTTCGTGGTCGCCTTCGCCTTGTTGACGTAGATGAACAGCGGCCGGGAGATCGGGTAGGTACCGTCGGCGATCGTTTCCGCCGAGGGTGCGACACAGCCGTCGCCGCCGTCGACCTCGATTGCTTTGACGCTGTCGCTGTTCAGGTCGGCGAATGCGAACCCGACCCAGCCGAGCGACGTGTCGCTGCCGCCGATGCCTTCGATGATCGCGTTGTCGTTGGCCTGCGACGAGTAGTCGGGACGGGTGGTCTCGACCTGGTCTTCGGTGATGGCGCCCGCCTCGAGGCGAGCCTCGAGGATGCTCTTCAGCGCGATCTCGATGAACGAGTCGTACGTTCCGGACTCTTCGCCCGGCGCGGTGATGTCGAGGTCGGCGTCGGGGAGGTTGCCCTCGCCACCGATCTCGGTGACCAACTCGTTGGCGTCGCTCCAGCGCTCGAAGCCCTCGGATTCGGGGCCGACCAGGCCGTACAGCTGCTCGAAGGTGAGGCAGGTGACGGCGTCGTTGGCCGGGTTCGTGACCACGGTGATGCCGTCGATCGCGACCTGGAGTTCGACGTACTCGATGCCCGCGTCCGCGCACACTGCTGCTTCCTCGTCCTTGATGGCTCGCGAGGCGTCGGCGATGTCGATCTCACCCGCGCAGAAGAGCTGGAAGCCGTCGCCGGTGCCCGGACCGTCGACTCGCACGGCGACGTCGGGGTTCTCACCCGAGAACAGCTCGCCGACCAGCGACGAGATGGGCTCGACCGTCGAGGAGCCGGAAACGACGATCTCGCCGCTCAGGTCACCCCCGCCATCGGTGCCTTCGGAGGTGTCGTCATCGTCGTCGCCGCCGCAGGCTGCGAGCACGAGGGCGAATACGGCCAGGAGTGCAATGAACACCCGCCGGCGCGTCCGAGAGTCACTCACATCGAACCCCTTTCGATGGGTCATTGGGAAGTAGTCGATGTACGTGCTCAGCGTAAGAACGGCGGATGGAGGCGCGACAACGCCCGAGTGAACGAGAGGTAAACCCGACCGGAACGATCGACGACGCGGCCTGCAGGCCCGCGGCCTCAGAGTTCGCCCGTCGCTTCAGAGTTCGCCCGTCGCTTCAGAGTTCGATCGCGTCGGAGGGTGCGGGTTCGCCGGGGAGTTCGCCCGTGACCATGAAGGCGACCCAACGGCCGATCATGACCGAGTGGTCGGCGGCCCGTTCGTAGTCGCGGCCGACGAACGCCATTTGCACCGCCATCTGGAGCGACGACTCGTCCGGGGCGCCGACCGCGAAGATCGCCCGGAACAGTTCTTTCTGGAGGTCGTCCATGACGTCGTCCATGTCGGGCAGGGCGGCCGCGACCCGGGCGTCGTTCTCGCTGAACGCGTCGACCGAGAGGTGCACCTGGACGCCGGCCTGCGCGCCCATGCGCTCGACGATGCCGCGAATGCGCGGGTCAAGGGCCCGCGGGTAGATGCGGCGGGTGGCGCGGGCCACGTTGCGCATGAGACCGGCGGTCAGCTCGATCTCGTGCAGGATGCGCAGCACGGCGAGCAATTCGCGCAGGTCGGAGGCCATAGGTTGCTGCAGCGCGAAGAGCTGATACACCCGCTGTTCGACCCCCACGACCCGGTTCTCGATGTCGCGGTGGTCCTCGTAGATGCGGTCGACCAGGGCCAGGTCGCCGTCGAGCAGGGCCTGGGTGGCGCCTCCGATTTGCTCGCAGGTCTTGGCCGCGAGTTTCACGACGTCCTCGCGGATCTCGTGCAACTGCTCGTGGTATGACCGTCTGATCTCGGCCATTTCGCCTCCTAGCCCCGATAGTCCATGAGAATGCGGGTGAAGAGAGTCTGCCGTGCCGAGCGGAGGGGCACGGACCGCCCCGGGCCGTGTTCACCCCTCGTTCATGGGTTCGCTACCACGAGGGTACGCAATAGCCAGGCACTATCCCTAGCCTGGTCACCGGGCTTGGCGACCGCCGGGGCCAGCCGCGATGCTGGAGCCACGTAATCGCCACAGCTTCCGGAAGGCCGACGACGTGTCGAGTGCAGGTGAGGGAATGCCGACGATCGCCATCAACCGAACGGAGACGAGTACGCCCTCACCGGAGCCGGAAGCGCCCGAGGAAATCGTCTTCGAGGTCAGCGGCGTCGACGTTCGCTACTCGGGAGTGCTGGCGGTCGAGGGCGTGTCGCTCGATGTCGCCAAGCGGCGGATCACGGCGTTGATCGGGCCCTCGGGTTGCGGGAAGAGCACCTTGTTGAGGTCGTTCAACCGCATGAACGACCTCATTCCGGGCGCCAAGGTGAGTGGCCATCTCGCGTACCACGGGCAGGATCTCTACGCGCCGGCTGTCGACCCGGTCGAGGTGCGCCGCCGCATCGGCATGGTGTTCCAGAAGCCGAACCCGTTTCCGAAGTCGATCTTCGACAACGTCGCATTCGGTCCTCGCATCATGGGCCGGCGCAAAGGTCTCGACGAGATCGTCGAGCAGGCACTCACTCGCTCGGCACTGTGGGACGAAGTGAAGGACAAACTCAAAGAGTCGGCCTTCGCGCTCTCAGGCGGCCAGCAGCAACGGTTGTGCATCGCTCGGTGCCTTGCCGTCGAACCCGACGTCATCCTGATGGACGAACCATGCTCGGCGCTCGACCCGATCGCGACCGCGCGCATCGAAGACCTCATGGGCGACCTCAAGCGCGAGTACACCATCGTCATCGTCACGCACAACATGCAGCAGGCCGCGCGCGTGTCCGACATGACGGCATTCATGACGACCGACATCGAACAACACGGCCGGGTCGGTCACCTCGTAGAGTTCGACTCGACCGACAAGATCTTCACGAATCCGTCCGACTCCCGCACCGAGGGCTACATCACCGGCCGGTTCGGGTGAGACGACGATGAGACGACGATGAGCCGACCGCGGGCGCGCCGAGCTTGAACGGCGCACTGTTGGTCGTCGCCATCGCCGGTTGGCTGATCGTGATCGTGAGTGTCGTGCGACTGCAAACGAGAAGTCGAGAGCTGCAACGGGTGCGGAGCGCGCTTCACGCGCGGGCCGAGGACCCGACCGAGGTCGCGGTCGTCGAAGCGCTCGAGACCGCCGACGACCGAGTCGCGCAGGCCGAATCGATGCAGCACTGGTTGCTCGGCGCGCTCGACGAGTCGTCGGACGCGATCGTCGTGATCGACCGGCTCGGTCGCGAGGTCGTGCGCAACGCGTCGGCACGGCGATTCGAAGGCGCCCGGCACGGCGAAGTACTCGCCGAGGACGCGCTGCGCGAACTCCTGCGCGAGGCGCTCGACGGTCGGGGCGCAGACCGCGAGATGCAGCTCTACGGCCCACCCCGTCAGGCCCTCCACCTGCGGGCGTTCCCCCTCCGTCGCGACGGTGTGGTCGTCGGCGCGGTGGGATTCAGCCGCGACGTGACCGAGTCGCGGCGGGTGGAGAGCGTGCGGCGCGACTTCGTCGCGAACGTGAGCCACGAGTTGAAGACCCCCATTGGCGCGCTCGCGTTGCTCGCCGAAACCATGGCTGCGAGCGACGACATGGTCGTGATGCTGCGGCTGGCCGAGCGCGTCGTGCGCGAAGCCGACCGGCTCGCGCAGATCGTCGACGACCTTCTCGATCTCAGTCTCATCGAGGCCCAGGAAGCCCCGACGCGTGAGCCGCTCCCGGTGCCCGTGCTCGTCAACGAAGCCGTCGAGGTCGTGCGCACGGCGGCGGAGACCGCGGGCGTTCCGCTCAGCGTGACACCGCGGCCGCCCGACGTCGACCTGGAATGCGACCATCGGCAGTTGCGCAGCGCCCTGGTGAACCTGCTCGACAATGCGATTAAGTACTCGGAGCCAGGTGAGACGGTCGAGATCGGCGCACGCGTGGAAGGCGACCGGGTTGCGCTGATCGTGTGCGACCACGGCATCGGCATCCCGACTCGCGACCTCGAACGTATCTTCGAACGGTTCTACCGGGTCGACCGGGCCCGCAGTCGCGAAACCGGTGGGACCGGTCTCGGCCTCTCGATCGTGCGCCACGTCGCGCAAGCCCACGGCGGCGAGGTCACGGTGACTTCACGCGAAGGCGAAGGTTCGACGTTCACGTTGTTCATCCCGCTGTCGAACGGCGGGCCGCGTTCTGTTTCGGAGGCGTCCTAATGGCCGACCCACCCCTCATCCTGGTCGTCGACGACGAGCAGTCGTACCGCGACGCCCTCCAGGTAGCTCTCCAGCGCGAGGGCTTCCTCGTCGACACCGCGGCCGACGGCGTCGAGGCACTTGCCCGATTCGAAGCCTCGAAACCCGCGCTCGTGCTCCTCGACGTCATGCTGCCGAAGATGACCGGTGTCGACGTGTGCCGTGAGATCCGCAGCCGCTCGCGCGTCCCGATCATCATGGTCACCGCCCGAAACTCCGAAATCGACGCGGTTGTGGGGCTCGAAGTCGGTGCCGACGATTACGTCACGAAACCGTTCCGGTTGCGCGAGCTGATTGCTCGCGTCAGGGCGGCACTGCGCCGGGTTCCCATCGGCGACGAGGACCCGGAACATCCCGACGTATTGGAAGTGGGCGACGTGCGCCTCGACGCAGCCCGCCACGAGGTCTACGTCCGCAACATTCCCGTTGCCCTGCCGCTCAAGGAGTTCGAGTTGCTCGAGATCCTTATGGCCAACGCCGGACGGGTACTCACGCGCGACGTGCTCATCGACCGGGTGTGGGGGCCGAACTACTACGGCGACACGAAGACGCTCGACGTGCACATCAAGCGCTTGCGATCGAAGATCGAGAGCGACCCGGCCAAACCCGGCCGCATCGTCACGGTCCGGGGTGTCGGTTACCGCTACGAACGGGTCGCCGCGGCCGAGTCGGCCTACGGTTCGTCGGGCGGTGGGGGCAGGTAGCGCGCCGCCACGACCTCGCCGGTTACGTCGACGTCGAGCACCCACGTGCAGCCCTTGGGCCAGGTCGGCGCCGCGTCGAACGGAACGCCACGGTCCTCGTAGTACTCGAGCAGCATCGGCATTACGTCGCCGTGCATGCACATCACCACGTCGTGGTGGGCGTGCTTGCGGACCAACGCCAGCGCACCGTCGAGGGTCGCGCCCTCGGTCAGCGCGTCGACCGGCTCGATCGCGAGGCCGCGCATACCTGCCAGCGGAACGACCGTTTCCATGCATCGCACGTAGGGACTCGAAAGCAGCCGGTCGATGTTCGCGTCGGCGAGCAGATCGAGCAGACCGTCGGACTGGAGTTGGCCCCGCCGGGAAAGCGGTCGGAGCCGGTCGTCGCGAGTCCAATCGCTTCGGTCGCCGGCCTTGGCGTGGCGGACGAGATACAGGGTCACGAGGGGAGACTCCGGAAGTGTTCGACGAGGTGCCGGTCGGCATCGTAGGAGAGCATTGTGGTCGCGTCGGCGACCGGAATCCAGCGCACTTCGTCGACCTCGTCGTTCGGTTCGAACCCCATGAATTCGACCGGTGTCATCACCCAGTAACGCACCGTCTTCGGGCGCCCGTTGCGGTCGCCGTATTGCACCGTGGGGAGCTCCGAGCCCAGGTCACAGCGCCAACCGGTCTCCTCTTCGACCTCCCGGCGGGCCGCCGCCTCCCACGACTCGCCGGCCTCGAGCTTGCCCTTGGGCAGGCTCCAGTCGTCGTACCGGTCCCGGTGGATGGCGAGGAGTTCGACGTCACCCGCGGGGCTGGTGCGGGTGACGAGGCCTCCGGCCGCCCGGATCTCTACAGCCATGCCCGCAGGCCCGGGCGCGAGGCCTGCTTCCACACGCCCGGGAATTCGCGGCGCGCCGCGCGCGCCGCTTCCCACTCGACCGCGCCGAGCATTCCGATCGCGTAGGCCTCGATCGCCGACACCTCGACCGCGGTCTTGGCGAGCCACTGGCGGGCGACGACCGCGTCCTGGTGTTCGCCGAGCACCTCTTGTACCCGCGTCATCGCGGCTGCGAACTTGCGGGCCTGGCCACCGAACAACGGCGCGACCGCTTCGGCGGCGTAGCGGGCGCGCTTGGCGCGGATGCGGATCTCGTGCAGCTGCTCGTCGGCGGGGTCGTCGCCGAGCTCGGCGACTGCTGCCGCGAGTTTGCGCCACGGACGCTTCACGACGGGTGGGAGCGTCTTGCGCGCGGGATCCGAGGCAGCTTCGCTGCATTTCGGCGCGGTGGCCGCGTCCTGCATGGCGGTGCGCAACGCCCGGTAGCGCGGCGTCGCGAGCGCGGCCGACATCGCGGCGCGGGTGGTCTCCCAGTCCGCGACCAGCCCCTGCACGACCCGCGCCGCCGTGTCGCGCTCGGAGCCGGGGAGCCGGTCGATCTCGGCGCGGAGCCGTTCGAGGAGCACTTCGTGGTCGCGCACCGCGCCGAGTTCGGCGCCGAGCCACGCAAGCTCCGTGCGGAGCGACTCGGCCCACTCCGGGTCGACGAACGCGTCGAACGTGCGCAGGTCGGAGCGCAGGCGACGGCACGCGACACGCGCTTGGTGTACGTCCTCGGCGTCGCCACCGCTCCGGAGGCCGTCTTCGTGGGCCAAGAATCGCTGCACCGAAGCGTCGATGGCGACGCGCAGCACCTGTTCGACAGTCGCCGCCACGGTCAGACCTCGGTCGTACGCGCTTTGGAACGGGCGATCGCGAGTTCCTGGAACCGAACGTGCTGCTCGGAACCGTCGACGGTCGGCACTTTGCGCCACGTGCCGTCGGGTTCGAGCGACCACGCCAGCTCGTCGTAGGCGAGGTTGATCGCGAGGATTTCGTCGAGACGGGCGCGCAGGCGACGGTCGGCGACGCGGAGCATCGACTCCACCCGACGGTCGAGGTTGCGCGGCATCAAGTCGGCCGATCCGATGACGTACTCGGTGTCGTCGTTGCCGATCGGGCCGAAACGGAAGATGCGCGAGTGCTCGAGGTACCGGCCGACGATGGAGCGCACGGTGATGTTCTCGGACAGGCCCGGGACTCCCGCCCGCAAGCAGCACATGCCGCGCACGACGAGGTCGATGCGCGCGCCGGCGGTCGACGCGGCGTATAGCTCGTCGATCATGTCGCTGTCGACGAGGGCGTTGACCTTCATCGTGATCTCGCCGCCCGGTCGGGCCTGGCTGCGAATGAGGTTGTGGAGCTCCTCGCGCAGGTGTGTGGGCGCGACCAGGAGCCGGCGGTACTGGCCGGGCCGGCTGTAGCCGGTGAGGTGGTTGAACAACTCGGTGAGGTCGGCGCCCAGTTCGGGGTCGGCCGAGAGCACGCCGATGTCCTCGTAGATCGTCGCGGTCTTCGGGTTGTAGTTGCCGGTGCCGACGTGGCAGTAGCGGCGGATCCCGTCGGACTCCTGGCGGACGACAAGAATGATCTTCGCATGCGTCTTCAGGCCGACCAGTCCGTACACGACGTGCGCGCCCGCCTGCTCGAGCATGCGGGCGCGTTCGATGTTGGCCTGTTCGTCGCCGCGTGCCTTGAGCTCGACGAGCGCCACGACCTGCTTGCCCGCTTCGGCCGCCTGCACGAGCGAAGCGACGAGGCCGGCTTCGTCGCCGCCGGTCCGGTACATCGTCTGCTTGATGGCGAGCACGCGCGGGTCCCGTGCGGCCTGGGCGACGAACGCCTCGATCGACGTCGCGAACGAGTCGTACGGGTGGTGCACGAACACGTCGGCGTTGCGCATCGCCCAGAACACGTCGGCCTCGTCGCCACCGGCGAGCGCGGGAGGGGTTTGCGGTGTGAACGACGGGAACTTCAGGTCGGGACGCCGGACCGCGTAGAGCGCGCTCAGGCCCGCGAGGTCGAGCGGCCCGTCGACGACGTACACGTCTTGCGGTGTGAGTTCGAGTTCGCGGCACAGGAGGTCGAGCACGTCGGGTGTCATGCGGGTGTCGACTTCGAGGCGCACCGCCGTGCCGAACTTCGTGCGCTGCCGCAGCACTGTCTCCATCGCCGCGAGCAGGTCCTCGGCTTCGTCGGCGAGTTCGATGTCGGCGTCGCGCGTTACCCGGAACGGATGATGGGCGAGCACCTCCATACCGGGGAACAACTTGGGCAGATGCGCCGCGATCAGCTGTTCGAGAGGAACGAAGCGGGTGCTGCCCGGCAGGGCGACGAACCGCGGGAGCACGGGCGGGACCTTGACGCGGGCGAAGCGCTCGTCGCCGCTCGCGGGATCCTGGACCGCGACCGCCAGGTTGAGGGACAGGTCGGAGATGTAGGGAAACGGATGAGCAGGGTCGACGGCGAGGGGGGTGAGGACCGGGAAGATGCGGTCATCGAACTCGCGGGCGAGTTGCGATCGCTCGTCGCCGGTCAGCTCGGCCCAGTCGATGAACTCGACGCCGACCGCTTGCAGTTCCGGGGCCAGCTCCTTGGTGAACACCTGGCTCTGGCGGATCGCGAGGTCTTCGACTCGCGCGCGAATCGCGCGGAGTTGTTCGACCTGATCGAGCCCGTCGGGCGATGTGCTGCGCACACCGGCGACGAGTTGCTCCTTCAGCCCCGAGACGCGGACCTGGAAGAACTCGTCGAGGTTGGAGTTGAAGATGGCGAGGAACTTGGCCCGCTCGAGCAGCGGAAGCGTGGCATCCTCGGCGAGCGCGAGTACCCGGGCGTTGAAGTCGAGCCACGAAAGCTCGCGATTGAGGTACCGGTCGCTCATGCGCCCATGGTACGTGGGTCGCGGGTAGGCCCACACGGGGCTCCGGCGACGCACTGGGAGGGCGGCGGTAGCCTGCGATGACGGAGGAAGTACCCCGACTCCAGTCCACGACGTTCACGCCGTTCTCGCGTCTTGCGCTCGCGCACGCGATCGCGGTGTGTGGCGACGTGTTCATCACCGTGTCGCTTGCCGGCACGCTCTTCTTCACCGAGCCGACCGACGCGGCGCGGCCGAAGGTGCTCCTGTACTTGCTCATCACGATGGCGCCGTTTGCCGTCATCGCCCCGTTCCTCGGCCCGTTGCTCGACCGCAGCCGGGGCGGGCGCCGGGCGCTGATCGCGATCAGTTCCGGTGGCCGCGCCCTGCTCTGCTTTCTGATGGCGGGCGCGGTCGCGTCCGGATCCGTCTGGCTGTACCCGCTCGCATTTGGCGTGCTCGTACTCTCGAAGAGCCACGCGATCGCCAAGAGCGCGCTCGTGCCCGGCCTCGTCGACCACAGCGACGAACTCGTCCTCGCCAATGCCCGACTCGCGCTCATCGGGGTCCTCGGCGGGTTCATCGGCGCGCCGATCGCGGCCGCGATCTACAAGGTGGGTGGCGCAGACGCGAGTGCGGCGGGGTGGGTGCTGCGCGCCGGCGCCGTCGTCTTCTTCGTCGGGATGTTCGCCGCGTTCGCCATTCCGCGCGCGCGGCGCGCCGGGACTCCCGAGACGACCGAAGAACGCGCGTTGCTGAACGCTCCGAGCATCGTGTGGGCCGGTGGGGCGATGGGCGTCGTGCGCCTCGTCGTCGGGTTCCTGTTGTTCTTCGCGGCGTTCGTGCTGAAGAAGGAGAACGAACCCGCGTGGATGTACGGACTCGTGCTGGTCGGCAGCTCGCTCGGAAACGGCATCGGCACGTTGCTCGCGCCCGCACTGCGCAATCGCATCCGCGAGGAATGGATCCTCGCCGGGGCGCTGTTGGTGCCCGTGGTCCCGTTGGTGCTCGCGGCCCGGTCGTATGGGCGCCCGGCGCTCATCGTTGCCGCGTTCATCGTGGCGATGTCGGCCGCGACGTCGCGCCTCGCGTTCGACAGCCTGCTCCAACGCGACGGCCACGAGGCGGCCCGGGGCCGTGCCTTCGCCCGGTTCGAAACGCGCTTCCAGTTGCTCTGGGTGGCGGGCGGCGTACTGGCCGTTGCGTTGTCGTACTTCGGTGGCCGGGTCGGGGTATTCCTCATTGCGCTGGCGCTCATGTTCACGGGCCTCTGGTACCTCGCCGGCGTGCGGCGCAACTATGTCACCAGAAAATCGACGCCGTCCGAGCCGTCGTCGGAGTAGAACGGCACGATGTCTCTCACCGTTCGCGCGATCGCGCCCGACGAGCTCGACCGCATGGATCTCGTCGATCAGCGCGGATTCGGCAACTCGGGCCTTCCCGAGGGTGTTTCGAGGGTGTGGCAGGAGGCCGAGCTCGACCGCACGCGCTGCGCGTTCGACGGCGACCAGATGGTGGGCTGTACCCGGTCGTACTCGTTCGAGCTCACGATGCCGGGTGGGGGCCGGGTTCCGGTGGCCGCGTTGTCGGCGGTCGCGGTGCAGCCGACCAATCGCCGCCAGGGCGTGCTGACACAGATGATCGACGCGCTGCACGACGACGCCCGCGAGCGCGGTGAGGTCGCCGCCGTGCTTACTGCGTCGGAGGGATCGATCTACGGCCGGTACGGGTACGGCGTTGCCACCTGGCGGCTGGGTATGTACGCCGAACGGCGCGCCGTGCAGTTCGTCGCACCCTTCGCAGACGACGGGCGCATGCGGATGCCCGATCGGGCCGAGGCCGAGAAGGTGCTGCCGGGCCTCTACGAACAGGCGCAATCGCGGGCGGGCATGGTGTCGCGTCCCTCCTTCTGGTGGCCGTCGGTGTTCTGGGGGTTCTCCCACGGGAACGACAAGGCATTTTTCGTGGCCGTACACGAGGACGCGCGCGGAAACGCCGACGGATACGTTGCCTACGAAATCACCGGCGAATGGGACGGCGGAGTTCCCGACCGCCGCCTGTTGGTATGGGACCTCCAGTCGACGTCGCGCGAGACGCACCACGCGTTGTGGCGCTACGTGTTCGGTGTCGACCTCGTGGGTACCGTCGCGGCGACGAACATCGCGGTCGACGACCCGCTGCGGTTCCTTGTCGCCGATCCGCGCCGCATCCGTGCCGAATTCGTCAACGACGGGCTGTGGGTGTACCCATTGGATCCCGCCGCGTTCCTCGCGAGCCGTACGTACAGCGTCGAAGGATCGTTGGTCGTCGAAGTGCACGGGCCCGGTTCGGATCGCGTGCGCGTCGCGCTCGACGGCGGCCCGGAAGGCGCGACTGCGAAGGCGACGACGGCGTCACCCGATCTCACGTGCCCGGTCGCGACCTTGGGCGCATGCGGCCTCGGCGGCAACTCGTGGACGACCACGGCCGCGGCCGGCCTGGTCGACGAGCACACCCCGGGGGCGGTGCGCCGGGCCGACGTGATGTTCTCGACCCAGCCCGCGCCGGCGATGCTGAGCTACTTCTAGCCCGAGCCGGCGCCCGGCGCGCGTGATCCAGCTGCGCGTTGGCCAACGTTCACGACGCGTTCAAGTCCAGGCAAGGTGGCCCTCATACGCTCGTCGCGTGCTGGGACGACCTGACGCGCGGGAACCGGATTCCCTTCCGTGCGAGCTGCGA
>JANNHK010000136.1:0-2748 GCA_031404355.1 Actinomycetes bacterium
GGATGATCTGCGACGCGCGCACTTCGTCCCACCACACACCCCACGGGTTGACCCACATGCCGCCGTCGGGCGCGGCCCAGGTGATGTGGCCGGAGAGGTTCTCCTTCCAGCCTTCGTGGGCGAGGATGCGCAACGCGCACGCGAGCTGCTGCTCGACGGTCAACTCACGGCCGATGCCCGGACCGGGCCGAGGCTCACGCACTCGTATGGCTCCCTCGTTGCGCCGTCCGTGGCTCCACTGCGTCCGCACGTTGTATGCCAACGTATCGCCAATGACCGTCCTCGTGATCGGCGCGGCCGGCGACCTCGGTTGCCGGGTGGTGGCGGCGCTCGACGCGCTGGGCGCGACCGTGCGCCCGTTCACGCGCGCGTCAGGCGCCGACCTCGCCGACCCGGTTTCACTCGACGCCGCACTCGACGGCGTGCGCGCCGTGTTTCTCCAGTCGTCCCCCTCGCAACAACAGGTGCAACTCGAGACCAACGCGATCGAAGCCGCGGAACGGGCCGGGGTCGAGCGCATCGTCAAGATCTCGAACATTCCGCTCGCGGGACTCGACGAGGGGTTGCACGGCAACCACCGTGCCATCGAACGGCGGCTCGCGGTATCGACCGTGGCCGCGACCGTCGTGCAGCCGTCGTTCTTCACGACGGTGCTTGATCGCCAGCGCGACCTGATCGCCAAGGGTCGCGTCGTCTTACCGTTCGGAACGGGCCGGGTCGCGTGGGTCGACCCCGACGACATCGCCGCGGTCGCCGCGGCCGCCCTCGTACGCGACATCGACGGGCCAATGATCGTCACCGGTCCGGAGGCTCTCGACGGCGACGAAGTTGCGGCGCGGCTCGGCGTCGCACGCCTCGATCCTCCGCTCGCACAATGGCGCGAAGCGGTCCTGAAGACCGGGATGGATCCGTGGCTCCTCGACTCGACCATCGATCTGTACGCCGCCGTTGCCCGCGGCGCGCTCGACTTCGTGTCACCCGACGTCGAACGGGTGCTCAACCGGCCAGCGCGTCGAGCCTTCGCGTGAACGGGTGCTCGTCGACGACGCACGAGTCGCGGTCGAACACCATCACCGCCGGGTACGCGGGCCAGCGCGGGTCGCCCGTGCGCGCGAACGATGCCCAGGCTTCGCGCATGACGCGCGAGAGACGTTCGGCGTCGGCGTCGTAACCTACGTACTCGGCCCAGCCCTCGACGAAGTTGCCCAGGATGAACGGGATGTCGACGGCGTGCGCGGCACCGACCGTTGGCGCTTCCCACGCGAACAGGTAGGCGTACGTGGGCGCGTGCGCCGACTGCGCTTCGAGCACGCGCCGCAGCGGGAGTTGCATGGCGACGTCCTGGAACACGGCGGGCCATACGGCGGCCGTGACCTGTTCGTACACGCCGACGATTTCCTCGGCCCGCTCGGCTGCGACACCGGCGAACCGGGCGACGCGCTTCACGAGTCGCTCGGGCTCGATCGCCGGCGCGTTCGGGTCGAGGTAGAGGCGCATCTCGTCGGCCGTCGAACCCGCGATGAGCGGTACGCCGGCCGCGACGCCCGACTCGAGCGCGGCGGCCGGTGGCGCGGTGAGTACCTCACCGTCGACGCACGGGTGGAACGGCATCATGCCGATCGAGCCGAGCAGCGCCGCTTCGGTCGCCTGCTGCGCGTCGAGGATCGCGTCGACCGGAAGCGCGAGCAAGGCGTCGAAGTCGTTGGTGCCCGCCTGCGCGCAGAAGGTTTCGAGTACCAGCGCGGCGCTCGCCGCGTCGAGCGTGAGTCCGGTGACGCCGCTCTGCACGATCGCGCTCGAGAACAAGCCCTGCGCCACCGGCGAGGCGAGGAGATGCAGGCACATGCCCCCGCCCGCGGACTCGCCGAAGATCGTGACCCGGGCCGGATCGCCACCGAGCGCTCCGATGTGGTTCTGCACCCACCGCAGCGCCGCCATCGCATCGAAGAGCCCGAGGTTGGCGGCGGTGCCGCGGAGCGGGCGCAGGTCGAGGAACCCGAGCGCTCCGAGCCGGTAGTTGATCGAGACGACGACGACTTCCTGCTCGACCGCGATCCGGGCCCCGTCGAAGCACGCCTGGGCCGACGAGCCGGTGACGAACGAACCGCCGTAGAACAGGACCAAGACCGGGCGCGGCTCGGTCTCGCGCACGGGCGCCCACACGTTCAGCGTGAGGCACGCGTGTTCGTCGGTGTCGACGACGGGGGCGCCCGGTACCAATTCGGCGCCGGGCCGTTGCGGCGGCGCGGGACCGAACTCGGTGTACGAGTCGAAGTCGCGAAGCGGTACCCGCCCCGGGCGTTCGAACCGTCCTGCCGTCGCGTACGGAATCCCGAGAACGGCGCGCGCCTGCCCCATCGCGCCGCAGCCTACGCCGGGCGATCAGACTGGGCCCCGTGGCCGACGAAGCGGTAGTCCGGGCGACCGAGGGGTGGTTCCTCCGGCGCGGGCTACCGCACTTCATCGCGAACTACAACGCGAGCCAGGACATCTGGACGCGGGCCCTGCCCGCGCTGACGCTGCTGTTCCTCGTCGAGGTCGCGGTGAACGCACCGAGCAAGGATTTCCCGATCTGGCTCGACGTCACTGTGGTCGCAGCCGCCTTCGCCGTGTTGCTCGGGGGGTGGGCTCTGCTCAACCGGCGCCGCGGGCGCCGCCCGTTTGCCCGGCCCGACAGCATCGGGCCGGTGGAGATCGCGGCGTTCGTCATCGTCCCGGCCGTGGTGCCGATCTTCGTCGGCGGTCAGG
>JANNHK010000137.1:0-10441 GCA_031404355.1 Actinomycetes bacterium
CTTCGCCTTCTCTTTCAGGCCGGGAACTGAGTTTTCAAAGATGTAGCCGTAATATTCGTCTACTCCGAGGCGCTCGCCGGGGCGTTCTTTTGATTCTACATATTGGCGTATGCCCATGATTCCGTCTGGATCAATGCGCCATGTTAGTTCCATCCAAAATTCATTCTCTTCCCAGACCTCGCCTGGGTTAACTTCTCGCGTGTCGTTGACCGTCTCTCCCATTCGTTCGCGTGCTGCGCGCAAGACCGGCTGGCGGAAGCCTATCCATTGCGCGTCGTGCGTTTCATACGAATGCAGGTCATGTCGCTCTGAACCGTGTCCCATTGGAAGGATGTAATCCGCAAAGTAAGAAGTCTCGTTCCATGTCGGAGTCAGCGCAACGTAGCAACCTATCAAACTCTCGTCGTTCAAAGCCTCTACCCAGGAAAAGCCGTCAGGGTTTGTCCAAACAGGGTTGTAGACCCGCGTGAAATAGACGTCCATGCTGCCACGGCGTTCCTCGAGGAAATGCGGCAGCAAGAAGCTCATCTCGTAACAGGACAGAGGCCATTCGTCGGGGAAATGCAGGGAGTTCCAGGCGTCGACCGCTGGCGGCGTCTGGTAGGGCTTCGGGACGAACTTGTTCCAGTTGTTTCCGAAGGTGCCGCCCGGGACGCCGACGCTGCCGGTCAGGACCGGAGGCCCGGTCGGTTCGCGGGCCCGCACGGGTGATCGAGGGCCGGAGGTCGTAGCCGCATGAGTAGCCAGGCGCAGGCCGGAGGCCCGGTCGGTTCGCGGGCCCGCACGGGTGATCGAGGGCCGGAGGTCGTAGCCGCATGAGTGTCGTGAGAATCAATGCAATCACCGTTTCGCCGGAGCGGGCCGACGAGTTGCTGAAGCGTTTTGCCAACCGCGCGGGCGAGGTGTCGAAGAGCCCGGGTTTCGAGGCGTTCGAGCTGCTGCGCCCCACCGACGACCGCGACGTGTTCTTGGTGTACACGCGTTGGCGATCGCAGGAAGACTTCGACGCCTGGGTGAGCAGCAACGCGTTTCAGCACGGACACGCGCAACATTCGGGGAAGGGCCCGGTCAGCTCGCACAGTGACCTGTGGTCGTTCGACGTCGTGCAGCAGGAGTTTGCACCGTGAGTGACGGCGTTCTCGAACAACTGACGGGTCCGGGTGGGCCGTTCGAGATCGTCGTCGAAGACGTCCTCGGTCATCCGACGCAGGTCTACAAGCGACGCATGCACTCGCTGCGCGAGCTCATGGTGCAGAGCGCAGCGCGGGCCGACCTCGAGTGGCTCGTGCACCCGACGCCGAAGGCTTCTGACAGTCAGCGGTACACGTACGGCGAGCACGACCGGCTGGCGCGCGTCGCCGCAGCCACGTTGTCCGCGCTCGGCGTCGAGCGCGGTGATCGGGTCGCGCTGTGTTCGGCCAACGACCCGGCGTGGGTCGTCACGTGGTGGGCGTGCGCGATCATCGGTGCGGTTGTCGTTCCGCTCAACGCGTGGTGGAAGACCGAAGAACTCGACTTCGGGATGGTCGACTCGGGCGCGAAGGTACTGATTGCCGACAGCCGCCGCCTCGCGTTGTTCGGCGCCAAGCCTGAACACGTCTTCGAAATCGGGGCTTCGTTCAACGATCTGATTGCCGGTGACGATCCCGGAATGCCGACCGGTCCGATCGACGAGGACGACATCCTTGCCATCCTCTACACGTCGGGCACGACCGGCCGGCCCAAGGGTGCGACCATTACGCACCGCCAGGCGCTCGCGAATCTCCAGAACATCATCGTCACGGGGACGGCGGCCGTGCGGCGCGGGACGCCACCATCGGAGGCCGAAGCCGGCCTCCGGGCGTCGTCACTGCTCGTCGTGCCGCTGTTCCACGTCACCGGCTGCCTCGCGACGATGATGCTGAATTACGCGACCGGCGCCAAGCTCGTGCTCATGCCGGTCGGGCGCTTCGAGCCCGAGACCGCGATGCAGATCATCGAGAAGGAACAGATCACTGCGATCGGTGGCGTGCCCACGATCATGTGGCGCATCCTCGAAGACCCGAACCTCGAGAAGTACGACCTTTCGTCGGTGAAGCGCGCGAGCTACGGCGGCGCGCCCGCGGCGCCCGAGTTGGTCGAGCGCATCGCGAAGTTCTTCCCGAACCTGCGCAAGACACTCACGACGGCGTACGGACTTACCGAGACCGCGTCGGTCGCCACCGCGCACGGCGGCGAGGACTACTTCGCGCACCCGGGTTCGGTCGGCCGCGCGGTGCCGACCGTGGAAGTGCGCGTCGTCGACGACGAGCGCGACGCGCCGGCGGGGGAGCGCGGCGAGGTGTGGATCAAGGGCCCGACCGTCATGGCGCGCGGTTACTGGCAACGCCCCGACGCGAACGAGGCCGCGTTCTCCGACGGCTGGTTCCGTACCGGCGACATCGGCTACCTCGATCCCGACGGCTTCCTGTATCTCGTCGATCGAGCGAAGGACATGATCATCCGCGCCGGCGAGAACGTGTACAGCGTCGAGATCGAGAACGTGCTGTTCGACCATCCCGACGTCGTCGACGCCGCAGTGGTCGGTGTCCCGCACCGCACGTTGGGCGAAGAGGTGAAGGCGGTGGTGCAGGTGCGCCCGGACTCGACCGTCACCGAGTCCGACATCCGCACGTTCTGCGCCGCGCACCTCGCCAACTTCAAGGTGCCCGAGTACGTCGACATCCGCACCGAGCCACTGCCGCGCAACCCTGCGGGCAAGGTACTCAAGAACCTGCTTCGGGGCCGGGAGACCTCGTTCGCCGCCGGCGACGACCAGGCGCTCTAGTTGCCCGGCGTGCGCGATCTCCACGAGGCGTTCGGCTACGTCACCGTGGTGGCGAACGCGCTCGTCGGCGTATGGGGGATCGCGGCCTGGCGCTTCACCCGATTCCGCGGGCGGCCGCTGTGGATCGGCACCATCGCCGCCGAGGTCACCGTCCTGATCACGGTGGTGCTTGGCACCGTGCTCGTCGCGGCCCAGGACTACGAACCCTCGGAGATCCACATGTTCTACGGCTTCGTGGCGTTCGCGACCGTCGGCGGCATGTACGGGTACAAGTACCTGTGGAAAGCTCGGGGTTGGCTCGAGCTCGCCTATGGCCTCGGCGGACTGTTCCTGATGGGGCTCGCGATCCGCGCGATTCTGGAGGCGTGACGACTCCACCGCCAGGCAAGCGACTGCGCGTGATGCTGCTGTTCGGCGGCCGCTCCGCCGAACACGACGTCTCGCGTGTCACGGCGGTCGCGGTCGCGAAGGCGCTCGACCCGGCTCGCTACGAGATCGTCCCCGTGGGCATCACGACCGACGGCCAATGGCTCATCGCACGCAACGCGCAGAAGCTGCTCGAAGCCGGGCGGGACAACCTCCCCGCGGCGCTGGTTGTCGAGGGCGAACCAATGGCGGAGTTGGTGCCGAGCACGGCGGGCTCGAACCCGTTGGGTGTCGACGTCGTGGTGCCGCTCCTGCACGGCCCCTACGGCGAAGACGGCACGATGCAAGGCCTGCTCGACCTCGCCGGCCTGCCGTACGTCGGCGCCGGAGTTCTCGGCTCCGCGGTCGGCATGGACAAGATCATGATGAAGCGCGCGTTCGCGGCGGCCGGGCTGCGCACCGCTCGCGCCGTCGCGTTACGCGACGGGCACGATCGGCACGCGTTCTGCGAGCAGGTCGAAGCCGAGTTGGGGTACCCGTGTTTCGTCAAACCGTCGAACATGGGCTCGTCGGTCGGCGTGTCGAAGGCGCACGACCGGTCCGAACTCGAGCACGCGGTCGACCTCGCACTGAGCTACGACGAGTGGATCATGGCCGAGGAGACGATCACCGGCCGCGAAATCGAAGTCGCGATCCTCGGCGACGACCCGCCCGAGGCGTCACTTCCCGGCGAGGTCGTCCCCGCCGCGGAGTTCTACAGCTACGCCGACAAGTACGAAGACGACGCCGCCAAGCTGTTGGCGCCCGCGCCCCTCGACGAGGCCGAGACCGCCGAAGTCCGCGCCCTCGCGGTGCGCGCATTCGAGGCGTGCCGGCTCGAGGCCATGGCCCGCGTCGACTTCTTCTACGGGGAGGTGGGCTTCGTCGTGAACGAGCTGAACACGATCCCCGGCTTCACGCCGATCTCGATGTACCCGCGATTGTGGGAGGTGTCGGGTCTCCCCTACGCGGCGCTGCTCGACCGTCTCATCGAACTGGCCCTCGCCCGCCACGCCCGCCGCGCCGCCCGCGCGGGCCGCCAGCGCTGAGGACCTAGAGGTTGACGACGGGGCAGGTGAGGGTGCGGGTGATCCCGTCCACGAGCTGGATCTGCGAGACGACCATCCGGCCCAGCTCGTCGATGGATGCGGCCTCGGACCGCAGGATCACGTCATACGGGCCGGTGACGTCGTCGGCCTGCACGACGCCGGGTAGCCCGCGAACGGCTTCGACGACCGCGGAGGCCTTGCCCACCTCGGTCTGGATCAGGATGTATGCAGATACCGTCATGCGCGGATCGTAGCTGCGCACGGTTGGGTCCGCTCCGGGGGTGAGGGCCTACGATCGTGTACCCGTGTTCGTCGGTCGTCGGCCGACCGCAGTGAGGACACCAATGACGCATCCCACCTCCAACCGCAAGCTCCTCGAATGGGTGAGCCACTGGACGGCCATCCTCCAGCCCGGCGACGTCCACTGGTGCGACGGCTCCGACGAGGAGTACGCCGAGCTGTGCCGGCGGCTGGTCGACAGCGGCACCTTCGTACCGGTCGCACCCGAGGCCCGGCCGAACAGCTTCTACGCCCGCAGCGACCCGAGTGACGTCGCCCGGGTCGAGGACCGCACGTTCATCTGTTCCGAACGCGAACAAGACGCCGGTCCCACGAACAACTGGCGGGCCCCGGCCGACATGCGCACCGAGCTCACCGGTCTCTTCACGGGCTCGATGCGGGGCCGCACGCTCTACGTCGTGCCCTTCTCGATGGGTCCGCTCGGCTCGCCGATCGCGCACATCGGTGTCGAACTCACCGACTCGGCGTATGTCGCCGCCAGCATGCGCACGATGACGCGCATGGGCCAGGGCGCGCTCGACGTGCTCGGGTCCGATGGCGAGTTCGTTCCCTGCGTCCACTCCGTCGGTATGCCGCTCGACCCCGGACAGACCGACGTCCGGTGGCCGTGCAACGCCACGAAGTACATCGTGCACTTCCCCGAGACGCGCGAGATCATGTCGTACGGCTCCGGCTACGGCGGCAACGCGCTGCTCGGCAAGAAGTGCTTCGCGCTCCGCATTGCCTCGGTGATGGCCCGCGACGACGGGTGGCTCGCCGAGCACATGCTCATCCTCAAGCTCACCAACCCGGCGGGCGACTCGCGTTACGTCGCCGCCGCGTTCCCGAGCCAGTGCGGCAAGACCAACCTCGCCATGCTCGTGCCGACGCTGCCGGGCTGGAAGGCCGAGACGATCGGCGACGACATCGCCTGGATGAAGTTCGGCGCCGACGGACAGCTCTACGCGATCAACCCGGAGCACGGGATGTTCGGCGTCGCGCCCGGCACGGGTGACGACACGAACCCGAACGCGTTGAAGGCGCTCACCCGGAACACCGTCTTTACCAATACGGCACTGCTCGACAACGGCGACACGTGGTGGGAGGGCCTCACCGACGCGCCGCCCGAACACTGCCTCGACTGGCGCGGCAACGACTGGACGCCGGCGTCCGACACGCCCGCCGCGCATCCGAACAGTCGCTTCACGGCGCCGCTCGCGCAGGTGCCGTCGGTGGCGCCCGAGTGGGAGGACCCGAAGGGTGTGCCGGTCTCGGCGATCCTCTTCGGTGGTCGGCGCGCGACAACTGTTCCGCTGGTCACCGAGGCGTACAACTGGCGGCACGGCGTGTTCCTCGGGTCGATCATGGGATCAGAGACGACGGCCGCCGCGGCGGGCGCCGTCGGGCAACTGCGCCGCGACCCGTTCGCGATGTTGCCGTTCTGCGGCTACCACATGGGTGACTACTTCGCGCACTGGCTGCATATCGGCGAGAGCACTGACGAGTCCGCACTTCCGAAGCTCTTCTACGTGAACTGGTTCCGCAAGGACGCCGACGGCAAGTTCCTGTGGCCCGGTTACGGCGACAACAGCCGCGTGCTGGCGTGGGTCTTCGACCGGTGTGGAGGCACGGGCGAAGCAGTCGACACGGTGATCGGTCGCGTACCCACCCGAGCGTCGCTGCCGACGCAGGGTCTCGATGTCTCCGACGCCGCAGTCGACGAGTTGCTCTCGGTCGACGAGGACGCGTGGCGTAGAGAACTGCCACTCATCGAGGAGCACTACGCGCTCTTTGGTGACAGGCTCCCGCCGGAGTTGCAGCACGAGCTCGGCGCGTTGGAGTCGCGGCTCTCCCGGTGAACCTTCTCGGGTGGATTGTCGTCGGGTTCATCGCGGGTGCCCTCGCGAGGGCAGTGACGGGCGGCGCGCGCGACGCCGGATGCCTGACCACGATCGTGATCGGCGTGGTCGGCGGACTCATCGGTGGCGCGTTGTTCAACGCGGCGGGCGACGATGGCATCGGCGACTTCGGGTTCCGCTCGATGTTTGTCGCGTTTGTCGGTGCGACGGTGCTCTTGTTGATCGTCGGGCTCGCAACCCGCGGGAAGTACGGCGGGCGCTAGGTTCGCTGCAGCGCGTCGCGCACCGAACCGAGGTCGCGGCGGCCGCGCACGAGGAGTTCGGCCTGCGCCTGGGTCAGCGGCGGCGAGAAGTAGAAGCCCTGCACGTAGTCGCAGCCGAGCTGGTACAACGCCGACATTTGCTGCGCGGTTTCGGCCCCTTCGGCGACCACTTCGTGACCGAGCACCTGCGCGAGCCGGATCACTGCGGCGATCACGGTCGTGTCGGCCGACATGAGGCCGCCCAGTTCGTCCATGAACATGCGGTCGATCTTCACGACGTCGATCGGGAACTGCCGCAGGTACGCGAGTGACGAGTACCCGGTCCCGAAGTCGTCGATCGCGAGGCGGACACCGAGGCGCTTGATCCGTTCGAGCTGCCCGAGCGCCTGGTCGGCCGTACTCACGAGCACCGTCTCGGTGATTTCGAGCATGAGCCACTGCGGGTCGACGCGCGACCGCTGTGTCACTGCTTCGAGCGCGGCGGCGAAGTCGGGTCGGTCGAACTGACGGCCGCTGACGTTTACCGAGATCGAGAGCGGTGCCCGGTCCGGGTGCTGGCCGTTCCACGCGGCGATCTGGCGGCAGGCCTGTTCGAGTACCCATTCGCCGATCGCCACGATGAGTTGCGATTCCTCAGCGAGCGCGATGAAGTCGTCGGGCGCGACGAGGCCGTGCCCGGGGCGCGCCCACCGTACGAGTGCTTCGAAGCCGGTGACTTCGCCGCTCGAGAGCCGCACGATCGGTTGGTAGACGAGCCGCAGTTCGCCGCGTTCGAGCGCACCCTGGAGCGCGGCCTCGGTGTCGCGCCGTCGTTGCACGCGCTCGCGCAACGTCGCGTCGTACAGCTCCCACCGGTTCGGGCCTTCGTGCTTCGCCCGGAACATCGCGGCTTTCGAGTCGCGGAGCAGTGCATCGGGCGTCGCAGTCTCGCTGCCTCGCATGGCCACGCCGACACACGCGCTGATTTCTATGTGGCGGGAGCCGACGTCGAAGGGCCGGCGGAGCACTTCGATGATCTTCTCGGCGATGACGATGACGTCGTCGATGTCGTCGAGTTCCTCGCACAGCACCGCGAACTCGTCACCTGCCACTCGCGCGACGGTGTCGCCCGGGCGGATCACGGAGAGCAGCCGGGTCGCGACCTCGACGAGCACCGTGTCGCCCGATGCGTGGCCCCACGTGTCGTTCACCGCCTTGAACCGGTCGATGTCGACGCAGATCAGGGCCAGATGAACGTTCGTGCGCCGGGCCCGGGCGAGCGCGTGCAGGAGGCGGTCGAAGAGCAATGGTCGGTTGGCGAGGCCGGTCAGCGCGTCGTTCGCGCCGCGGCGCACGAGGTCGCGGCGGACCCGGGCCAGCTCGGCCCGTGTCACCCACAACCGCGCGGCGAAACCGGCCGCAGCCGCGGCCGAGATACCGGCGGCGAGCACCGTTGCATCCATGCCCTCTCTTGATCGGATCGGGGCCGGACCCCCTGTAGGTGGGGCGGCCCGAAGCGACTAGATCTCGGCGCTGGGGAGGCCCAGATCGGGCTCGGCGCCGGTCCGCACCCGGGTCGCCCGTCCGTCACCGTCGATGTCGAAGACGACCCGCTGGCCCTGACGCAGGAGCCGAAACACCGACTGCTCGAGGGCGTCAGGGGCCAAGACGACCTCTTCCCGGTCGGTGTCCCGCACGACGATCCCCTCCTTGGTGGCGGGGTCGTACATCTTGATTACCCCTTGCATCCGCCCACCCAGGTCCCTCAGCCTCGGGACGGCTTGACGACCTTGCCGGCTTTCAGGCACGACGTGCAGACGTTGAGGCGCTTGGGTGTGCCGTTGACGACGGCCCGGACCCGCTGGATGTTGGGGTTCCAGCGGCGCTTCGTACGGCGGTGCGAGTGGCTGAGCCGCATACCGAAGTGCGGCTTCTTGGCGCACACGTCGCAAACCGATGACATCGTGGTCTTCCTTCACTCGCCGGGAACCGGGAGAGGATAGCACCGCTGAGTAGTCTCGAACCGATGCCGGGCCCTCTGACCAGCCTCGACGCTGCGGCGCTGCGCCAGACGGTGCTGCGCTTCCGAGATGCGCTGCGTAGCCACCAGGAAGAACTGAACCGGCTCAACGTCTACCCCGTGCCCGACGGCGACACCGGCACGAACATGGCGCTGACCCTCGAGTCGGTGTGCAGCGAACTCGCGACCGCGACGTCGATGGCCGAGGTGTGCCACGCGATCAGCCGCGGGTCACTCATGGGCGCACGCGGGAACTCCGGCGTGATCACCTCGCAGATCCTGCGCGGGTTCGCCGACGTCTTTCGCGAGTGCGACGCGATCACCGCCGCCGACTTCGGGCGGGCCCTGCGGCGCGCGGCCGACGCCGCGTACGAGGCCGTGATGCGACCCGTCGAGGGAACGATCCTCACCGTGGTGCGCGAGACCGCCGAAGCCGTCGAGACGTTGGACGACCCCGATCTGGCGTCGTTGCTCGATGTCGCGGCTGTCGCCGCGCGCGACTCCGTGGCGCGGACGCCGACACTTCTCCCGGTGTTGCGCGACGCCGGTGTCGTCGACGCGGGCGGCAAGGGGTTCACCCTGTTGCTCGACGCGTTGCTCGAAGTCGTCACCGGGCGCCCGATACCCGAGCCCGACGTCAGCGCGACCCCGACTGCCGTCGAGGCGCACCTGCGCGGCGACGACGACATCTCGGGGCTCCGCTACGAAGTGATGTACCTGCTCGACGCGCGCGACGAAATGCTCCCGGCGTTCCGCGAGACGTGGATGTCGGTCGGCGACTCCATCGTGATCGTGGGCGGCGACGGCTTGTACAACTGCCACATCCACACGAACGACGTGGGCGCCGCGGTCGAAGCCGGCATCGAAGCGGGCCGCCCGTACAAGATCCGTGTCACCGACCTCCTCGACGAAGTCGAAGAAGAGCAATGGGTGCGCGATGCCGGCGGCGTGACCGCGGCCGCACTCGCGCCGGCTCCGGCGGTGACGACCGCGGTCGTCGCGGTTGGTGTCGGTCCGGGCATCCAACGCATCTTCGTGAGTCTCGGCGTGCAGCAGGTCGTCGCCGGCGGGCAGTCGATGAACCCGTCAACCGCGCAGATCCTGGAAGCCGTGAACGCGTGCAACTCCACGGCTGTCGTCGTACTGCCGAACAACAAGAACATCGTGCCCGTCGCCCGCCAGGTCGACGCGCTCACCGAGAAGCGCATCGCGGTCGTCCCGACGACGAGCGTCCCCGAGGCCCTCGCCGCGCTCGTCGACTACGACCCGAGCGCCGAAATCGACGACAATGCCAAGGTCATGGGCGAAGCCGTCGACCGCGTCCGCACCGGCGAAGTCACCCAAGCGGTGCGCGACGCCGCGGCCGACTTCGGCCCTATTTCCGAAGGCGACTGGATCGCGCTGAGCCGCGACGGCATCGTCGCCGCGCTGTCGACTCCGGGTGATGCAGTGTGTGCGCTCCTCGGTCACCTCGTCGACGACGACAGCGAGATCGTGACCGTGCTGGTCGGCTGCGACGCGCCGGCGAACGAGACGCAACGCATTCGCGAACACATCGAGTACCAGTTCCCGCATGTGGAGATCGAGTTCCACGACGGTGGCCAGCCGTTGTACCCGTATCTCGTCGGCGTCGAGTGAGCCCGATCACATTGCGCGAGCTGGCGACGAAGCCGCTCGGTGAGCTCACGGCGGTCGGCCCGAAGCTCGAGGAGCGGCTCGCGCAGATGGACCTGCATTCAGTGCTCGACGTGCTCGAGCACTACCCGCGCCGGTGGATCGAT
>JANNHK010000138.1:0-9394 GCA_031404355.1 Actinomycetes bacterium
GCCGTCGACGTGCTCGACGATTTCGGCGTCGCCCACGAGGTGCGGATCGTGTCGGCGCACCGCACTCCCGACGTCATGTACGAGTACGCCCGCACCGCCGCTGACCGCGGCCTGCGGGTGATCATCGCCGGGGCGGGCGGCGCCGCGCACCTGCCCGGGATGACCGCGTCGATGACACCGCTCCCGGTGATCGGTGTGCCCGTGCCGCTCAAGAACCTCGACGGCCTCGATTCGCTGCTCTCGATCGTGCAGATGCCCGCCGGCATTCCCGTAGCGACGGTCGCGGTTGGCAACGCCCGCAACGCGGGCCTGCTCGCGGTGCGCATCCTCGGCGCGTCCGACGAGCACCTCCGTGCCGCGATGACCCGCTTCCAGAGCGAACTCGCAGCAACGATCAAAGACAAGGACGAAACCGTCCGCAAACAGTTCGAGTGATTACTCGGTTGATATGGCTTGGAGGACGTCGAGCTTTGCGGCGCGTCGGGCCGGGAACACTGCCGCGAGGACGCCCGCTATGCCGGCGATGATGACGATGATCGCCAACTGGCCCGGCGCGGGGTCGAAGGACGAGAACCCGTCCTCCTCCAAGGCGAGCACGACCGACCAACCGAAGAAGAACCCGATGACGAGCCCAAGCAGGGTTCCGAGCACCGCGATGATCACGGCTTCCCAACGCACCATCGACTTCAACTGCCGTCTCGTCGTTCCGACTGCCCGCAGCAGGCCCAACTCACGGGTCCGTTCGTAGATCGACAGTGCGAGCGTGTTGGCGATTCCGATGATCGCGATGAAGACGGCGAGGAACAGGAGTGCGTACACGAGGTTGACGAACGCGGCGATCGTGTCTTCCTGGGTTTCTCTGAACTCGGCGTTGTTCTGGAGTTTGGCGGTCGGATACGGTTCGAGCACGTTCTCGATCGCGGCCTGTCCGTGTTCGGCAGTGGCCCCCGGTGCCAGGCGCGCCAGGATGATGAAGTCGAGCCGTTGTTCCGGCAGGAAGTGCGCGTCGAACGACTCGATCGAGATCACGAAATTGCCCGCGAGTCCGAAGACGTCGTTGCCTTCGTACAAGGCGCGGATCTGGACCGGCGTCAAGCCGGTTCCCGTGAAGACGATGTCGATCGTGTCGCCGATCGCCAGGTCGTGGTCCTCCGCGTACGGCGTGCTCACACCGACGCCGTCGACATCCAGACTCGCGAACGTCCCCTCGGTCACGCCGAGGTCGAAGAGTTCGTCCTCGGTCTCCGTGTTCAAGGCGACAATGAACTCACCCTTCCCGTCGATTGTGCCGCCGGCGAAACGAAGCGGCGACACGGGGCCAAGTTCCGGCAAGGCGGCCATCTCCTCGGCAATCGCGGGGCTGAGCGGCACTGAACCGAAGCCGGAGCCGCCGGACACGATGAAGTCAGAGCCGAGTTGTTCGTCGAGCGTGTCGGCAACGGACGCCTTCGTCGACGCGGCGAGAATCGTGATGAACCCCACGAGCGAAACGCCGACCATCAACGCGGCCGCAGTCGCCGACGTACGGCGCGGGTTGCGGAGCGCGTTCTCTCGGGCCAATTCTCCGACAACGCCCCTGACCCGCGGCAGCGGCCACCCGATGATCCGACTCATCGGGACCGCGATCACCGGGCCGACAACGATGACGCCGACGATCACGGAGACCGCGCCGGCACCGAGGTAGTAGATCGCGTTGCTCGGGCTCCCGAACAGTGCGAACAACATGAGCGCCGCTCCACCGACCGTGATGAACAGGCCGATCGCAATGCGGTAACCGAACCCTCGGCGGTGCTCGACGGCGACGTCGCGCATCGCGGCAACGGGCGGGACCCGCGCCGCGCGCCGGGCCGGAATCATCGCCGACAAGACCGTAACAATGAGGCCGGCGGCGAACGACAGCGCGAACGCGATCGGCGGAATCACGATGTCGCCCGCAGGAATGTCGAACCCAGTCAGATCGAGGAGCGCCTTGAGCCCGGCCGCGAGGAGGACGCCGCCGACGAAACCGACCAATGATGCCAGCACGCCGACTGCGACAGATTCGAGCAGGATCGAGGTCTGCACCTGTCCGGTACTCGCACCGATCGCGCGCAGTAACGCCATCTCCCGGGTGCGCTGGGCAACGATGATCGAAAACGTGTTGTAGATGATGAAGCAGCTGACGAAGAGCGCGACGCCGGCGAAGACGAGCAACACCTTGTTGAAGATGTCGAGGATCCCGCCGACCTCGTCCTGGTTCTCTTCGATCAGTTCGGTGCCCGTGAGCACCTCGACATTCGGGTTGGCAATCGCGGCCGCGATGTCGTCGCGGACTTGCTCCTGCGAGACGCCCGAATCGGCGACGACTCCGATGTCGCTGTACTGGTCGGTGGCCATGCCGTTGATGCGTTGGGCTTCCGGGATCGTGAACTGCACGACCGATGCACCGAGTGTGCTGTCCTGCGAGCCGAACTTGGCGATACCGACGACGATGTACTCCCTGGGCGGGAGGAGGCTCAGCACGTCGACCCGATCGCCCACCTCGATGTCACCCTCGTCGGCCGTCCCCTTGTCGATGACGATCTCGTCGTCGGCCGTGGGCGCGGCGCTTCCCGGTACGAGCCGGAACGCATTGAGATCAGAGTTGTCGCCCCACGACTGCCCGAACGTCGGGACGGCCCCGCCCCCGACCGGGTCGCCCGCGCCGTCGACGACCTGGACGTACGGGATATCGACTTCGGGTTCGGCTACCTCGACACCGTCGACACCCTGCACGACCGCCAGCACCGACGCACTGACCGGGAGACGCGGCGTCGACCCGGGCCCGACCTGCGCGTTGACCGGCTCGATGCCCCGCACCTGCGCGTCGGTGCCTGCGTAGATGCTCGTATACAAGTCGTCGAACGTCGCGTTGATCGTCGCGGTGAGCACGAGTGTGCCGGACATGAACGACACGCCGAGCACGACGGCAACGGCCGTGAGCACGAACCGAAGCTTGTGGGCCAGCAGCCCCTTCCACGTGACCTTCCACATGGCGATCGGCCTCAGTCGCCCAACCGGCGGATCACCGCGAGCACGGTGTCCGGGGTGGGGTCGCGTACTTCGTCGACGATCTTGCCGTCGGCGAGGAACACGACCCGATCGGCGTACGCCGCGGCAATCGGGTCGTGGGTGACCATCACGATCGTCTGCTGGAACTCGTCGACCGCCTGGCGCATGAAGGTCAGGATCTCGGCGCTGGCCTTCGAGTCGAGGTTGCCAGTCGGCTCGTCGGCGAAGATGACGTCGGGCCGGCTCGCGAGCGCGCGGGCAACGGCGACGCGCTGCTGTTGCCCGCCGGAGAGTTCGGACGGCCGGTGCTGCAACCGATCCGCGAGGTGCACGGTCTCGATCACGCGATCCACCCACGCGTCGTCGGCGTCGCGCCCCGCGAGCGACATCGGCAACCTGACGTTCTCGATCGCGGTGAGCGTGGGAATCAGGTTGAACGCCTGGAACACGAATCCGATGTGGTCGCGGCGAACACGCGTGAGTTGCTTCTCATTCAGCGTGTTCAGGTTGATGTCGCCGATCCACACGTCGCCGGTGGTGAGACGGTCGAGTCCGGCAATGCAATGGAGCAAGGTCGACTTGCCCGAGCCCGACGGGCCCATGATGGCGTGGTACTGCCCGCGGTCGAAGTCGACAGTGACACCGTCGAGCGCGCGTACTTCGGTATCGCCGTGTCCGTAGATCTTCGATGCGAACACGGCCCGGGCGGCAGCAGTCGTGATGGGGGGGACGGTTGCGGTCACGCCCCCCAAACTATGGGAAAACGCTATTGGGAACTGGCCTCCGTCGGCGCCGCGGAGTCGGCGATGCGCCCTCGTCGCCCGAGGACGACGAACCACACCGCACCGCCGACGCACAGCACGACGGAAAGCAGCAGGTTGAAACGCACCCCGAACAATTCACTCGCGGGATCGGCGCGCAACGCCTCGAACCAGATACGACCGAACGTGTACATGGCGACGTAGAGCGCGAACGATTGTCCGCGGCGTAGTCGGTAGTGCCGCTCGGCCCACACGATCACACCCGCGATAGCCACGCACCACAATGACTCGTAGAGGAACGTGGGGTGAAAGGTTTCGTTCGCCATGTACTCCGCCGGACGGTGGTCGACGTCGATCTCGAGGCCCCAGGGCAACTCCGTCGGGCGCCCGAACAACTCCTGGTTGAACCAGTTGCCGAAGCGTCCGATCGCCTGCGCAAGAGCGAGGCCCGGCGCGATCGCGTCCAAGAGCGACAGCCAGTCGAGGTGCTTGCGACGCGCCATGATCATGACCGCGATGGCTCCGCCGGCGACCGCGCCCCAGATGGACAGGCCGCCTTCCCAGATCTTCAGCGCGCCGACGATGCCGCCGTCGTCCCAGTCGTAGCCGGTGAACAGGTGATAGACGCGAGCGCCCAAGACCCCGCCGATGACGACGGGCACGGCGATCTCGGTGATCTCCTTCGGGTCGTGGCCCCAACTGGCCCAGCGCCGCTGGGCGACGTACGCCGCGACGAGCACGCCCAGCGCCAGCATCAAGCCGTACGCGTGGAGTTCGACCGGTCCGAGGTCGATGAGGCCCTGCGACGGGCTCGGGATACTCAGGAGCACGAACTGCAGACTAAATGGTCACAGTTCGGAATCGGGACGCACGACCTACGGCGCTCCCCTATATGGTCGTAGGCCACGGCCGGCGTCGTGAACCTGTGGGGAAAGTGGAAATGCGGTTCGAGTTTCTGGGACAGGTCGTCGTGCGGGGCACGGCACAGGACTCGACGGTGCGGGGGGAGCAACCCGCACTCGTCCTCGCGCGCGTCGTCCTGGATCGGCCCGCGCCGCTGTCGCGCGACGAGCTGGCCGACCTGCTGTGGCCGTATACCCGCCCTCGCGACTGGGAAGGGCCCGCCCGTCAAGTCGTATCGCGGGCTCGGGCCGCCATCGTTGCCGCCGGGCTCTCGGCCGACGCGCTGCGATCGAAGGCGGGCCGCACCCAGTTGCAGGTCGACGCCGTCGAGGTCGACGTGGAAGACGCGCTCTCGGCCGTGACGCGCGCCGAGGCCGCGCTGGACGAAGGTGACGCGGCCTCGGCCGAACGCATCGCGACCGAAGCAGTCGAACTGCTCCGCCGGCCGTTCTTCGCGGCATCCGAAGCACCATGGGTGGTCCGCTGGCAGGAACGACTGCAGGCGCACTTGCTGCGCGCGCTGCACGCCGCGAGTAGTGCGGCCCTCGCGGTCGGCGGAACCGGACGCGCGATCACGCTGGCCGACGAGGCGCTGTCGATCGACCAGTTCGACGAGCTTGCGACGCGCGCGCTGATGGCCGCGTACGACGCGAGCGGTAGTCGCGCCCAGGCCCTCGCCGCGTACGAGCGGTGCCGGCGCATACTCGACGACGAACTCGGCGTGCGCCCGTCGGAGGAAACCGAGGCCGCGTACATCGAACTGCTCGGTGAAGCGCCGCGCGACCCAGCTGCCCCTTCGCTCGCAAGTTCGCCGCCCATCCCGACGCGGGTCCTGCCCTTCGTCGGCCGGCACACGGAGCGCGAGCGCATCGACCGGGCGTGGAGCGAGTCGGTCGCGGGCGACGCGCGCGCCGTTGTCATCGCGGGCGATGCGGGCATCGGCAAGACCCGTCTCGCCACCTACGCCGCCGACCTCGCCGCCGACGCCGGCGCACTCGTGCTCTGGGGCTCGTGCGTCGCCGACGTCGGCTTGCCCTACCAACCGTTCACCGACGTGCTCACCCAACTCGTCACCGCTCGCCCCGACGTACTCGACGCGATGGGTCCACTCGCGGCCGACCTCGCGTCACTGGTCCCGGAACTGGGCACCGCCGACGCGCGCCCGCAGCCCGACGAGCAGGCCAGAACGCGCCTGTTCCGCGCCGTGGACGCCGCGTTCGCGGCCGTACGTGAGCCGATTCTCGTCGTCCTCGACGACCTGCAGTGGGCGGGCGAAGACGCACTTACCCTGTTGCGCCACACCGCGGTCTCGTTCCCCGGGCACCCTCGAACGCTCGTCGTCACCGCGCGCGAGGGCGGACACGCGACCACCGCAACGCTGGCCGACATCCAACGCCGCCTTCCCACGACGGAGTTGGTGCTGCGGGGCCTGACCGTCGCCGACCTCGGCGAGCTCCTCGAAGGCAGTGGCCTCCTGCTCGGCGACGACACACGCATCGTCGCGTCGCAACTCGCGGCGCGCACGACCGGCAATCCGTTCTTCGTCACGCAACTCGTGCTCGACGCGGGCGCAATGGGCGCTCCCTTCGACCCTGCGGCGATTCCCGAGGCCGTCGCCCTCTTCGTCGAACGCCGCCTCGACGCGCTCCCGCGCGAAGCGAGCGCGGCCATTGCACTTGCCGCGATCGCCGGCGACGAGGTCGACGTCGAGACTCTCGAAGCCTGTTCGCCCGCCGAACCAGACGACCTCCTCCTCATACTCGAGGACATGTGCCGCCAGCGGTTCCTCGAAGAGCGGGTGGCCGGGCGGTTCCGCTTCGTCCACGCGCTGGTCCGCGACGCGGTGCTGGCAACCATCGGCGGTACCCGCCGCCGGCGGCTGCACCGGCGGCTGGCCGACACCCTTGCGCGCCGGGATGCCGACCCGGCGGTCGTCGCCCACCACTACGTCGAGGCCGGACCCGGCAGCGCCCACGACGCCACGACCTGGCTCCTGGCGGCCGGTCGGGTCGCGCTGGAATCGGCCGCGTGGGCCGTGGCCGCCGACCAGTTCGAGCAGGCACTTACCCTCGCCGACGAGATCGACCAGGGCTGCGCGGCACGCGTCGGCCTCGGGCGCGCCCGCCGGGCGCTCGGCGACTCCGCCGCCGGCCGTTCGGCCATCGAGGAGGCGCTTGCGCTCGCTCGCGCGCATCGACGGGGACGGGCCGCGGCCGAAGCCGCGCTCGCACTCGTCGGTGGCGGCGGCCGCGGTGTCGCGATCAACCTCGACGACGCCGAGCGCGCGACGATCCTGCGCGGTGTCCTCGACGGACTCGCCGCCGACGACATCGACCTCGTCGTGCCGACGCTGGGCGAACTCGCACTCGCGCTCGTGTTGACCGACGCGAAAAGCGAGCGCGACGCGATCGCCGAACGGTGTGTCGTCGAAGCCCGCAAGACCGAAGGCGCCGATCTGCTCGCCGGTGCACTCCTCTCCCGCCGGATCGCGCTGATGGGACCCGACGGCACCGAAGCGCGCGTCGCCGACGCGCGCGAGGTACTGGCGTTGCCCCGTGGGTTGATCTCCCCCGAGCGACAGCTCGCCGCGCACCTCGCGCTGGTCGAGGACCTGATCGAGCTGGGCGACCGGTCCGGGGTCGACGACGCGCTGACCGCTGCGACCGAACTCGCGACGCGCCTCGCCCACCCGTACTGGTCGTGGGCGACGATGAGCTGGCGCGCGCTCGTCGCCATCGTCGACGGAAGGCTCGACGAAGCCGAAGCCCTCGCGTTCGAAGCACTCGGTCAGCAGGCACCCGCCGAACATCCCGAGGCGATGGCCGCGCTCGGCGTGAACCTCGTCGACATCCGGCTGTTCCAAGGCCGGTCGGCGGAGATGGTCGAGCTGCTGCGCAGCGCCGCGGACGCCAACCCCCACATTCCGTGTTACCGGGCGGTGCTCGCGCTGTGCTGCGCCGAGGCCGGCGACGAGACCGGGGCGCGTGACGCGTACGGTTATTTTGCGCAGCGCGACTTCGTGCTCCCACCGGACTCGAACTGGTTGCTTTCGGTCGCGGTGCTCGCCGATGTCGCGGCGACGATGGGCGACCAGACGGGTGCGATGGCACTCGCGGACGCGCTGCGCCCGTTTTCGGACCGGCACGTCGTGCTCAACTGTTTCGGTGGCGGCGGCGCATACTGGGGACCGGTCGCGCATCACCTCGGTCGGCTCGAAGCGGTGCTCGGGTATGACGATCGAGCCGGCGACCTGCTCGACCACGCGCTCGCGAGCGCGCGGTCGTTCGGTGCGGCCGGGTTCCTGACGCGGATCGACGCGTTGACGGGGTCCTGACTCAAGTTTTCGGACGGCTCTGGTCGATCCCAGAGGCGAACAGGGGGAAGCCAGTGCGAGTTCGGCCAGTACGAATTCAGGTTGTGGTCGTGGTCGTTGCGCTCGTTGCACTCGGTGCTTGTCGGCCTGTGATCCCGCCGCCACCACCGCCGCCCGGCACCAGTCCCACGATCGAGGGCTGTCCGGTGTTCCCGAGCGACAACGCGTGGAACAAGGACATCTCGGCGCTCCCCGTGCACCCGAACTCGAACGCGTTCGTGAACAACGTGATCGCGTCGGCCGCGGGTGTCACGGCCCGCACGAAGCTCCACCCCGACTTCGGCGGCGGCGGCCAGTACGGGATTCCGTTCGTCGTCGTCGGCCCGACAGAACCGGCGCGACCGATCGTGTACACGGCCTACGGCGACGAGAGCGACCCGGGACCGTTCCCGATTCCGCCGACGGCGCCGGTCGAAGGCGGCAGCGCCTCCGACGGTGATCGTCATGTGATCGCGGTGCAGAAGGAGACATGCCACCTGTTCGAGTTGTACCGCGCGTTCTGGCGGAGCGACCACTGGGAAGCCGACGCGGGCACGAACTGGGACATGCGGTCGAACGCACTCCGCCCACTCGGCTGGACCTCGGCCGACGCGGCCGGCCTGCCGATCCTGCCCGGACTCGTTCGGTACGACGAAGTCGCGGCGGGCAAGATCAATCACGCGTTGCGGTTCACCGTGAAGTGGAGTCAGCGCGGATACGTGTTGCCGGCGACGCATTTCGCGTCGTCGAGCACCGACCCGAACCGCCCGCCGATGGGGCTGCGGTTCCGGCTCAAGGCGAGTTACGACATCTCGGGCTACACGGGCCAGACCCGCGTCATTCTCGAAGCGCTGAAGAAGTACGGGATGATCGTCGCCGACAACGGCTCGCCCTGGTTCATCACCGGCGCGGCCGACCCCCGGTGGAACGACAGCGACCTCAACCAGTTGAAGTCGGTCCCCGGCAGCGCGTTCGAAGTCGTCGACACCGGCCCGATCCAGCACTGACCCGAACCGGAGCGCTTTTCGGCGCCGGTACCATGGAGGGGTGACACGACGGATACGCGTCTCCCGGCGCGGTGAGCGCAGCGAACTCGCCAGCTCGGCGAGCGTCCCGCAGGGCGGCGGCGCCAATCTGACCCGCGCCGAATCGACGGTGACTGCGGCCCGTTGCGTGACCGCCGCCGAGCGAGTGCGACCATGAAGAACGATGCGAATCCGCCGATGCCGGAGTTCTCGACTTCGTACGTGTTGCAAGAAGTCGATCCGAATTGGCTCGGCACTGCGGTCAAGCCTAAACAGTTCCTTCACATCGACCAGGCCGAGTGCATCCTCTGCGAAGGCTGCGT
>JANNHK010000139.1:0-3099 GCA_031404355.1 Actinomycetes bacterium
CCCTTCGCGCGGTTGTGCATCTCGCACAGCAGCTGGATGTTGCGGGCCGTATTCGATCCGCGCTGGCTGAGGGGGTATGACGCGATCGAATTCGAGGAGCTTGTTGGACCGCACCGCACGCACTTCCTCCGTCGCGGTTCCAGACGAATACTTTGACGTTCGTCTGAGATGGGCTAGCGGCGTGTCTTCCGGCTGACGATGAAGGGGACCAGCTGAAGTCTTACGCCACGCCGAGGCAGAGGCCGGGCTCGCTATCCCCGAGGGGGTATCCCCGAGGGGGGTTGCGCGGAAGAGTAGAGTCCGTTTCACGCGGGGGATCGCCTTGAATGTGGTCACAAGCTGCGTGCGGTCTCCGTCCCCGAGGTGTTGCCATCCTGCCGCCCTTTCCCAAGCCCCAAGACGGCCCCGATGTCAATGACGTCGGTGTCGGCGAGGTCGCGCTCGAAAGCTCCAAACGCAAGATCGCCGAGGCAGCCCTGGACAAGCACTGGACGGAGCTCGGCGGAACGCCCGGTGCCCCGACGACCCCTTTCGCGGTCGTCGCGCGAGCGCCAGGCGTGTCCCTGGCCCCCAGCCACCGACAGAAGGGAAAGTCATGACGCGAATCGACTTGTCCGGAGACGGGCGTTCCGACGTCATCGTGACGAGTCCCTGGGGGCTGGGTGTGGTCGGCTGGGACGGTGCAGGCCTTGCCGCGGGGGCGATGAGTCAGAACGGCAGCCGCATCGGCGAATGGCTGCTCGACACCGCTGCGAACCGAGTGCAGCTCGTTGGCGACTTCGATGCTGACGGACGGCATGAGGCGCTCATGTCCAGCCCGTGGGGCATCGGCATCGCGGCGTTTGCGGGCGGTGCGACATCCACCAAGGCGATGGCGCAGAACGGAGCGCGGCTCGGCGGATGGATCGTCGACACCTCGAACAACCGGTTCCTGCACGCCGCCGACGCCGATGGAGACGGCCATGCCGAGATCGTGGTCACGAGCCCCTGGGGCATCGGCCTGCTCGGCCTTCGTGGCGGCGCCTTCACGTCATTGACGCTCGCACCGAACGGCACCCGCCTCGGGGAGTGGCTGCTCAACACGGGCGACAACTGGATTCCCGCCGTCGGCGACTTCGACGGGGATGGACGCGCCGAGCTGGTGATCACGAGCCCGTGGGGACTAGGCATCCTTCGATTCGACGGCACCTCCTTCGTGTCCATCGCGATGGCGCCGAACGGCACAGTCTTCGGGTCATGGACTCTCGACACCGCCACAGACCGGATCGAGGCGGCGACCGACCTCGATGGCGACGGGCGGGCGGAGCTCGTCATGTCGGGTCCGCAGGGCGTCGTCGTTCTCGGGCTCTCCGGCCCGAGCTTCACGCAGAAGGCTTTCGTGGCCAACGGTGCCTTGGCGGGGCAGTGGACCGTCGACGCGGCGCGCAACGCGTTCGTCACGACTGGCGATGTCGATGGTGACGGCAAGCACGAGCTCATCGTCACGAGTGATTGGGGCATCGGCGTGCTCGCCCTCCGCGACGGCGCGCTGACCTCGCTCCTCGCCCAGCACAACGGCTCGCGCCTCGGCGGTTGGAACCTGAACACGCGTGACAACAGGTTCGGACCGGCGATGGATGTCGATGGCGACGGTCGCGACGAGCTCGTCGTGACGAGTCCATGGGGCATCGGCATCCTCCGCCTCGCCGGCGCAACCGGCGACGCGCTCATGCTCGCGCCGAACGGCACCCGCTTCGGCGGCTGGAACCTCAACACGGCCGACAACGACTGGCTGTCCGGGCACTCTCACGCGTGGGGTGTGTTTCTCCATCACCCGCAATGGGGCGGCGCGGTCGCACAGACCGAGGAGGTGCTCGCAACGCGTGGGTACGCGATCCTCGACACGAACACCGCTTCGGTGGGCGTCGAGTTCATCAACCGGCTCGCTCGCGTGGTGCGCCCAACCGACCGTGTGTTCGTCTATCTCGCCGGCCACGGCGCAGCAGGCCGCAGCTCGACGGGCGATCACTCGACGAGCTCGGCGTTGGGGCACTACATCGAGTTCGAGAGCGGCGGACTCCGCCTCAAGGACATCGCGCCCGCGTTCTCGCTCATGGGCGACAAGGGCGTGGATCTTGCCGTATTCGACGGCAGCTGCGACGGCGGCGAGTCTGTGCTCGCCGCAACCGGCGAGAGGTACCTCGCGGTAGCGACCACCGGCGTCTACGCTCCGGGCTTCACGAACACGCCCAGTCCGGGCAACGTCCTGAAGTCGTTCGGCCAGCCCAACGCCTTCGGCATGTGGTGGTCCCCATCCGATGCCGTGAGCATGATGACCGGCGAAGCACCGCACCGGTTCTACCAGAAGATGTACCGCAACGACGACACCGAGATCGCGCGCTGGTCGCTGTTCTACAAGACCGCGATCAACTTCTATCGCGAGGTCGCGGACTCGTGGGATCTCATGACGCGCAACTGCTACCTCTTCGAGTACGTCTACGCCGAGCTCTTCAATGACCCCAACCCGATCCCCGAGGTGACAAACCACAAGGCAGCCACCAAGATCGGATTGACCGACTATCTCGCGTCGATGCAAGCCGACTACGACGGTTTCGCGCCCACGGTCACGGCGCTGCGGAACATCCTGGCCAACCGGGCGCTCGTCGATAGGGCGGCCGATGTCTACGCCGGCGCCTTCCCGCGGCCCTGGCAGACGACCACCGGGCTCTTCGACTGGAACGTCTCGACGACGCCCTTCAGGCTTGTCGACGACATCGTATGGCTCGTGCCTTCGGCGTTCTCGGGTGCCGACGGTTTTCGTTCACTCGTCGACGAGTCCCTTCGGCGCATCGCCGACCTCGAAGCATCTTGGGGACTGCAGAAGCAGCGGCTCATCGAGCTCGACCGCAAGGTCGCCCACGACCGCATATTCGAAAAGGTGGCCGACGTCAACGCGATCCGGATGACCGCGACTGCGGACGAGCAGCGGCGCAAGGCCGAGTACGACAGGTTCACCGACATCCGTACGGCGACACTCGTCTCGCAACTGCGCGGAGGCGAGCCGGTGGATGTCGCGTCGCGCCCGGACGAGATCCAGATCGAGCAGCGGTTCAACCCCAA
>JANNHK010000140.1:0-13023 GCA_031404355.1 Actinomycetes bacterium
GATTCCCCATCGCTTCCACGGCCCGCCCGACAGCGGGAACGGGGGTTTTTCGGCGGGATTGCTCGCGGGCTACGTCGACGGACCCGCCGAAGTCACGCTCCGCCGTCCTCCGCCCCTCGACCGAGCACTCACCGTGGAGGACCGGGGCGGCTCGGTCGTGCTGCTCGACGGTGACGATCTGGTCGCCGAGGCGGTGGTCGCGACCGTCGATCTCGAGGTTCCCGCACCGGTAGACCTCGAAACGGCCGTGCGCGCGGCCGAGCAATGCCCGACCGCGCTGCATCCCGAGTGGCACCCGTTCCCGTCGTGCTTCGTGTGCGGGCCCGAACGCGCGCCCGGCGTCGGTCTGCGGGGTCTTCCCCGGGCCGGTCGAGGGGCGCGACCTTTTTGCGGCGCCGGTGTTGTTTCCCGCCGACCTTGTCGACGGCACCGTGCCCCGTGTTCTTGTATGGGCCGCGCTCGACTGCCCGAGCGCGTACCCGATGTACGCCGGTGGTAGCCGGCCCGCGAGTCCGTACGTGCTGGGCCGCATCGCGGCGCGCGTCGATCGTGAGGTTCCGGCCGACGCACAGGTGGTCGCGACCGCATGGCAACTCGGTGTCGACGGCCGCAAGCTGTTCACCGCCAGCGCGTTGTTCGACGGGGACGGGACCCGGCTCGCCGTCGCCCGCGCCACATGGATCAGTCTGTGATGCCCGGGTAGGTTGCGAGACCCGATGGACTTCGACCTCTCCGACGACCAACTCGCCCTGCGCGACGGCGCGCGCGACCTTCTCGACGGCTTCGCGTCACCGGCGCGCGTCCGCGCCCACACCGAGAGCGGGGCCGCGTTCGACGCCGAGTTGTGGCGGGCGATGGCCGATCAAGGGTGGCTTGGCATCGAAGTCGCCGAAGACGGCGGTGGTATCGGGCTCGGAACGGTCGAGGTCGCGGTGCTCGTCGAGGAGATGGGCCGTCACGCCGCGCCCGCGCCGTTTGTACCGCAGGTGCTCGCGCTCGACGCGTTCGCCGGTCCCGGTGCCGACGCCGGCGAATGGTGCGAGCGGCTGCTGGCGGGCGACGCGCTCGCATGTGTGGCGTGGGACGCCGCCCACCCCGTCCCCTACGCGCCGTCGGCCGATGTTGCGGTCGTACTCGACGACGCCGGAGTGTTCGCCGTGGAACTCGACCCGCGCCCCGCCCGCGAGCCGGCCATGGATGTCACGCGCGAGCTCGGATGGTTGCACCTCGACGGCCGGCCCCGCACCCAACTCGGCGGTCCCGAAGCGGGTGTGCGCCTACTCAACCGCGGCGCGACGTTCACCGCTGCCGACCTCCTCGGCAGCGGCGGGCGCGTGCTCGACCTCGCGGTCGGGTACGCCAAGGAGCGCGTGCAGTTCGGGCGGCCGATCGGTTCGTTCCAGGCGGTGAAACATCGGTGCGCCGACATGCTCGTCGACGTCGAAGGCATGCGTTCGACGGTGTACTGGGCGGCGTGGTGTATCGGCGCCGACGATCCCGAAGCGTCGATCGCGGCATCCACTGCGAAGACCTGGTGCAGCGACGCGTCGAAGCGGGTGATGGCGTCGGCGTTGCAAGTACATGGTGGCATCGGGTTCACCTGGGAACACGATCTCCACTTCTTCATGAAGCGCGCGCAGCTCGACCAGCTCTCGTTCGGAGATGCCGGGTTCCACCGCAATCGCCTCACCGAGTTGCTGCGCCCGCGCGTCGAAGCCGGCGAGAGCGTCGTCTAGCCGGTCAGCTTCTCGCCGGCCGGGCTCACCGGCCACCACACGCCGCCGACGCCGAGGCCGGTCGTGTCGCCGGGCTGCTGGTCGCCGCTGAACCGATACAACGGCATGCCATTGACGGCGACCTGCGTCGTGCCGTCGGCGCGGGTGATGGTTGTGATCTCGCCGGTGACGTCGTCGCCGACCACGGGGTCGCCCTCGACCGTCAACGGCGGCCACGCGGTTGCGCACACGTCGGTGCACGCGCTCGTTCCGTCGGTGTCGTTGTCGAACACGTACAGGGTCAGCCCGTCGGTGTCGACGAGCATTGCGCCGAGGGCAGCCTCGCCGATTCCCAACGTCGCGGGTTCGTCGGTTCCCTCTTCGCTCGCCAGGGTCGTGTCCGAGGTGCCGGAGCTGTCCGAGGTATCCGGCGCTTCGGTCGTGTCCGACTCGGCGACGGTCGTGTCCGATGTCGTGTCGGCACCCACGTCGTCGTCATCGTCGCCACCGCACGCGGTGAACGCCACCATCGCCGTGAGTCCCACTGCGAGCATGCGCAAGCTCGGACGCATCAATGCCTCCCCGTGTCCCGTGACAGGAGGGGTCAGGGTACGCGATGACGCCGCGTCGAACCCGACGAGTCCTTCTGGGGAAAATTGGATAGTTGCGCCCGCCCTTGACCGGATTGGTCCTTTGGAGTGAAATGTGTGCCGGGGAGACACCGTTGGCGCGCGGAAGGGGGCGTCGAAGTCCAAATATCCCGGGGGGGAACAATGAGTCCCAGGTTCGGTATCAAACGCCGTCGGCGCGCCCGCGTGACGGCGTTCTTTTGTGCACTCGCACTGGCAGGCATCGTCGGCAGCCTCAGTTTGCACGCGAGCGCCGACGTCAGCCCGGTCGGCAACATCACGCTGACCATGCACGACGGGCAACTGATTACGCCGCTCGGCCTCGTCGTCCAACCCATCGAGGGGACCCTTGACGGAACCGTCGACGTCGACGGCAACCTGCATTTCCCGGTCGCCGACATCGTCTTCAGCGACTTCGTCGTGCCCGGTACTGCCGTCGGTGACGTCGGTGTCTCGGTCGTGCCGTCGGGCGACTTCACCGGGACGAGCGATCCCGACAGTGGGATCGTCCACTTGTCGGGTTCGATCGTGACGCTGCTCGACATCGTGCCGCTGTCGATCGAGAACTGCCCGCTCGGGCCGATCCCAGTCGAGTATTCCACCGCCGACTTCGCCGGCGCCCCGTACAACCCTGCAACCGGTGAGGCGACGTTCGGGGCGGCGAAGTTCGTCGTTCCCGCGATCGCGGATACGCCGGAGAACGTCGCGGCCTGTGTCGAAATCCCGTTGTTGAACGGGTTGCTCTCGTTGCCGAGTGTCCCGTTCGCGCCCGGTCCGCCGCCCGTCGGCTTCCGGATTGTCCAGCCGGCGACGTTCAGCCCGCCGCTCACCGGTGTGGGTACAGCGACCACCGTCGCGCCTCCGACCACGACGTCGACAACCGTGGCACCGACGACCACGACGACGACGTTGCCGCCGCCGACTACCACATCGACGACGGTTGCACCGACGACGACCACAACCGTCTCGTCGTCGGCGAAGCTCAACGTGTCAGACGCAACGGTTGTCGAGTCCGACAAGGGCATCACGAAGATGGCGTTCACCGTGTCGCTTTCTGCGCCGAGCAATCAGGTCGTGCGCGTGAAGTACGCGACCGGCGACGGAACCGCGGTGAAACCCGGTGACTACACCAAGAAGTCGGGAACCGTCTCGATTCCCAAGGGACAGACGGCGAAGGTTGTGAACGTCAACGTGAAGGGCGACCTGCTCGGTGAGCTGGACGAGACGCTGACATTCACGCTGTCGGACCCGCACAACGCGATCGTGCAGGACGGTTCGGGGCTCGGCACCATCGAGGACAACGACCCGCCCGGCATCTCGATCGGCAACGCGCAGGTTGTCGAGCGTGACGGTGGGACGCAGCAGATCTCGTTCACCGTCACGCTGTCGAAGCCGGCCGAACAAGCGGTGAAGGTGGCGTTCCAGACCAAGGACGGCACCGCGGTCGCGCCCGGCGACTACACCGCCAAGTCGGGGAACGTGAACATCGCCAAGAACAAGACGAGCGCGACCGTCAAGGTCACGGTCAAGGGCGACCACCTCGTGGAGAGCGACGAGAGCTTCGTCGTGCAACTCTCGAACCCGCAGGGTGCGACCCTCGTCGACGCCATCGGCGTGGGCACGATCGTCGACAACGACTAGCGGGAACCTCGCCTCGCCGCATGGGCCCGGAGGCTCCTAGTCTCCGGGCCCATGCCGCACAACGTTCCCGCCTTCGAGTTCTCGGACGACGCCAAGCAGATCCGGGCGCTGATCTTCGACCACTGGTGCGCGCACGGCCACGGGCCGACGCTGCGTGAAGTGAACGAAGCGACCGGCTTCGACCGCCGCCGCATTCTGGAGGCGTACAAGGAGCTCCAGCTCGGCATCGTCATCACCGTCGACGAAGACACGCAGAACGGGAACCTGCTGAAGGCGCCGCCGTTCTCGTCGTTCCCGTCGCAGGTGCGCGCGTACATCGACGACGAGTTCCACTCGTTCGTCGGTTGCGCAAGTGAAGCGGTCGCGTTCTCACACATGCCGCCGTTCAAGGACAAGACCGTGCGCCTCGAGTCGCACTGCGCATGCTGCCTGGCGCCGGTGACCCTGGTGTCGAAGAACTTCGAGTTCTCCTCGGTCGAGCCGGCCGGCGTGATGCTGCACATCTCGCTCAGCCCGTACGACTGGAACAACGTCGACATGCGCCGCATGTGCGACTCGATGAATTACGTGATCGACGCCGAGCACGCCGAACGGTACGAGCGCGACACGTCGACGCGGGGCGTGCTCGTCAACCTCGAACAGGCGAAGATGTTCGTGTCCGGCGTCGCCAACGAACGCATGTGGAACCACGACAGGAAGCCCGGCATCCTCAACCCGAAAGCCGTCATCAAGGGCTTTCAGATGATGGGCGTCGACACCTCCCCCTGGGGCACCTGACGGATGCGTCGATAGACCACCTCAGCGGTGGTCCATCGACGCCTGCAATTTGTTGCGGTCGGGTTTGCCGGTCGCGAGGACCGGGAACTTGGCGACGACGATCACCTGCTCGGGGGCCTTGTACTTCGCGACTCCTCGCTCGGCGAACCAGGCGCGGGCCGCTTCGACGTCGAAGCCGGCCTCGGCGATCACGAACGCGGCGACGCGCTCGCCCATGAGGCTGTCGGGATAGCCGACGACCACGGCTTCGCGGACCGCCGGGTGCGCTTCGAGTACGCCTTCGACTTCGCTCACACTGATGTTTTCGCCGCCGCGGATGATGACGTCGTTGATGCGGCCGACGATCTCGACTTGGCCGGACGAGGCGGCGTCGAGGGTGGCGAGGTCGCCGGTGCGGAACCAACCGTCGTCGGTGAATGCGGCCGCGGTCTGTGCGGGATCGAGGTAGCCGATACACACCTCCGCGCCTCGTACGAGGAGTTCGCCGTTCGTGTCGATGCGCAGTTCCACGGGTCCGATGGGCGCGCCGTCGGTGACGATTGTCGGTGCCTCGGTCGAACCGTACGTGCGTTTCACCCGGGCGCCGAGCCGGGCTTCGGCTTCGGCGACGAACGCGGCGCTGACGCCCGCCCCACCGCTCGAGATCAGGCGCAGGCTCGCGACTCTTTCGGGCGCGAACCCGGGCGCGCCCATGAGCGACACGAAAAACGTCGGCGGCCCGACCATGAACGTGACCCGCTCCGACTCGATGAGGTCGAGCGCGGTTTCCGGATCCCAGCGGCCCATGAACACCGTGCGGAACGGCACGACCCCCGGCAGCGTGATGCCGTTGAGCAACCCCGAGATGTGGGCGCACGGCGCGGGCATGAGCACGCAGTCGTCGGGCGTGAGACCGTGCGCGTCCTGCATCTGCACGGCTTTGTAGGCGAGCGTCGCCTGCGTGTGGACGACGCCTTTCGGCGCGCCGCTCGACCCCGACGTGAAGAGCACCGCGGCCCGAGCCGACGCGTCGGACCAGCACTCGGTGACCGGCGGCCCCGCAGGCAGCGCGTCGAGGTCGTCGACGACGAGGCGGGGCGCCACGGCCGCGCGCATCGCCTGCGCGTCGGCCGGACCGACTTGATGGTGCAGCGGCGCCGCAACCGCGCCCAACCGCCAGCACGCGCGGTAGAGCAGACCGACCTCGGCCCGGTTGGGCGACTGCCACGCAACCGCGTCGCCCGGTCGAACCCCCGCCGAGTGGAGTCCGCCCGCGATGCGCGCCACCTGCTCGGCCACGTCGGCCGGCGCGACGCGGGTCAGCAGCGTGTCGAGCGACGCGGTCAGCGCCGGTTCTTCCATCCGTCGCTCGCCGGCGTCGCGCCCTTGAGAACACTGGTGCCGATGTAGTTGCGTTGGATCTCGATCGTGCCCGCGCCGATGCAGAGCCCGCGAATGTCGCGGTACACGCGTTCGACCGGGTACTCGCGCGAGAACCCGTAGCCGCCGAGGAGTTGGATCGCTTCGTCGCAGACGAACTTGGCGGCGAGGTTGGCCGCGGTTTTCGCCATCGCGGTCTCGAGTGCGGGCGGCGTGCCGTGCGGGCCCGCCATGTGCACGGCCCGCTGTAACAGCAGGCGCGCCCCCTCGAGTTGCGTCGCCATGTCGGCGACCTTCCACTGGAGGCCTTGATATTCGGCGAGGAACTTGCCGCCGGTCTTGCGTTCGTTCATGTACCCGACCGCGTACTCGAGCGCGCCCTGCGCGGCGCCCACACACATCGCCGCGTTCCCGCACCGCTCGTGGTTGATGTGCGCGATCAAGGTCTTGAACGACTCCGTGCTGTCCGCCTCACCCCGGACGAGCACGTCGTCGGGTTCGATGCGCACGTCGTCGAACGCGAGCTCGGCTTCGCTCGTCGCGCGCAGACCCATCTTCACGTGCGTTCCTGCGACGGTGACGCCGGGCTTGTCGAGGTCGACGACGACGGCGCCGATGCCCTTGATGCCCTCGCTTCCGGGGAAGCGGCACCACACGACACACACCCGCGCCTTGTGGCCGCCGGTCACGTAGTTCTTGTATGCGTTCAGGCGGAAGCCGTCGCCGTCGGGCGTGAGCTTCGCTCGCATGTGCCCGACCGCGCTGCCCGCTTCGGTTTCGCTGATGCCGATGCAGAACAGCCCTTCGCCACTCGCGGCGATCGGCAGCCATTTGTCCTTCAGGGTGTCGTTGCCGAGGTGTTCGATCGCGCGGGGAGGACCGTTGAAGGTGAGTTGGGCGAGGATCGCGGCCGACACGTCGGCGCGGGCCAACTCTTCGAGGACGATCGCGGCCTCGACGTCGCCGAGGCCGGCGCCGCCCCATTGCTCGCCGATCGTGATGCCGAACAGTTCGGCCTTGCGCATGCCGTCCCACGCCCACTGGGGGAACTCTTCGGTCTCGTCGCCGTGGCGGGCCATCGGGGCGAGTTCGCGCTCCGCTACGTCGCGGGCGAGTTGCCGCAATGCGGCTTGGTCTTCGGTGTCGGCGAACGGGTTCACGGCCCCCGAGACTACGAGGAACTGCTCGAACTACCCGAGGACGACGGGCAGGACGATGCTGAGGAGCATGAGGACGAACCCGCCGATGACGACAGGTTTCAACACGGTCGAAGGCCCGTAGACCTTGCCCTTCTTCCCCTTGCCGCCTTTTTTGGCCTTGCCGCCGTCCTTGGCCACATCACGGAATCGGCACCCGCGCTCCGTCCCTTGAACCTGACTACCGTGTCAGGGATGGGGTACGAGGACAGTGGCCTCCCGCTCTCGTGGTTGCGGGCCCAGCCCTACGCCGAGTGGGCCGAGGGGCGGGCGCAGTGCCCGGTGCAACCGGGCTCCGATCTCGGACCCGGATACCGGATTCTGGGCTTCCGCGAGAGCGAACACGTGCTGCGCGACCCCGAGACGTTCTCGTCGAAGATCAACGCCGAGCACATCGGCCAGTTCATGGGCGATCTCATCCTCGCCATGGACGGGACCGAGCACCGCCAATATCGCAACCTGGTCGCGAAGGCGTTTCGCGCGTCGCAACTCGAACGTTGGGACGAGACACTCGTCGCCCCGACCATCAATCGGCTGTGCGACGCGATCGCACCGCTCGGTGAGGCCGACCTCGTCGACGCGATCACCGAGAAGTATCCGGTGCAGGTGATCTGCGGCATCGTCGGCGTACCGATCGACGACGCGCTCCAGTTCCACCGGTGGGCCGAGGAGATCAACACCGGACCCCTCAACCCGGAGCGTGGTCACGCGGCGTCGCAGGCGATGGTCGACTACCTCCAGCCGCTCATCGACGATCGGCGCGCCCACCCGCGCGCCGACGACTTCCTTTCGGATCTCGTCCACGCCGAGGTCGACGGCGAGACCCTCAGCGACAGCAAGCTGTATGGGTTCCTGCGCCTGCTCCTGCCCGCGGGCGCCGAAACGACGTTCCGCGTGATGGGCAACTGCCTCTTCGCGTTGCTCACACATCCCGAAGCGCTCAAAGAGGTGTACGCCAACCGTGAACTGCTCCCCGAGGTCATCGAGGAGACGTTGCGGTGGGAGACGTCGGTGACGATGGTCAGCCGGGTCGCGACTCGCGATGTCGACGTCGCGGGCTGCCCGATCGCCGCCGGTTCGCCGGTCGGTGTGATCACCGCCTCCGCCAACCGCGACGAATCACGCTGGGACGACGCCGACGAGTGGCGTCTCGGCCGCCCGGCCCAGCACCACCTCGCGTTCGGTACCGGCCCCCACCAGTGCCTCGGAATGCACCTGGCCCGCCTGGAACTGCGGGTCGGTCTCAACGTGATGCTCGACCGGCTGCCGAACCTGGTCCTCGACACCGAGGCCGAAGGCGTGCTCATCGAGGGCCACGCGTTCCGGGGTCCGCGCTCGCTGCCGGTCACGTTCGATCCCCAGTAGGCGATCCTCAGTCGCCAAACCTTCAGTTCCGGCCGCCTCCGGTCGAGCAGACAGGCATGCGTCGCCGTAACCGTGCCTGGCTCCGAGTTCGCTCGCCCCACGCCCGCCTGCTCGAAGAACTCGCCCGGATTCATCGCAACGTGAGCACTCAGGCGACCGCGGGCACGTCCGCTCGCCAACCGTCCGGCTCGTCGTCGTAGCGCTTCTCGGCTCCCTAGCCTGAGGCTGATGTACGTCGAGTACGACATGACCGACGCGGACCTCCGCGCCATGGGCGCGTGGGTGTTCCGTCACAGTCCCTACTACCGCCGCTCAATTCCGCGATTCGCGGTCGGGATGCTCGCGTGTGGCGCCATTGCCGGCGTGCAGATCGGCGTGAGCGAGATGGTCTTCTTCTCGCTGTTCGCGGTCGCGTTCGGGCTCGGTGTGCTGGTGCTCGTCATCCCGCGGTCGGTGGTGCGCACGTACCGTGCCGGTCGTGCGGTCGCGCTCTCGCGGCCGATCCTCGTCGAGCTGAGTGTCGAGGGGGTGACGCAGCGCGACGCGACGGGCCACACGTTCGTGCGGTGGCATGCGCTGGAAGGGGGCGGGCGTACCACGGACTACATGTTCCTGCTCGTGAGCCCGTTGCACGCGATCATCTGCCCGCGCCGCGCGTTCCGCTCGCCCGACGACTGGGCCCGCTTCTCCGAGTTCGCAATCTCGTCGTACGAACGCGCCCTCGGCGCCGTATCCGGAGGTGATCCGTAAACCGAACTCAGTCGAAGGCGTCGAAGACGTAGTTGCGGCGGCGCACTTCGCCCATCGCCAAGAACGGCTCGGGCGAGTACAGGTGGCCGGGGTAGAGGACCGCGTCGTCGGGGACGACGGCGAGCTTCTGCGTGATGCTGTCGTAGAGCGCAGCGGAGTCGCCGCCAGGCAGGTCGGTGCGGCCGCAGCCGTCGAGGAAGAGGGTGTCGCCGGACACGAGGCGGCCGTCGACGAAGAAGCACTGCGAACCCGGTGTGTGGCCGGGTGTGTGGATGAGCGTGATGCGGATGTCGCCGACTTCGATCACGTCGCCGGACCGGTGCAGTTCGAGGTCGGTGTCGGAACAGCCGGTGACGAACTTCATGCCCTTCGCCTCTTCGTGCTGCACGTGCACCTTGCCGTCGAACTCGGGGACCGCGAGGAGTTCGGCGACGCCCGCCAGCGACCAGCTCCCCATCTTCCCCCCGCAGTGGTCGGGGTGGTAGTGCGTGATGAGCGCGCCGGTGAGGCGCATGCCGTCGGCGTCGAGGATCTCGATCAGTTCCGCCGGGCCGTACGCGGGGTCGATCGCGACCGCCTCGCCGGTCTCGCGGTCGCCGACGAGGTACACGAAGTTCACCATCTGCTGTGCGATCTGGTCGTCGCGCGCGAAGTCGCGCCCGGCGAGCAGCTGTCTGAAGTACAACCGGCTATCGGTAGTCGAAGGCAACGTTGACTGCTCCAGTGGTCTCTTGGCGGGCGGCGAAGCGAAGAATACGCTCTCGTTCATGACGACGATCGCGTACCGGACCTGCCACCTGTGCGAAGCGACGTGCGGGCTCGAACTGCACCTCGACGGTACCGAGATCACGCTCATCCGCGGCGACAAGGACGACGTGTTCAGCCATGGCTTCCTGTGCCCGAAGGGCACGGCATTGAAGCACCTCGAAAGCGACCCCGACCGCATCCGCACGCCGCTGATCCGCACCGGCGCCACGTGGCGCGAAGCGACGTGGGCCGAAGCGTTCGCGCTGATCGACGAGCGGCTGGGGCAGATCCGTGCCGAGCACGGTAACGACGCGCTCGCGGTGTACCTCGGCAACCCGGGTGCGCACAACCTCGGCCCGCTCGTCTACAACCGGGTGCTGCTACAAGCCGCGCACACGAACAACGTGTACAGCGCGAGCACCGTCGACCAGATGCCGAAGCAGGTGTCGGCCGGACTCATGTTCGGCGGCGCGCTCGTCGTACCCGTGCCCGACGTCGACCGCACCGACTACCTCCTGATGCTCGGCGCGAACCCGTACGCGTCGAACGGCAGCCTCATGACCGCGCCCGACATCCCCGGCCGGCTCAAAGCTCTGCGCAAGCGGGGCGGCAAGCTCGTCGTCGTCGACCCGCGCCGCACGAAGACTGCCGAGGAGGCCGACGAACACCTCGCGATCCGCCCCGGCACCGACGCGCTGTTCCTGTTCGCGATCGTCAACGTGCTCTTCGAGGACGGTCTCGCCGACGCCGGCGATGTGGCCGCGTATGTGTCCGGCATCGACGAGGTGCGGGCGCTCGCGGCCGAGTTCACGCCCGAGCTGGTGGAGACGGCGTGTGGGATCGACGCCGAGACCATCCGGCGCACGGCGCGCGAGTTGGCCGCGGCGCCGACCGCGGCGGTATACGCCCGTATCGGAACGTGCACGCAGGAGTTCGGAACGCTCGCCTCGTGGCTCGTCGACGTGATGAACGTGCTCACCGGGAACCTCGACCGCCCCGGCGGCGCGATGTTCACCAAGGCCGCGACGAGCGCGACGGGCGGTACCGGCAAGGGCCGGGGCGTGAAGTTCGGGCGCCGCCGCTCACGCGTGCGCAACCTCCCGGAGTACTTCGGTGAGCTGCCGGTGGTGTGTCTCGCCGAGGAGATCGAGACTCCGGGCGAGGGCCAGATCCGCGCCATGATCACGATCTCGGGCAATCCCGCGTCGTCGACACCAAACTCGGCGCGCCTCGACGCCGCGCTCGGCACGCTGGACTTCATGGTCAGCGTCGACATCTACCTCAACGAGACGACGCGTCACGCCGACGTGATCCTGCCGCCCGAACGCGAACTTGCCCGCGGGCACTACGACCTCGCGCTCTACAACCTCGCCATCCGCAACGTCGCGAACTACTCGCCGCCGCTCGTCGAACTCGCGCCGGGCGAGATGCCCGAGTGGCAGATCCTCTTGCGCCTGGCGGGCATTCTCATGGGCCAGGGTGCCGACGCCGATCTCGACACGCTCGACGACTTCGTGGTCTCGACGCTGGTCGAACGGGGCGTCGGGCGCGGCAATATCGAAGGCCGCGACCCCGTCGAGATCACCAAGGAACTCTCGAGCCGGCGCGGCCCCGAACGGATCGTGGACTTCATGTTGCGGACCGGTCCGTACGGCGACGGGTTCGGCGCCGATCCCGACGGCCTCACCCTCGCCGTCCTCGAAGCGAACCCCCACGGCATCGACTTCGGGCCGCTGCAACCGCGCGTCCCCGAAGTCCTGCGCACGCCGACCGGGATGATCGAACTCGCACCCGAGATATGCGTCGCCGATGTCGAACGCCTGCGGGGGGCACGCGACCGGCGGGTGAACGGCGAACTGGTGCTTGTCGGCCGGCGCGATCTGCGGTCGAACAACTCGTGGATGCACAACATCAACGTCCTCGTGAAGGGCAAGGCCCGCTGCACGGTGCACGTACACCCCGACGACGCCGAGCGCCACGGTGTCATCGACGGCGCGTCGGTGCGAGTGTGGTCGACGGCCGGAGAAGTCGTACTCCCCGCCGAAGTGACCGACGCGGTGCGCCCGGGTGTCGTGAGCATTCCGCACGGCTGGGGCCACGACCACCCCGACCTCCAGATGAAGGTCGCCGCGAAGTTCGCGGGCGCGAACAGCAACCTGCTCGCCCGCAGCGACCTGTTCGACCCGCTCTCGGGCAACGCCGTACTGAACGGCATCCCCGTCGAGCTCGCGCCCGCCTGACCGACGATACGCACGTGCACGCGGACAAGGCCCGCGGCGCGGGTGTCAGCCGGATGGTGCGCCTTCGTGGTGGGCGCGGTGGTGACGTCGGCAGAGCAACTTGAGGTTTTGGAGGTTGGTTTCGCCGCCGTTGGCCCAATGTCGAATGTGGTGGGCTTCGCACCAGGCGGGAGGGCGGTCGCAGCCCGGCGCTTGGCAGTGTTTGTCTCGGGCGACGAGCGCACGCCACAGCGCCGTCGGCACCGTGCGGGTCGAGCGGCCGACGTCAAGTATTTGGGAACGGCCGGCGGTGAGGACGCGGTGCACGCCCGCGTCGCACGTGAGCCGTTTCAATGTCGCGGTCGTTACCGACCCGATGTGTTCGAGGTCGCTGCGCACGGCGGCGACGACGTCGGAGACGCCACGCGATTCGAGGGCGTCGAGGTCGACGCAGCCACCGATGTGCGCGAGTGCCCGATTGCGACCGGTGGCGGGTGTGTCGACGTGGGTGAGGTAGTAGCGGCAGATGTCGACGAGCGCGTCGGCGCGGCGTTGCGCGCGTGTGCGGCGCTTCTCGCCGGGCCGGTCGGGGTCTTGTTCCATCGCGTGTTCGAGTGCCGAGATG
>JANNHK010000141.1:0-12427 GCA_031404355.1 Actinomycetes bacterium
GCGAGCGCGTGGAAACGGACCGAGCTATGGGCGCGCACTCGCGGAGGCGTTGCCGTGCCGGAGCGGGGCGTTCGACGCGGTGCTGCTCTGTCTTGCCCTCGAACACGTCGACGCGTTCGAGGACGTCTTCCGTGAAGTCGCCCGGGTACTCGAGCCCGGCGGCCGGTTCGTGCTCCTGTTATGCCACCCGTTACTCCAGGCTCCCGGCAGCGGGTGGGTCGACGACCGTACGGTCGACGAACACTATTGGCGAGTCGGGAGCTATCTGGCCGACCACGTCGAGATCGACGAAGTCGCCCCCGGCGTGCATCTGCGGTTCGTGCATCGACCACTCAGCCGGTATGTGCACGCGATGGGCCAGTCCAACCTGCTGATCGACGACATGGAGGAACCGCCGCCTCCTCCCGCAATGCTTCGTGACGTCTGGGCCTTTCCGGAAGCGTCCACGATTCCACGGGTGCTGCTCGTACGGGCCCGCCGCATCGTGTGAGGGGAGCGGCCGTTCGATTTCTGCGGAACGGGCGGGAAGTGGCAGACTGCGAAACGAGACATCGCAGCGAACACAAGATGACACGCGCAGGAGGAGAGGTATGACGCTCGGACCGGTCGAGTACATCGTCGTCGGGTTCCCCGGCAACAAGTTCACGGGGGACATCGCACCTGCACTTGCCAAGCTCATCGAGGGCAAGACGATCCGCATTCTCGACCTGCTCTTCGTCGCGAAGGACGCGAACGGCGACGTGCTCGCGTTCGAGTTCGACGAACTCGACGAAGTGGCCGACTTCGGAGAGCTCGACGGCGAAACCGGCGGGCTCATCACTCCCGACGACATCAGCTACGTCGCCGCCGGCCTGGAACCGAACTCCTCCGCCGCGTTGCTCATCTGGGAAGACCTCTGGGCCGCGGAGTTTGCCGGTGCGGTGCGCGCTTCGGGCGGCGTGCTCCTCGAAGGCAGTCGTGTCCCGCACGATCTCATCGAAGCTGCGTTCGCGGACCTTCCCGCGGCAGTCTGACCGATCACTACAAGGAGACCACCACCATGCTCCGTCGCCGGCCTATTGCCCGCACCATGGCTCGAACTGCTGTCGTCGCCGGAACCGCGACCGTTGTCGCCGGCGGCGTTCGGCATCACCAGGAACAGAAGTACGCCAACCAAGCGGCGGCGCAACAGCCCGGGGAACCCGAGGTTGTGTACGTGGAGGCGCCTGCTGCCGCCCCGGCCGGGGGCGTGTCGCCCGAGGCGATCGAACAACTCAAGGAACTCGCGCAGCTGAAGGACCAGGGCATTCTCACCGAAGAGGAGTTCGCGGCCCAGAAGGCCAAGATCCTCAGCTCCTGAGTCGGCGTCAGCGCTTCGGCTTCGACTTCTGCGCTTTCTTCGCCGCGCGTTCGGACTTCGTGCGCTGGGCCGCGCGCGCGTCTTCGGCCGCGTGTTCGGCGAGGTGCTGGGCGCTCGCCTCGTGCTCCGGGTCGGAGCGTTCCACGATGTCGGCTTCGAGCGCTTCCGCGAGTTCGTCTTCGAGATGTTCGACCTCCTTTCGCGTGAGGTTGTGCGTGATGACCTGGATGCGGACCCGGTTGGCGTCCTTGAACACCGTGACGGAGACCTCCGCCTCCTTGCCGTCAACCGCGACGGTCAGCTCGTAGCGCGCGACCGATTCGGAGTCGACCGTCCGCTCGACTCCGTCGACCGACTTCTCGTTGAGCTTCTCCTCGATCTTGTCGAGGCGCTCGGCGGTGATGGCACCCGCGACGAGCGCGAACACCGCGATGCAAAAGATGCAGACCATCAGTTCCCCGCTCCGTATCTAGAGGTAGCCCTCGCGGCTGACCTTGTCGCCCCGGCGTTCCTCGCCGATCTTCTTCACGCCCTTGTGCTCCAGGATCGCCGTCGCGAAATCGGAGCTCGTCACGCTCGGGTGCGGGCCGCCGCGGATCATGGCGTGCATCGCGGCCGACTGGCACACCGCCTCGAGGTCGGCGCCCGACAAGTTGTCGGCGGTGGCCGCGAGCTTGTCGAGATCGACGTTGTCGAGCGGCATGTCCGCGGTGAACAACCCGAGCATCTTGCGGCGCCCGCCCTTGTCGGGCAACCCGATCTCGATGTGTCGAGAGAGGCGGCCGCCGCGTAGCAGCGCCGGGTCGAGGCGATCCTTGCGGTTCGTCGCGGCCACGACGAGCACGCCGCGCGACGATTCGAGTCCGTCGATCTCGGTGAGCAGTTGGTTGACCTGCGCGTCGTACGACGTCCCTTCACCGCGCTTCGACGCAATCGCGTCGATCTCGTCGAGGAAGATGATCGACGGCTGGTTCTCACGGGCGCGGTCGAACAGCGCGGCGATGAGCCGTTCGGATTCGCCGAGCCACATGCTGGTGAGATCGGCCGCGGACGCGGGATAGAAGCTGCAGTTCGACTCCGCGGCCAGGACGCGCGCCACCGTCGTCTTGCCCGTGCCGGGCGGGCCGTGCAGCAGGAGACCCGACGGTGGCTCGACGCCGTACGCCTCGGCCCGTTCCGGATTTCGTAGCACCCGTACGACTTCCTGCAACTCGGCGAGGATCTTCGGCGCCAGGATGAGCCGGTCCCAGTTCCAGTTCTCGATCGTCGGCCGGTCCTTGCCGCCGCGTTCACGCAGGGTCGTGACGATCCGCTCTGTGGTGAGCGGTACGAGCCCGTCGGTATGGGTCGCGGCGGTGTGGGCCGCCTTCGTCGAGTCGCGCAGGGCCTGCATCGACGTCGATCGCACGATCTGGCTCATGGCCGCGGGCGTGAGCCCTTCGGTGCGTTTGGCGATCTCGTCGAGGTCGATCGTGTCGGCGCCGGGGAGTCCGGCGAGTTGCGTGGCGAGCATCGACTTGCGGGCGCCGGTGTCGGGGAGCGGTATGTGGATCTGGCGGTCGAAACGGCCGGGCCGGATCGCGGCGGCGTCGAGGCTTCCGATGTCGTTCGTCGCGGCGACGACGATGAGTTCGTGCAGGTCGCGCGAGCGTTCCAACGCCTGCAGGAGCGCGTTGACGGTGCGGCGGTTCTCGTCGTCGGGGGTGCCGTCGCGCCGGGTCGCAATGGAATCGAACTCGTCGAAGAACAGCACCGCGGGAAGGTTCTGCGCCGCGATGCCGAACACGGCGTCGACATTGCGGGCCGATTCCCCACGGAAGGCCGACCCGAGATCGCCCACGTTGACGCGTACGAGGTTCATGCCGAACTCACCGGCCATTGCCTGCGCGATGAACGTCTTGCCGACCCCGGGCGATCCGTGCAGCAAGATGCCGTTCCACGTGATCTTGTACGCGTCGGCCTTGTCGCTGTACGCCAGCAGCAGGCCGACGGTGTCGCGGAGTTCGCGCTTGAGGTCGTCCATACCGCCGACGTCGCGGAATGTCGGCAACGAGCCCGGCCGCTCGACCTCCGCGAGCACGGCCGAATCGCCGGCGACGGGCGGCGCAACACCCGGCAGTGCGCTTTCGACGGAACGGCTGGGTGCCTCGATGCCGAGCCGCGGGCGGGCGCGCCAGCCCATGACGAGACCGGCGAGCAGCGCGGCCGCGACGTAGCTGACGACGAGCATGCCCCACACGTCTTCGCGGTCGGCGGCGTCGGAGAAGAGCGTGACCGCGAAGAGGCCGGCCCAGACGAGGACACCCCACATGACGAACCGGCTCTTGCGTGACCGCGAGACGCGGGGGAGCAGCGCGATGACGATCCAGCCGAACACCAGGACCGCGGCGAGGAGGCCGAGGGCGAGGCTCGTGCCCCACCACGGTACGTCGGACGGCTGGGGTTGGCCGCGGGGCCGGGTGGCGGCGAAGTAGCCGAAGCCGAGCAACACGACGACGCCGAGGAACCCGACCGCCAAGTCGGGCAACGACTTGACCACCGCGTACGAAGGCCAGACGCCGGCGGGTTTCAGTACGGAGGGGTCGGTCACCTCCCTCCCGGTTGCGTCGACGACGTACACCGCGTCGACGGTGTCGCCCGACGACACCTCGTAGCAGGCGAACAGCGCCGGTTCGTCGCCCGACGCGACGATCTTCACGTCGCCGAGGTCGCTTTCACCGTCGAAGCAGTCGGCGAGGACCTGCTCGCGAGTCGTACCCGCATCGGTGAACGATTCGTCGGTCGCGGCGCGCTGGTCGAAAGAGAGGGGCCCGTCGGCGGAGAAGTCCTTGCCGTTCCACAGGACCACGGCGAGTACGACATAGCCGGCGACGATCGCGGCCGCGACGATGCGTTCCACTCGGGTGGTCGACGCGAAGACGCGCATCACGCGCCCTCGCCAAGCGATGAAACCCGGGTCTCCCTCGGCACTCGTCCCCCCGCGTGAACCGGGCGATTCCCCGCGGCCCGTAGGGGAGATCGTACGCGCTCCGCTGCCGGGGCGTTCGTGTCAGGCGGCGGCCTTGGGGTAGTAGCCGTCGTAGAGCTCGGGATTGTCGTGGGCGAAGATCGGTGCGTCGGTGTAGCCGGGGCCGATCCACATGTGGATCACCTTGTCCGCGGCGAGTGGCATCACGCTTCCGCCGGCCGCGGTGCACTCGCCTTCCGAGTACCAGAACTCCGAGTTGTCCTCGGTCAGTGTGATCCCGCCTGCGCCGATGCAGACCGTCGAATGTCCGTGCCAGAAGTCGTAGCTTCCGGTGAAGCCCTCGACATCGCCGGCGACGACGTAACTGACACCGGCGAACTTGGCGTCGGGTCCTTCACCGTCGTACAGCAGGATGGTCGGGTTCAGCATGTCGCACGGCTCCGCGACGGAGCAGCCGTTGATGTTCTTGATGAAGTGCGCGCCGATGCCATACAGGCTCGGCGTCGACTTGATCCACCCGGCATTGGTGGCGTCGGCCGCGGTCGGGTAGGTGTCCGCCCACCGCGCGATCACCTGGTCGACCTCGCCCTTGGTGGCCGCTGGTAGATCGTCGTAGGCGATATCGCTTTCCCCGTGACGATGGTCGGGCGTCGTCGAACTGCTGGTGCGCGTGCTGCGGGCGGCCGCCGCAGTGTCGTCGTCGGTGGCGCTGCGGTCCTCGCTGTCGCTGTCGCCGCCGTTCGCCACAACCGGTATCGCGAGGAGGGCGATCGTTGCCACGAGGATGCCCGTCGCGACGAGCGCTTCCCGCACGAGCGCGGGTCGCTTCGATTCCGATCCCAACGGAGTCTCATCCCGGCCGCGAACGCTACAGAGCACCGGCCGACGAGAACGAGGCTACTCCTCGATGACGAGTTCATCGAGCGCATCCGGGCCGACCGTGAAGCCGAAAAAACTCTGAAGAAATTGGCGCGATCCTTGCGTTGATGTCCCACCGGTTTGCTACGATGCGAACAGATGTTCGCCTCAATCGCAACCGTTCGCAGCACCCTCGAACCGCTCGCTCGCGGGTTCGATGCGGGGTCGTTGTCGGCCGACGAAGCGGTGCGCGCGGTCGAGGAGTTGGGCGTCATCCGTCATGCGGTCGACGGCATGTTGGCCAAGGCCGCCAAGCGGGTTGCCGACACCGGCGCGCACGTGGCGCGGGGCGAGCGCAACGCGGCGGCACTGGTCGCCAAGGCGCTCGGCGTTCCGGCCGGTGAAGCTCGGTCCGCTATCGACACCGCGGCGAAGCTCGAACACTTGCCGGCTACCGACGCGGCCGCGCGCGCAGGCAAGCTCTCCGCCCGTGCGGCGCAGATGATCGCCGACGCCGCGAGTGTGAATCCCGATGCCGAACAGCAGTTGCTCGACGCGGCGGGGGAGGGGCTCGTCCCGCTCAGAGACGCATGCATCGCGGCCCGCGCTCGGGTCGAGGATCCGCCCGAACGGTCGGCCCGCCAGCACGCGCAGCGGTGCCTGCGTATGTGGACCGACGGCGACGGCATGGTGTCCGGCCAGTTCCGACTCACTCCCGAGGTCGGGGGCCAGGTGAAGGCGAAGCTCGACGCCGAAGTGCAGCGCATCTTCCGCTCGCGCCGCACCGGTGGCGAGCGCGAGTTCCACGACGCGTACGCGGCCGATGCCCTTGCCGCCCTGGTGCTCGCCGACGGCGCTGGCTCGAAGCAGCACGACCCGAATGCGACGGTCCACATCCTGATCGACCACGGCGCACTGGTGCGGGGCGGCACCGCCGACGGCGAAGTGTGCGAAATCCCCGGTGTCGGCCCCGTCAATGTTGCCTGGGTGCGCGAGCTGCTTGGTTCTGCGTTCGTCACCGCCGTGATCAAGAAGGGCAAAGACATCCTCACCGTTGCGCACCTCGGGCGGCACATTCCCGCCGAGGTCCGCACCGCGCTGGTCGTGAGCGGCCGGGAGTGCGACATCGACGGCTGCCACGTGCGCGGCTACCTCGAATGCGATCACGTGCAGGAGTACGCGAAGGGCGGGCCGACCGCGTTCTGGAACCTCGGTTGGCTCTGTTGCCAACATCACCAGCTGAAATCGAAGGGCTGGGAGCTGGGTCCGGCCGATCCCGCCACCCGAAAACGCAAACTTCGGCCCCCACCGGCGCGCGCGGCGTGAATTCCCAAGCGAGCCCTCGCTCCGATACGTGTGACACGATCAGGGCCCGAGCGAAGGAGTGCAACGTGGCTGAATCAGTGATCGACGTGGACTACCTGATCGTGGGCGCGGGTGCGGTGGGCATGGCGTTCGCCGATGCGATCGTGACCGAAACCGAAGCGACGATCGCGATCGTGGACCGGAACGACCGTCCGGGCGGCCACTGGAACGACGCCTATCCGTTCGTGCGGCTGCATCAACCGTCGTCCATGTACGGCGTCAACTCCCGGCCCCTCGGTACGGGCGCCAAGGACGAGGTCGGCCTGAACCGCGGCTTTCGCGAGTTGGCCTCCGGCCACGAGGTCCTCAGCCACTTCGACGTGGCGATGCAGCAGTACTTCCTGCCATCGGGTCGGGTCCGGTACTTCCCGATGAGCGAGGTCGGCGACGACGGCAAGATCACGTCGTTGCTTTCGGGCGAACGACGCGCGTGCACCGCCCGCAAGGTCGTCGACGCGACGCACTCGAAGATGCAGGTGCCGTCCACCCACGCGCGCCAGTACGCGGTCGCGCCCGATGCCGCCTGCGTCCCGTTGAACGACTTGCCCCGCGCTGCGGGCAAGTACGCGACGTACGTCGTGGTCGGCGCGGGCAAGACCGGCATGGACGCGTGCATCTGGCTGCTCGACAACGGCGCCGACCCCGACACCATCCGCTGGATCATGCCGCGCGATTCGTGGCTGTTGAACCGCGCCAACGTCCAGCCCGACGACGAGTCGTTCGCCCGCGCGACGCAGGACATCGCCGATCAGGTCGAGGCGCTCGCGGAAGGGAACTCCGTCGACGACGTGTTCGCCCGTTTGGAAGCGTGCGACTCGGTCCGGCGGATCGACCCGTCGGTGCCGCCCGAGGCCTATCACTGTGCGATCGTCAGCGACGGCGAACTCGAACAGCTACGCCGCATCCGCAACGTCGTGCGCCTCGGTCGCGTCACCCGCATCGACACCGACCAGATCGTGCTCGAACGCGGTTCGGTTCCTACCGGCCCCGACTGCCTGCACGTCGACTGTTCGGCCGCGGGCATCCCGTCGAAGCCGTCGAAACCGGTGTTCGACGGCGACCGCATCACGTTGCAGTGGGTGCGGCTGTGCCAGCCCACGTTCAGTGCGGCACTGATCGGCCATGTCGAGGCGAACTACGACGACGAGGCCGAGAAGAATCACCTCTGCGCGCCTATTTCCCCGCCGACCGTCCCGCGCGACTGGCTGCGCATGATGCAGATCGAACTGGCGAACCGCATGACCTGGTCCTCGGACCCGGAGATCACGAAGTGGCAGGCGCACGCGCGCCTCGACGGCTTTACCAACCGCCTGCAATCGCTGACCGGCACGGAAACCGACGCGATCGCGCATCTCGGTCGCTACCTCGAGTACATGGAACCGGCCGCCAAGAACGTCGAGCAACTCCTCGCGACGTGACGCGACCGGGGTCCCGTGTCGAGTACGCATGCCTGGACGGTTCGCCGTTTCCGGTGTCGTTCGCCGATCCCGGCGATCTCGGGCTGCGATGGGTGATCGACCGTGAGCACGCGCCGGCTGCGATGACTCCCTTGGCCGACGCTGTACGCCGCATGGGCCACGCGGGCGCTGCGTTGGCGTACTTCGAAAGCGGACTGCGGATGTCGTCGATGTTGGCGCGGCAGCCACCCCTGGCGAACGGCTACGACTACTACGTCGATGACTGGCTCCCGGACGTCGACCGCGACGAGTTCGAGCAGCGCCTGCGAGATCTCGTCGACGAACACGGCGACGCCCGGGGAGTTTGGCTGAACCACAGCCTTCCACGTGTGCAGCAGGCGTGCTCGTGGCTCGAGGCAGCACCAATGGACGCGACCTTTCGAGCCTTGGCGGAGCAACGCGCATACGCGTGGAGTCACACCGCGATCGCCGGGGTGGTCGCGCGGAGAGACCTGAGTGCCGTGGCTGCGTCGTGCGAACCGATCTTCGGTGACCGGGCAATCCTCATCGCCTATGAGCTGGCGCAGGGATCGGAGAACGAGACGATTTCCGCGGACGTGGCGCTGGGGCAGATCGCCCGCAGCGCGCCCGACTCGCCGGAAGCCGACGCGGGTCTGAAGGAGTTTCTCGCCACCTACGGATCGCGGGCCACCTCATGGTCGATCGACCATCCGACATTGTTCGAGCGACCCGACGTGATCCACGCCCAGCTTCGGATGCTCCGTCGCCACTCCCACCGAAACTTCGACGCGGTGCGAGCCGAGGCGGCTGACCGGCGGCACAAACTGGCGGACGAGATCAGGGCCCGACTGGGCAGCACGGAGGAAAGAGCCCGATTCGAGCGTCGCCTCGTCCGTCTCGAATCGTTCGTGCCGATTCGAGAAGCTCGGGCGCGCCGGCAGCTCGTCGCGTCGGGAGCGCTTCGGCGCGCCGTACGAATGAAGGGCCGCTTCTTCGTCGAACGGGGCGCGCTCGACGCGATCGACGACGTCTTCTACCTGACGCCTGACGAGTTCGACGAGCCAACGGGAGAACTGCGCGAGGCCATCGCCGTTCGCCGCGCCGACCACGACCGATGGACGGCCGTGACCCCGCCGATCGTCATCGGCGACACCGGACCCGACCGAGTCTCAGCGACGGACGGAGTGGTGCGGGGAGCTCCCGCGGCGCCAGGTGTGGCAACCGGGACTGCGAGAGTGATCCTCGACCTCATCGATGCCGATCGGCTCGAACCGGCCGACATCCTCGTCACGATCATGACGTCACCACCCTGGACGCCGCTGCTCGGGATCGCCGGAGCTGTCGTCACCGACGCCGGTGACGCCCTCAGCCACGTCGCTATCGCGGCACGCGAATACGGGATCCCGTGTGTCGTCGGTACGAATCACGCCACCCTGCTCATCCGGGACGGTGCCTCGGTCACGGTCGACGGAAACGCAGGAACGGTTCACCTGCAAGGCGAACCGCGGTAGCCGGCCCCGGACCGCCAGGCGCGGGGTGCCCAAGAATGCGAAGCTGGGCCCGTGAGCGACATCGTGTCCGTCGACCCGGACGCCCTGCTGGCCGAACTCCTGCTCACCCCGGAGGGCAAGGCGGACCCGTATACGCGCTACGCCGGTGTTCGTGAGCACGCGCCTGCGTTTCGTAGCGCGATCGGTGCGGTCGTCGTCGGGCGCTACGACGACTGCCAATGGATCTTGCGCGACCCCCGCTTCGGCAAGGGTGAACAAGGCCCCATGTGGGAGAACTACGGGTTGACTGAAGAGCAGTGGGGCGCGCGTTACCCGAACCTGCAGGAGCGGACGAGATCGATGCTCGGTCTCAACCCGCCCGACCACACTCGGCTGCGACGTCTTGTCGCCAAGGCCTTCACGCCGAAGACCGTCGAACATCTGCGGCCCGGCATCGTGCGCCTCACCGACCAACTACTCGACCGTTTCGACGGCGACGTCGACGTCATCCCCGAACTCGCGTTGACACTGCCCATCGCCGTGATCGGCGAGATGCTCGGCGTGCCCGAGTCTGAGCGGGCCGAACTCCAGCCGCTCGTCAGAACGATGGTCGCCCTGCTCGAGTTCAACCCGTCGCTCGAACAGGTCGACGCGGGCGCCGCGGCTGCGGAAGGCATCACCGAGCGGTTCGAGAGCCTCATCGTCGAGCGCCGTGCCCATCCCACCGACGACCTTCTCTCGAAACTCATCCACGTCGAAGAGGAGGGCGACCAACTCGGCCACGGTGAGCTGATCACGACGATCATCCTCTTGTTCGGTGCCGGGTTCGAGACGACCACCAATCTCATCGGCAACGGGTTGCTCGCGTTGCTCGACCACCCGCACGAACTCCAGCGGCTGCGCGACGATCGCTCACTCCTTCGTGGCTCCGTCGACGAGATGCTGCGGTTCGACAGTCCGGTACAACTCACGGGACGCGTCGCGTTCGAAGACATCGACGTGCACGGCGTCTCGATGACGGCCGGCGAACAGGTCATCACGTTGCTGGGTTCGGCGAACCGCGACCCGCGCGCGTTCGACGACCCCGACCGTTTCGACGTCGGCCGCGACGGCGTCCCACCGATGAGCTTCAGCGGCGGCATTCACTATTGCCTCGGCGCACCGCTCGCGCGCGCGGAAGGCCAGGTCGTCTTCGACCGTCTCCTGACAAGATTCCCCGTGATCGAGCCGGCGTGGGGCGACATCCGACCGCGCTACCGCGACTCGATCGTCCTGCACGGGCTGGAATCACTCCCGGTGCACCTCGCCTGATCGTTCGCGGTTACGACGACAACGGACTGTGCCTCGCGGCGCGCAAACCGTTGGCGATGACGATGACTTCGGCGAGCTCGTGGGTGGCGACGACTGCGGCCAGACCGAGTACCCCGAAGGCGGCCAGCGGTACGAGGGCGATAAGGATCGCCGCGGAAAGCGCGAGGTTCTGGCGCATGATGCGACCCGCGCGGTGCGCGTGCGCGAAGACACCAGGGAGGTGCGTCAGCTCCTCACCCATCAGCGCCACGTCTGCGGTCTCGATCGCGACGTCGGTTCCCATCGCGCCCATGGCGATACCGACGTCGGCGGTGGCGAGCGCGGGCGCGTCGTTGATGCCGTCGCCGACCATGGCGGTGCGTGCGCTTCGCTGGAGCGTCTGAATCGCGGTGACTTTGTCTTCGGGGAGCAGCTCGGCCTCGACCGCGTCGACGCCGGCGCTGCGTCCGAGCGCGTCGGCCGTGCGCCGGTTGTCGCCCGTCAACATCACGACCCGGCGCATGCCGGCCCGGCGTAGTGCCTCGACGACACTCGCGGCCTCGGGCCGGAGTTCGTCTCGCACGGCGATGGCACCGATCGGGCAGCCGTCGTGCTCGACGAGCACGACGGTCGCGCCGGCCGACTGCATCCGTGCGACGTCGTCGACGAGAAAGGTCTCGGACACAAACTCGGGCTTGCCGAGGCGCGCGGGCCGACCGGCAACCGTGCCGGTGAGGCCGTGCCCGACAACCGCCTGCACGTCGACACCTTCGTCGGCGACCGGCGCGGCCGCGATGATCGCCGCCGCCAGCGGATGCTCACTCCGGGCTTCGAGCGCACCGGCCACGCCCAACACCTCGGCCTCGGTGCGTCCGGGTGCGGCCACGATCTCGACGACGACCGGACGGTTGCGGGTCAACGTTCCCGTCTTGTCGAGCGCGACGGCGCGGATACCGCTCAGTGCCTCCAACGCGGCGCCGCCCTTGATGAGCGCACCCGACCGCGTTGCGGCACCGATGGCGGCGACGACGGTGATCGGCACCGAAATCGCAAACGCGCAGGGTGCGGCCGCGACGAGTACCACGAGCGCACGGTGTACCCAGATCTCGGGTGAACCCACGATGCTGCCCACCACCGCGATGAGCGCGGCGACAATCATGACGCCGGGTACCAGCGGGCGCGCAACCCGTTCGGCCAGCCGCTGACCCGATCCCTTGTTTGCCTGCGCTTCCTCGACGATGCGTACGACGCGCGCCAACGAACTGTCGGTCGTGAGGGCGGTAACTTCGACCTCGAGCACCCCGCCGCCGTTGATGCTCGCGGCGAGCACGGTCATGCCGATGTCCACTTCGATCGGGACTGACTCACCCGTGATCGCCGAGACGTCGAGCGTCGAACGGCCGGCCCGCACGATGCCGTCGGTGGCGACGCGGTCACCCGGCTGGACGATCATCGTTTCGCCGACGAGGAGTTCGGCTGGTCGACATCGATGTCGCCGCCGTCGCGGCGGACCGTGACCCGATCGGGCACGAGGGAGAGCAGCGCCCGCAGACCGTGACGGGCTTTGGTAAGCGCGTACCCCTCCAGCGCTTCGGTGATCGCGAACAGGAACGCGAGCGACGCGGCTTCGCCGAGTTCTCCGAGTAACACCGCGCCCGCAGCCGCGATCGTCATAAGCGTGCCGACGCCGAGGCGGCCC
>JANNHK010000142.1:0-8854 GCA_031404355.1 Actinomycetes bacterium
GGCCCTTGCCCGAGGACGCGCCGTCTGCTCCCATCCCCCCGAGAGGAGGTGCGGATCGTCACCGAGGACGGCGCGCTCGTGCGCGGTGTTCTGTGGACGCCACCCGGGGGGAAGGCGTGGCGGACCGCCGTGATCCTGTCGCATCCCCGTGCCGACTTCTCGGTGCACTACGCGTGCCCGCTGCTTGCCGCGGCCGGGTTCGCGGTGCTCGGGTTCTCGACCCGCTATCTGAACAACGACACCGACTGCGTACACGACCGCGCCGCGTTCGACGTCGCCGCCGCGGCCGACTGGGCCAAGGAACGGGGCGCAGAAGCGGTGGTGTTGTTCGGCAACAGTGGCGGCGGGTCGTTGAGCGCGCTCGCGCACACCGAGTTCGGCTGCGGCGACGGCTGGATCGGCGTCGCCGCCCATCCGGGCGAGGGTGTGTTCATGCTTCAGGCCATCGACCCGGCCGTCACCGACGAGCACGATCCGTTCTCCGTCGACGTCGCGCTCGACATGTACGCACCCGAGAACGGCTGGCGCCCCTGGCCCGGACCGGCGACGTACGACCCGGCGTGGCTCGTGCGCTACCGCGCCGCGCAGGTACAACGCGTTGCGCGCATCGACGCGCACGCGAAGGCGCAACTGGCCGAAGCCAAGGATGCTTCCGGCAACCTACGATCGGTCGAGCGCGGCGACGACGATTGGCGGCACTGGCGTATGCGGGCCGTCCACATGGAGTACATGACGATCTACCGCACGCTCGCCGACCCCGCGTACCTCGACCTGGCGATCGACCCCGACGACCGCCCGCTCGGTTCGCTGTTCGCGTTCCCCGACCCGTTCGACGCCAACTACGGCCGCGGCGGTCTCGCGCGCACGATGACCTCACGCGGCTGGCTGTCGACCTGGTCGGGTCTGTCGTCACCGGCCAAGCTCGCGACGACGATCCCCGAGGTGCGGATCCCGAGCCTGGTCGTACACGCGACCGCCGACACGGAGATCCGCGTGCGGCAGGCCCGCGAGATTGCCGAGGCGTCGGGCGCCACCGACATCACGTACGAGGAGATGAAGGGCGCGCCCCACTACCTCGAAGGCCACCGCGCCGAAGCCATGGACCTCGTCACGGAGTGGATCCGAGCCCGGTTCCCCTAGCGGGGCCGGGCGCTGACGTGGGGGTCACCGGCGACGTAGAAGCGGTACGGAAGGGTGTCGCCCTTGCCGGCGGCGAGGCCGACACGAGTCGAGACACCCGGTGACCGAGGCGGCGGGACGCCGTCGTCGACGACGCGCACCGGACCGCGCACGAGGTCGGCCCCGTCGAGACTGCGGTCGAACGCGAAGGCCTGCCCGATGCGGCCCGGGCCCTTGCACAACTCCACGTCGCGCCGCGCCTTCGCCCGCCGCTCGCGCATCAGGGCGAGTCCCCCGATCGGCACTGCCGCTCTTACCAACACGGCGTGCGGAGTCGAACCGGGTCCGCACACTGCGTTCGCGCACCAGTGCATGCCGTACGAGAAGTACACGTACAGCAGCCCAGGCTTCCCGAACATCGTCGCGTTGCGCAGCGTCTCACCCCGGTAGGAGTGCGCGCCGGGGTCGTCGCACCCGCGGTACGCCTCGACTTCGACGATGCGCGCCCGCACCCCGTTGCCTGCCAGCACCTTGTTGAGGAACTCGGGTGCGACCTCGAGCGCGTCCCGGTCGTAGAAGCGGCGCGGAAGGCTTACCGCGCGAGCCACAGACGCTGGTGTTCGAGCCGGTCTTTCGCCCGGTCGAACTGTTCGGCGACGGGTCCGGGGCCTGCACCGCCGCGCGTCGTGCGTCGCCGCACCGCACTCCCCGGCTCGAGCAACGGCACCGCATCCGGGCCGAGGCGCGGATCGTTCACCATCAGCTCGTCGAGGGGTACGCCCCGCTCGATCGACTGACGCACCAATCCCCCGACGACCGTGTGCGCCTCGCGGAACGGCGTGCCGTTCTCGACGAGGTGCTCAGCCAGGTCAGTCGCCGAGTTCAGAGGGCTGTCGGCCGCCGCGGTCATGCGGTCGGCGACGAACTCCACGGTCGCGAGGAGCCCGCTGATCGCCGCCAGTGAAAGTGCGCACGTGTCGAAGGCGTCGAACAGCGGCTCCTTGTCCTCCTGCAAGTCGCGGTTGTACGACAGGGGAAGTCCCTTCAGCATCGCGAGCACCCCGGTGAGGTCGCCGATGAGGCGGCCCGCCTTGCCGCGCGCCAGCTCGGCGATGTCGGGGTTCTTTTTCTGCGGCAACATCGACGACCCCGTCGCGTACGCGTCGGCGAGCCGGATGAACCCGAACTCCTCGGTCGACCAGAGCACGATCTCTTCACCGATACGCGAGAGATGCACCTGGGTGAGCGTCGCCGCAAAAATCGCCTCGGCGACGAAGTCGCGGTCGGACACGGCGTCGAGGGAGTTCTCGAACACGTCGGCGAACCCGAGATCGGCAGCTACCGACGCGGGATCGAGCGGCAGACTCGAACCGGCGAGCGCACCCGCACCGAGCGGCGACACGTCGGCGCGCGCCAGGCAGTCGCGCAACCGGTCCACGTCGCGCGTGAACGCCCAGAAGTGCGCCAACAGGTGATGCGCCAGCAACACGGGCTGGGCCCGTTGGAGATGCGTGTAGCCGGGCACGTACACGTCGACGACTTCCGCGGCCCGCTGCAACAGGACGTTCTGCAGCGCGTGGATGCGACCGGCCAGGGCCCGACCCTCGCGGCGCAGGTAGAGGCGCAAGTCGAGCGCGATCTGGTCGTTACGGCTGCGCCCGGTGTGCAACTTGGCGCCCGCACTGCCCGCGATCTCCGTGACCCGGCGCTCGATGGCGGTGTGGATGTCCTCGTCGGTCGGAGCGAACGCGAACGTGCCGGTGTGGAGTTCTTCGTCGACACGATTCAGCGCGGCGAAGATGACGCCCCGCTCGTCTTCGGTCAACAGCCCCACGCGCGCCAGCATCGCCACGTGTGCGCGGGAACCGGTGAGGTCGTCGGCCGCGAGCCGACGGTCGAACGGCAGGCTGACGGTGAACGCGAGCAGTTCGTCGGCCGGGCCCTCGCCGAAACGGCCGTGCCAGAGCGGCTGCCCAGTTGCTTCCCGAGGTTCGGTCATCGGCTGCCCGGGCCTTGGCGGCGCGACCACGTTTCGGCCGAGAGTCCCCACAGGCGCACAAAACCGGCCGAGTCCTCGTGGCGGAACGCGTCGTCGCTGCCGTACGTCGCGAGGTCGTGCGCGTACAGACTGTGCGGCGACCGCCGGCCCACGGCGTAACACCGGCCCGGTTCGAGTCGGAGTCGCACTTCACCGGTCACCGCGGCCTGGGTCTCGCGCACGAACGCGGCGAGCGCACCCATGAGCGGCGAATGCCAGAGACCGTCGTAGACGAGTTCGGCGATACGGATCTCGACCCGCTGCTTCTCGCGCGCGAGGTCACGTTCGAGGGTGATGCCTTCGAGGTCCTGGTGCGCCATGATCAGCGCGAGCGACGCGGGGCACTCGTACACCTCGCGGCTCTTGATGCCGACTCTCCGGTTCTCGACCATGTCGACGCGACCCCAACCGTACGAACCGACGGTTTCGCCGAGTATGTCGATGAGCGCGACGAGGTCGGTGCGTTCGCCGTCGAGGCTGACCGGCACGCCCGCTTCGAACCCGATGACAATCTCGCGCGGCTCCGTCTGCGTCCGGTTCGTCAGCGTGAACGGTTCCTCGGGCGGCGCCGCCCATGGGTTTTCGAGTACACCGCACTCGATAGCGCGGCCCCACATGTTCTCGTCGATCGAGTACGGCTTTTCGAGGCTCGCCTCGATGGGAATCTCCCACTTGGCGGCGAGTGCAATGCAGTCGGCGCGGGTCAGGCCCCACTCGCGTGTCGGTGCGAGCACGTCGAGGTCGGGCGCGAGGATGCGCGACGACACTTCGAAGCGCACCTGGTCGTTGCCCTTGCCCGTGCAGCCGTGACCGACCGCGTCGGCCATGTGCCGCCGGGCCGATGCGACCAGATGTTCGACGATCACCGGGCGCGAGAGCGCCGAGACGAGCGGGTACTTCCCCTCGTACATCGCGTTGGCCTGGAGCGCCGGCACGAGGAAGTCGCTCGCGAACTCGGCGCGGGCGTCGATGACCTCGACCTCGACGGCACCTGCTGCATTGGCGCGCTCGTGGATCAGTTCCGTTTCGCCCGGGCGAAGCTGGCCGACGTCGACCGCGCAGCACACGACTTCGACGTCCCACTGTTCGCGCATCCAGCGCACCGCGATCGACGTGTCCAGTCCCCCGGAATACGCCAGCACTACTCGCTTCGACATGATCCTGCTTCCGTCTCCCTACTTACAGCCCCGCGAGGGTGCCGAGGTCGGCGGCGACCGCCGCACCCCCGGCTGATTCCGTCACGACGATGAACAGCGTGTCGTCACCCGCCACCGTACCGAGTACGTCGGCGAGCCCGGCTCGATCGAGCGCCGAGCCGACGACGTGAGCGCTTCCGGGCGGCGTGCGCAGCACGACGATGTTGAGGCTGTGCGCAATGTCGAGCACGAATTCGCCGAGCACCCGTTTGAGGTGGTCGTCGGACGAACTCCGTGCACCGCGGCTGTAGTCGGGGATGGCGTAGGCCATGGTGCCACCCGGGATCCGGACCTTGAGCGCGCCGATGTCCTCGAGGTCGCGACTGACGGTCGCCTGCGTTGCCACGATGCCTTCGGCCTCGAGCAGTTGCACGAGCTGCTGCTGGCTCGACACCGGCTGTTCCTCGATGATCCGCAGGATGCGGTGCTGGCGCTGCGGTTTTCCGAGTGTCGCCATCAGGCCCCCGCCTCCACGAGGTCGACGAGCAATGCCCGAAGTGAATGCATGCGGTTCGCGGCCTGGGCCCACACCAACGACTGCGGCCCGTCGATGACTTCCGCTGCGACTTCTTCCCCGCGATGGGCCGGGAGGCAATGGAGGAACACGGCATCGTCGTTCGCGGCCTTCATGAGCGCGACATCGACCGTCCACCCCGCGAACGCGCGCCGGCGGGCCACTTGTTCTTCTTCCTGTCCCATCGAGGTCCACACGTCGGTGTACACCACGTCGGCATCGCGCACCGCGTCGTAAGGATCTGATGCGACCTCGACCTGCCCGCCGAGGTTGCGCGCGCGCTCGGCGACCTCCGGGTCGAGCTCGAAGGCCGCCGGCGATGCGACGACGAACTCCATGCCGGTAAGCGCGGTCGCGAACGCGAGCGACGCGGCGACGTTGTTGCCATCACCTACGAACGCCACCCGCCGCCCTTCGAGTGATCCGAAGTGCTCGTGGATCGTCAGGACGTCGGCGAGGGCCTGCGCCGGATGGCCGGTGTCCGAAAGCAGGTTGACGACGGGAACATCGACAACGGCGGCGATGCGTTCGAGTGTCGTGTGCGCGAACACGCGCGCAGCAATGATCCGGCACGTGCCGGCGAGCGTGCGGGCGACGTCCTCCACGGTCTCGCGTGTATCGAGCCCGACTTCGTCGGGGCGGATGTAGATGGGGTGGCCGCCGAGCGTTGCCACCGCGACTTCGACCGAGACGCGCGTCCGCGCCGACGGTTTTTCGAACAGGGCGGCGACGGCGTGACCGGCCAGAACGGGCGGCCACGACGCGGGTTCGGACTTCCAGGCCAACGCCCGTTCGAGGATCTTCGCGAGCCGGGCCGGATCGAGATCGTCGACTTCGAGGAGGTTGCGGGTCACGGCTGCACCTCGGCCAGGACCGCGGCGAGGATCGCGACGGCCTCGTCGATCTCGCCCTCCGACACCAGCAGAGGCGGCGCGAATCGCAACGCGCTGCCGGTCACCGCGTTGACGATGAGACCGTGCTCCATGCACCGCTGCGCGACGTCTTTCGCGTCGATGCCGGGCGCGAGTTCCGCAGCGAGCAAGAGACCGAGACCGCGGACTTCGTCGACGCCGGCGACCTTCTGCAGCGCTTCGGTCAGGTGCTCACCCGCGCGCGCGGCCCGCCGCGGGATGTCTTCGCGCTCCATGACCTCGAGCACGGTCAGCGCGGCCCGCGCGGCCAGCGGTTGCCCGCCGAACGTGGTCGCGTGGTCGCCGGGGCGGAATGCCTCGGCCACGTCGAGCCGGGCCCAGCAGGCGCCGATCGGTACGCCGTTGCCGAGCGCCTTCGCCATCGTGACGATGTCCGGCCGTATCCCGGCGTGTTCGAACCCGAACCACTCCCCGGTGCGGCCGAGGCCGGTCTGCACCTCGTCCATGATCAGCAGCGCTTCGCGCTCGTCGCACAGTTGGCGCACGGCCCGCAGGTACTCCGGCGGCGCGGGGTTCACTCCCCCTTCGCCCTGCACCGGTTCGAGCATCACTGCCGCGACGCGGTCGTCGAGTGCGGCCGCGAGTGCGTCGATATCCTCGAACAGGACCTGGCGGAACCCGGTCGGGAGCGGTTGGAACGTCTCTTGCTTCTGGGGCTGGCCGGTCGCGGCCAGCGTCGTGAGCGTGCGCCCGTGAAACGAGCCGTACGCGGAGACGACGTGGAACCGCTCGGGCCCACCGTGCAACTGGCCGTACCGGCGTGCGAGCTTGATCGCGCACTCGTTGGCCTCGGCACCCGAGTTGGCGAAGAACACGCGCCCGCCACCGCCGAGCAGCGCGTCGAGCCGGGCGGCAACCATCGGCTGCACGTCGTTGTAGTACAGGTTCGAGACATGCAAGAGCGTGCGGGCCTGATCGGCGATTGCGTCGGCGACTTCCGGATGCGCATGGCCAAGCGATGTGACGGCGAGCCCGGTCAGGAAGTCGAGATACGACTTCCCCTCGCTGTCGTAGAGATGGGTACCGTCGCCGCGCACGAACGCAACCGGCAACCGGCCGTACGTCTGCATGACATGTTCGGCGTCGAGCGTTTGCAGCTCTTCGAGGCTGCTCACGAGTACACCATCGTGCCGACACCCTCCCGAGTGAAGAATTCCAGCAACAGTGCGTGCGGTAGCCGCCCGTCGAGAATGTGGGCCCGGGCCACGCCGTTGCGCAGCGCCGACGCGCACGACTCCAGCTTCGGAATCATCCCTTCGGTCGCCTTCCCCGATGCGATCAACTCCAGCAACGCGTCGACGTCGAGGCGCGAGATGAGCGACGACTCGTCGGGCCAGTCGCCGTACACCCCCGCGACGTCGGTGAGGTAGACGAGCTTCTCGGCACCCAACGACTCGGCGATCGCACCGGCGACGGTGTCGGCGTTGATGTTGTACGCATTCCCGTCGTCGTCGACACCGATCGTGGCGATCACCGGGATCAGCTCTTCACGCAGCAGCCGGTGCACCATCGTCGGGTCGATCTCCCGCACGTCGCCGACGAATCCGAGCTTCGGGTCGCGCTGGTCGACGCGGATCAGGCCCGCGTCCTCCCCCGAGAGGCCGACCGCGTACGAGCCGTGGCGATTGATGGAGGCGACGACCTCGCGGTTCACCTTGCCGACCAGCGCCATGCGCACGATGTCGACGGTCTCGGCGTCGGTCACGCGCCGGCCGTCGACGAACTCGGGTTCCTTGCCCAAGCGGCGCATCAGGTCGGTGATCTGGGGTCCCCCACCGTGCACAACCACCGGGTTCATCCCGACGAGGCGCATGAGGACCACGTCGGTCGCGAACAAGTCGGCCAGCTCGGGCTTTTCCATCGCGTGTCCGCCGTACTTGATGACGACGGTCTTGCCCGTGAACTCGCGGATGTACGGCAACGCTTCCGCGAGAATGAGTGCCTTGTCGCCGGCGTCCTTGACACGCTCGGAAAGAGTCGTCATGACGTGCGCCGGTTCTCGTCGATGTACGCGTGCGAGAGGTCGGTCGTGAGGACCGTGGCCTCGCCGTGCGCGCTGCGGAGGTCGCAGCTGATCTCGATGTCGTGGCCGCTCATCTCGCGCTCCAGCGCGGCCGCGTCGTGGTCGCAGGCGATCCCGTCGCGGCACACGGTGACGCCGTTATACGCGATGTCGACCCGCTCGGGGTCGAGGTGCGCGCCCGACGCCCCGAGTTCGGACAGGATCCGGCCCCAGTACGGGTCCGCACCGTTCAGCGAGCACTGCACGAGCTGGCTGTTCGCCACGGCTCGGGCCGCGGTGCGGGCATCGGCCTGCGAACGGGCACCGACGACGCGAACCCGTACGAACTTCGTGGCCCCCTCCGCGTCGCGCGCCATCTGTTCGGCCAGTGACCCGCAGACCTCGGCCAAGCCGTCGAACAACGCCGAATACGCGACCGCGCCCGCCCGCCCGTTGGCGAGGACGAGCACCGTGTCGTTGGTCGAGCGGGCCCCGTCGACACACAGCATGTCGAACGAGTCGGCCACCGCCGCCGCGAGCGCCGACTGCAGCGTCCCCGACAACGCGCCGGACAGGCCGACGTACACCACGTTGTCGTGGTGCGACAGCAGGAACTCGAACATGCGGCGGAAATCGCCGGGCGGAGGCTGCGAGGTGCGCGGATGCACCGGGCTGTCGCGCAGCTCGCGGTAGAACTCGTGCGGCGAAAGCGAAACCTTGTCGAGATAATCACGCGCGCCGATGCTGATGCGCACCGGCACCAGGTGGATATTGAGCCGCTCCAGCTCGTCGATCGGCAGGTCGGCGCCGGAATCCACCACGATGGCGAAGCGCTCGCGCTACTGGTGCGCGCTTGCCGCCTGCTGGCGCATGTCGTCGGCCTTCTCGCTGGTCACGCGGCCGAAACGCGCGCAGGTGTCGAACAGTACGGCGGCATTGTCCAGGAGCGCGTGCACGCGCACCTTCTCGCGCGTACCGGCGAGCACCAGGCTCGTCAGCGGCAGCGCCAGCAGCGCTGATTTCAGCGCGAGCCGGTCCACGACCTGCGCGCTC
>JANNHK010000143.1:0-1608 GCA_031404355.1 Actinomycetes bacterium
AGGTAGTTGTTCGACGAGAGATTGACGACCGACGTGTGGTCGACGGTGGTGTGCGCCTTCTGCTCGTCCTCGAGGATGCGCAGCTGCCGGTACAGCTTCTGCTCCTTGAGTGCGTCGAGCTCCTGGCCGAGGTAGGCGAGCGGATCTTTGCGCATGGCGTTACTTCTGGGGCTCTTCTTTCCTGGAGGCGTCGGTCTTTGGCGCTTCGGTCGTCATCAGCTCCGCGGCCACGACCTGCAGAATCGCGGCGGTCGGCACCGCGATGATGGCCCCGACCATGCCCAGCAGGCTGCCGCCGACGAGCAGCGAGACGATCACGGTCACGGCACTGACGCCGACCTGACGCGACATGATCTTCGGCACCAGGATGTGGTTCTCGAGCTGCTGCTGCAGGACGAAAAAGATCACGACGAACAGCACGGTCTTGAGCGAAACCGTGGACGCCACCGCGATTGCGGGGATGGCCGACAGGATCGGCCCGACGATCGGGATCATCTCTCCGATGGCGGACAGCAGCGCCAGCACGTAGAAGAATGGAACGCCCAGCGCCCAGAGACCGATGGCCGACGTGGCGCCAATCACCGCGGCCAGGAGCAACTGGCCGCCGAGCCAGGCGCTGACCTTAGCCATCGCCTCGCGGCTCGCGGCGTCGACGCGCGCGCGATGCCGGCGCGGAAACAGGCGGACCGCCCGCTCGCGCAGGCTCCACGAGTCCACCAGCAGGTAGAAGGTCAGGATCAGGATGGTGACGATGCCGAAGATGCCGCCGGCGACGTTCCCGACCGCCCCCATCACCTTGGTGACGGCGTCACCGCCGGTGCCGGGCGCCCGCTGGACCGCCTCGCGCATCGTCAGGTGTTCCCGCAGCCAGCCCTTGTCGATCAGGAACTGCTGCCCTTTCTCGAACATCTCCGGGAGCTTGTCCCAGAGCGCGGTTCCCTGGCGCACGAGCGGCGGGAAGACGAGGAGCAGGACGAGCGTCAGCGATCCGAGGATCGCGAGGTAGAGAACCAGGATGGCGAACCAGCGCGGCAGCCGTTTCCCGATGCCGCCCAGCCGCTGGTGCTCGATGACCCGGACAATGGGGCTGAAGCCGAGCGCGAAGAGCACGCTCACGTACACGATCAGCAGCACGTCGCGGACGATGTAGGCGCACCACAGCAGGATCGCGATGAGCGCGGTCATCACGATGCCGTACAGGATGTCGGCTCGGATCTCCTCCGTCGTCCGCGTCGTCATCCCTCGATCCGGCGTCCGCGGGAGAGGAAGTCGCGCGTGAAATCGCCGACGAGGTCGTAGATGTCGGAGAGCTCCGCGGGATTGGCGAGAAACACGACGCGGAAGAAGCCGTCCTCGGGCCTGGTGCCGAAGCCCGACCCGTAGACACATAACACGCCCGTCGCCCGGAGCAGCGACAGCACGTAGTCTTCATCGGTGACACCCGGTGGCAGCGAGACGCGCGGCATGGCGTAGAACGCCGCGGTCGGCGCGACGGTGTGAATGCCCTCGATCGCGTTCAACCGGGTCACGGTGATCGCGGCCCGTTCCCGCAGCGCCGCGCGGAAGGTCGCCTCATGCGATCGGTCGCCATTCAGCGCCGGCGCGATG
>JANNHK010000144.1:0-3241 GCA_031404355.1 Actinomycetes bacterium
GCGCTTCTCGCGGATCATCGCCACGAGCGAACCCTAAGCGCCAAGTTGTAGAGATGGCGTAGGGACGACCCTCGTGAACGGACCGCACCCAGCGGGCTCAGATCAGGGAATGTGCAGGCCGCTGATGCTCCGGGCCACGACGAGCCGCTGGATCTCGGAGGTGCCTTCGAAGATCGTGTAGATCTTCGAGTCGCGGTGCCACTGCTCGACCGGGTGGTCCTTCACGTACCCGGCGCCGCCGAGGATCTGGATCGCTTCCTCGGTCGCCTTCACCGCGACTTCGCCCGCGTAGAGCTTCGACATCGAGCCTTCGCCCGCTTCGAACTTCTTGCCGGTCGCGCCCATCCAGCACGCACGCCACACGAGGAGGCGGGCCGCGTCGATCTGCATCTTCATGTCGGCGAGCTTGAACGCGATCGCCTGGTTCATGATGATCGGGCGGCCGAACGCGCGGCGTTCCTTGGCGTAGTCGAGCGCGTATTCGTACGCGGCGCGGGCGATGCCCAGCGCCTGCGCGCCGACCAGCGGCCGCGACGCCTCGAACGTGCTCATCGCCGCCTGCACCTTGGTGCTCTGGCCCTCGCGGGCGCGGGCGAGGCGAGCGTCGAGCTTCTCTTTACCGCCGAGCAGGCAGTGGCCGGGCACCCGCACGTCATGGAGCACGACCTCGGCCGTGTGGCTCGCGCGGATACCCATCTTCTTGAACTTCTTGCCCATCGTCAGCCCGGGCGTGTTGGGCGGCACGATGAACGACGCGTGCCCACGGCCCTTGAGTTCGGGCTCGACCGACGCGACGACGACATGGATAGTCGGTACGTGCGTGATGCCACCGTTGGTGATCCACGTCTTGGCGCCGTTGATGACCCACTCGTCCTTGGCTTCGTCGTACACGGCGCGCGTGCGCAACGACGACACGTCGCTACCCGCGTCGGGTTCGCTCACCGCGAACGCGGCCATCTGGAGCCTGTCGGGCGTGCCGAAGCACTGCGGTACCCACTCGACGATCTGTTCCGGGGTGCCGTTCCCGACGATGCCCGAGACGCCGAGGGTGCTGCCGAGGATCGCGAGCGCGATGCCGGCGTCACCCCACGACAGTTCCTCCGAGGCCACCGCGAACGTGAGCCCGGTCGGGTCGGAGAACGCGTTGAAGACGAAGTCCCACGAGTACAGACCTATGCGGGCCGCCTCTTCGATGATCGGCCACGGGGTCTCTTCGCGCTCGTCCCATTCCGGGGCGGCAGGCCGAACAACGTCGGCCGAGAAGTCGTGGATCCACTTCTGAATCTGGAGCTGGTCCTCGTTCAAGTCGAGCGAGAAGTCCGGCATGTCGCCCTCCGGAGCAGATGAAGTTACCAAGCGGTAACCCAGACAATATCGCGCCGTACCCGGTTCGGTTAAGCGATCGGGGCCGCGGGCCGATCCCAACCTCGTCAGCTGTGCGAGGGGATCACCATTTTCGGTCATCGTGTCCTGTTTCTTGCGCTGGGCGGCGCCGTCGCGCTCGGCGGGTTTGCGAGCCCGGCCGCGGCCGACACCAGCCCCACGGGGGTCGAGTACCGGCCGATCACCTTCCCGGCCGAGGGCGCCGTCTCCTACCGCGACGACTTCGGCGACTGCCGCTCGGGGTGCTCGCGCGGGCACGAGGGCAACGACATCATGGGCGGGCGGATGAACAGGCTGCTCGCCGCAGCCGACGGGCGCGTGGCGTTCATCCGCGCCGACGCGTCGGGCAGCTCGGGCAACATGCTGACGATCAAGGACAGCGCCGGCTGGTCGTACTCGTATATGCACATCAACAACGACACGCCCGGCACCGACGACGGTGCGAACCGGCGCGAGGAAGCGTTCGCGACCGGGATCGAGGTCGGGACGCGCGTGACGGCGGGCCAGCATGTTGCGTTCATGGGCGACAGCGGCAACGCGGAAGGTACGCAGGCGCACCTGCACTTCGAGATCCACAAACCCGACGGGACTCCGTTCAGTCCGTTCTCGTCGCTGCGCCTCTCGCAGGGCTTCCCCGCCGCGGGACTGTGCCGCTTCCCGACGAACCCGAACCACACGCCCGACGCGGCCGCGAACCGCGGGTACTGGGCCGTCGACACGGCCGGAGCGGTGTACACGTTCGGTGCCGCGAACTATTTCGGCGGCACGAACGCCAGGCGCGCGCCGGACGCGCCGCTCATCGCCGATCTTGCGCCGACTCCGACCGGGCTCGGCTACTGGCTCGTCGACCGGGCCGGCACTGTGTATCCGTTCGGGGACGCGGTGCAGTACGGCGGCATGGGCAGCGCTCCACTCAACGCGCCCATCTCCGCGATCACGCCAACCGGTACCGGGCTCGGCTATTGGCTCCTCGCGAGTGACGGTGGCATCTTCAGCTTCGGCGACGCCGCGTTCTACGGATCGACCGGCGCAACACCCCTCAACGCGCCCATCATCTCGATGGCGTCGACGCCGACAGGATTCGGCTATTGGCTGCTTGCGAGTGACGGTGGCATCTTCAGCTTCGGCGACGCCGTCTTCTACGGATCCACGGGCGCGACGAGGCTGAACGCGCCCGTCATCGGCATCGCGACGACCGGCACCGGTCTGGGCTATTGGCTCTTCGCCAAGGACGGCGGCGTGTTCACGTTCGGCGACGCGACGTTCAAGGGATCGATGCCCGGTACCGGTTGGTGCGACATCCCGACCTCGGTGTCGCTCACCGGGAGCAATAGCGGCCGCGGCTATTGGGTGCTGCTGTCCGACGGGCGCATCATGTGCTTCGGCGACACCGTCGACTACGGCTCGCCGCAGGCGATGAACGTGCGCGCCCTGTCGATCGACGTCGTGCCTTAGAGCGCCACCTGGTCCTGCACGATGCGATCGCCGAGCGGTTCCGCGAGCGGCACGAACACTTCGTACAGCTTCGCAATCTCGGGGCACGGGGCGTCGCCCGCATCGGGATCGGCTCCACCGAATAACGCGATGTTGACCGCGTCGAACATTTCCTCGACCTCGTAGCGGTCGAGGACGAAGCACGGCGCGACGCCGGCGTAGAAACGCACGAGCACGCCTCCGTCGGTCGCCTCAGGCGGCATGTCGGTAGTGATCGCCAATCGATAGACGTCGACCGCGTTCGCCGTGGGCTCGACGCGTTCCGCGGTGCCGGGCTCGACCGGGGCGCCCGGGTCGAGCGGGGGTGAGGACACCGCCGAATCGGGTGCGGGCGTGGTCGTCGTGTCGGACGCGCCCGACCCTC
>JANNHK010000145.1:0-1778 GCA_031404355.1 Actinomycetes bacterium
TACAGCGAGCACCTCGTGCGCGATGTCGGAGCGCTGTTCCTCGCGCTCGTGATCGTGTCGGTGTGGGCGTGGTGGGAACCGTCGCTGTGCCTTCCACTGGCGGTGGCGTGGCTGGTCCAGGGCACGCTGCATTTCGTGTACCACGTCGGGCACCTTGACCACTTCGACGGCTTCGACTCGGTCGCGATGCTGTGCTCACTCGTGACCGTTCCGCTACTCGCGGTCGCGGTGATCGTCGTGGAGTTGCGTCGACGCGTTCCGCGCCACGATGCAGTTGAATAGCCGACTGTGACGGCAACCGAGATCGCGATCGTCGCCGCGTGCGGCGCACTCCTTGTGTTCGGGTTGGTGCTGACGGTCCGGTGGCACGCAATTCCGGTGTCGCCACCGCCGGGTGAACCCGACGGACGGTGGATCACCGCGGCGCTGCGCGTGCTCTGGTGGATCGGGCTTGGCGTCTCGGCCGGCGCCGCGACGGGAATACTCGTGATCGGCGCCGGTGGACGGCTCGCGATGCGGCTGTTGGCCGTGACCGCCGGCGGCGACGCGCAGGGCCGGCTGACCGAGGCGGAAGAGATCGTCGGCGACATCTCGCTCGACGGGACGCTCGGGTTCATGATCTTCATCGGCCTGTTCGGCGGGCTCTTCACCGGGCTGCTGTACATCGCGATCCAACGCTGGCTCCCCGGCGGGTTCGGACGCGGCCTGTGGTACGGCGGCTTGTTGTTGGTCGGGGTCGCGACGCGCATCGAGCCGTTGCGGGCGGACAACGAGGACTTCGACGTCGTCGGGCCCGCCTGGGTGTCGTTCCTCGTGTTCGGCGCGCTCGGCCTCGCGCAGGGCATGGCCGTCGCCGCGTTCGTCGGTCGGTGGAGCCGAACCCAACCGCTGCTGACGACCCCCCGCGCCGGGTTGCGCTACCTCCCGATGGTGCCGTTCCTGTTGCTCATCCCGTTCACGGTCGGGCTCGTCCTGCTCATGGCGGCGAACGTCGTGCTCACCCGTCTCGACGTGTGGTCTCGGCTGGCAGGAAAGCGTCTCGATATCGCCGGCCGGGTCGTACTGGTGGCGCTGGTGTTGGTCGCGGCACCCGGCTTCGTCAGCGCGATCTCCGATATTGCCGAACGGAGCCCGTAGGCGCGTCAGTCAGCCGGCTTCATGCGTTCGAGCATCTCGCCCATCTGCTTGTGCACGAGGTTGATTGCCTGCAGCGGGCGGAGCATCACGCGGAACTCGACAATGCGGCCGTGCTCGTTGCAGCGGATGATGTCGACGCCGTTCACGTACTTGCCCTCGACCGTGGTCTCGAACTCGAGCACCGCGGTGTCGCCCGCGAGCACCTGCTTCGTGTAGCGGAACCCCCCGCTGCCGTCTCCACCGGACTTCGGCTTCTCGCCCGGGAGTGTCTGTCCGGCGGCCTGCAAGTACAGCTTCGTGATCGCCTTGCCCTCCTGGGGCGTGTACACGATCGGCGAGAAGAACACGACGTCGTCGTCGAGCAACTCGTCGAGCCCGCCCGGGAGCTGCCCCCGCATGTTGGCGTGCCACTTCTCGATCACCGACTCGATCATTCCGGCCCCTCCTCGTTCGGAGCGACCGTAGTCGTTACCCGTGGTCACCGATTTGCACGTATGGCTGAAGTTTCGTGACCACGGTCGGCCACTGCCAGGCGGGTGATTCCGGCGAACGAGCAGTAGTAGACGTCGTTGTCCCAGCCGGGCGCGGGGAACAGGACCGATTGGACCGGGCTTCCCGAGTCGACCCGCAGCGCTTCCTCG
>JANNHK010000146.1:0-3376 GCA_031404355.1 Actinomycetes bacterium
GTCACCGACCAGGGCCGCGCCCTCGACGACCCCAACGGACGCGGCAACGAGATCGGCGCCGTCGCGTTCCCGTTCCACTCCGACGGGTCCGACCTCGTCGGACTGTTCTGCCTCAACTCCGGCGCGAGTGGCGGCGCGAGCCTGGTCGCCAACGCGCTCGCCATTCACAACGAACTCGTATGCACCGAACCGGAACTCGCCGCGGAACTGTACGAACCGTTCACCTACGACTTCCGAGGGGAACAACCGCCCGGCGGCAAGCCGTGGTACACGATGCCGATCTACACACGCGCCGGTGACCGCCTATTCGTGCGGTACATCCGCCCGTACATCGATGCCGCACGCCGGCACGAGGATGCGCCCCAGCCGTCAGAAGCGGGGCGGGCCGCGATGGACCGCGTCGACGCCATGTGCGCCGACCCGAAGTACCACGTGTCGATGATGCTGCAACCGGGCGACATGCAGTTCGTGAACAACTACCACGTGCTGCACGCGCGCGACGCGTACGTCGACCGCCGCGAGGAGGGCCAGATCCGCCACTTGAAGCGGCTGTGGTTGGAGACCGACGTCATCGCCGACGCCGACAAGCCCGAACGGTTCCGCCTCGGGGTCGGCGGCGGCAACTGGTGGTCGAGCAAGGGCCGCACCAAGAGCGAAATCGAAGTCTGAGCGCTACGGCACCGCCGGACAGGTGGTGGGTGGCGGAGACTTCGGGCGGGCGACGAACAACCCCGGGTGGTCGCTCGCGGCGATTTTCGCCGGTGCCGACGCGCACCAGGTCGCCGCGGTCCCGATGTCGAGGCGGAGCGCGACGCGTCCCTGCGTCGGCGCGGTGAGGGTGTAGTCCCAGAGCGCGCCGCCGCCGGTGACCGTGAGTCTGTCGAGGCGCACCTCGAGGCTGGTGATCGGCCCGCTGCTCGTGAACTTGTAGCGGCCGCCCGTGAGGAGTTTCCAGCCGTTGGCCGGGAGGTCGACTACGACCTTCTGCGCACTGCCGGCCGCGTTGTAGACGGTGAGCGACGCGCCCGAGAGGCGCGGGTCGCCGCTCGTACCCGGCGCGGGTGGGAGGACCCGATGCAGAATCGGCTGGCCCGTGGTCGACGCGGTGAAGAGGATCTTGCGCAAGTTCGCCGCCCCGGGGTCGCGCAACGTCATTGACGTCGTCCGCACGCCGGTGGGCGACGAAGGCTGGGTGACGGTCGGGCCGCCGCAGCCGGTCGGCTCGTTGGTCTCGTCGATCCCGTCGGGCCGGACGCCGAAGAGGGGGAGGGGGCAGTCGCGTTCGAGGGCACCGAGGTCGGGGGCGGCGCCGGTGAACACACCGTTCACGTTTGGCAACGTCGTCGCCGCGTCGATTGCATTCGAGGTCGGCGCGAGCGTGACGTCGGCCGGGAGCATCGTCACGGTCGCACTCGTCGGCGCGACGAGACCCGACGCGAACACGGGTGTCGCGAGCAGCACGCCGTTCGCTTCGAACACTCCCGCCGCCTGCATCGCGGCAAAGTTCGTCCACGAGCCGGCGTCGTCGAAGTCGAAGGTGTTGTTCGGGAACCAGCCGTTGAAGTCGATCTCACCGTCGTCGATGGGCCCCGACCAGTCGACCGTCTTGCCCGGTTGGTCCGCACCGACAAACAGGTTGTTCGCGATCACGAAGTGATGGCTCGTCGCGGTGGTCTGCAGGTTGAGCGCGTGCGGGCTGACGAACGTGTTGTTGTAGACGAGGACCCCGTTCGGCTCCCTCGGCGGTGTCGTCCCGAGCCCGTGGAGCTTGAGCTGTTCGTCGGCGACGTTGACGACGACGTTGCGCATCGCGTACACCGGGCCGCCGTACACGGGCTGGAAGCTGAGCGTGCCGTATGTGTTCGTGAAGCGGTTGCGGAACGCGCGGACGTTGCCCTCGCTGCCATCGAACTCGAACCCGTTGTCGTAGGCGGAGAGCACTTCGTTTCCGTAGAAGTCGACGGCGCGGGCGCCGTCCTGGCCGAACTTCATCGCGTCACCGAAGCCCGATATCCGGTTGTGGCACACGACGTGGCCGGTGCCCGACACGTTGATGCCGTCGTCGTCGGAGTGGGCGCCGTTGTCGGTCGCGTAGTTCTTGGGCCACGCGAGCCGGCCGTCCATGATGTTGTCGCAGATGGTGAAGTCGCGCTGGTCGGCTTTCGAGCCGATTCCGAGCGTCACGTCGCGAATGTGGACGCGCCGGAGCACGTTGCGTTCGGTGCCGGCGCCCTGGAACCGGATCGCCCGGGTCGCGTGTTGGAGCGTGAGGTTCTCGACGATCACGTTGCTGCCGTAGACCTCGACCACGTTGCAACCGCCGCAGCCGTTGCCGTCGAGCACGGTGCCGTCGCGGCTCGCGCCGCGGATGACGATGGGGTTCGATGCGGTGCCGCTCGCCAGGATGACGAACTGGCCGTTGTAGATGCCGTCGGCAATGTCGATGACGCGGCCCGGCTGCGCGCCGGTGAGCGCGGTCTGCAGCTCGCTCGCGTTGGTCACGGGAACGTGGGTCGGGTTCTGCGGGTCGGCCGCAGGCACGGCGCGCGTCGTCGTGGTCGTGACGACGGTTTGGTCGACCGGCCCGTCGGGGTCGGTCGCCCGCAGCTCGATGTCGTAGGTCGTCGCGGGCGTGAGATCGAAGATACTTCCCGCGAACTGTTCGGCGACGACCCGGCCGACGACGTCTTCGGGATGAACGCGGAACAGGGGGAGTCCCGCTCTCCATTCGGTGGTTCCCGCGGCGCGGTACCGGACCGCGACGTGGGCATTGTGGTTGTCGTCGCCGCTCACGAACAGCTGCACGCCCGCCGTCACGATCGTGGGCCGGTCGACGGTCACCGCGCCGACGTGCAGCACGTCGTCTCCGACCGCCTCAGCGTCGGGCCCCATGACGGCGGCCAACCCGCACACGACGAGCACCGCGAGCGAACGACGTGACATGACCCCAGCCTAAGTGCTGCGTCGTCGAGGATCGCCAGGTCGATCGCACCTGCCGGCTATGCCGTCCCGTCGTAGGCGGCCTGGAGTGCGGCGAGGTCGAGCTTCACCATGCCCATCATCGCCTTCATCGCGCGCTTGCCGGCTTCGCTGTTGGGGTCGGCAAGCATCTTCTCCATGCCTTCGGGAACGACCTGCCACGACAAGCCGTACTTGTCCTTGAGCCAGCCGCACTGGCTTTCCTGACCGCCGCCTTCGAGGAGCTTGTCCCAGTAGTAGTCGACCTCCTCCTGGTCGCGGCAGTTGATGAGGAGCGAGATCGCCTCGTCGAAGGTGAAGACGGGGCCGCCGTTGATCGCCGTGTACGCCTGGCCGTCGAGGACGAAGTCGACGGTCAGCACCGTGCCCGCGGGCCCGGGACCATCGTCGCCGTAGT
>JANNHK010000147.1:0-23003 GCA_031404355.1 Actinomycetes bacterium
GGCACGTCGAAGCTCGAGCAGACGAGCGGGAGGAGGACCATCGTCGCGACGTCGCGGCTCGCTTTGAACCCTCCCCCTTCCCCCCCTTCGACGACCAGCCCGTCGACCCCGGCGTCGATCGACTTCTGTGCCGCGCGCAGCGACGGCACGACGTGGAACATGGTGATGCCGGCATCGTGGAGCGCGCCAGTGAGCAGGGTCGGGTCACCGGCCGAGGTCGTCACGAAGCGGACGCCGTGCTCGTGGACGAAGTCGACGATCGCCGCGTCGCGCACGAAGAGCTGGGCGATGTTCACCCCGAACGGCTTGTCGGTGAGGTCGCGCATCTTCACGATCTCGTCGCGCACCTGGTCGAGCTGCCCCGACGACGTCTCGATGATGCCCATCCCGCCCGCATTGGAGACGGCCGAAGCGAGTTGGGCACGCGCGATGTAGCCCATCGGCGCCTGCACAATCGGGTGCTCGACCCCCAGCAACTCCGTGACACGGTTCTGCATGAAGTGGGAAGCTAGCCAAACGACGGTTTTGGCGTACTGAGACGACCGTTCCGGTCGCCCTACTACGCAAGAACATGGAGGGGACGCATGTCGACACCCGTGATCATCGAGGCGGCCCTGAACGGTGTGACGGCGAAGAAGCGCAACGCGCACGCGCCGATTGCGCCCGACGAGCAGGCGAAGGACGGACTCGCGTGCGTCGATGCCGGGGCGACAGTCATTCACACGCACGCGGGAGCTATCGCGGTATCGCCCGAGGAGACGGCCCAGCAGTACGCCGACGCGTACCGGCCCATCGTCGACGCCCACCCCGATGTCATCTGCTATCCGACCACCGGGTTCGCGCCAACCATCGAGGAGCGCTACCGGCACAACGAGATCCTCGATGACATGGGGCTCATCCGCGCCGCGTTCGTCGACACCGGCTCGGTGAACCTGGGCGGCACCGGCGCCGACGGCCTGCCCAACGGACCGGGCTATGTGTACACGAACACGTTCGCCGATGTCGCGCACAAGATGCGCGTGTGCGCGGAGCGCGGGCTGGGACCGAGCATCGCGTGCTTCGAGCCCGGCTTCGTGCGCGTCGTCGTCGCGTACCACCGGGCGGGCGCGCTCCCGGCCGGGGCGCTCGTGAAGTTCTACTTCTCCGCGGGCGGCTACCTCGGCGGCGGCGACCCCCTGTGGGGCGCGCCGCCGATTGCCGAGGCGCTCGACCTGTATGTCGCGATGCTCGGCGACACCGGCATCCCGTGGGCGGTCGCCGTGTTGGGCGGATCGCTTTTGGACACACCCGTCGCGCGTCTTGCACTCGAGCGCGGCGGGCACCTGCGCGTCGGCATCGAAGACTGGGACGGTGGCCCTCCGAACACCGAACAGGTCGAAGCCGCGGCCGCGTTGTGTGCCGAGGTCGGGCGCCCGCTCGCGTCGATCGCCGACGCGTCGGAAATCCTGTTCGGCCCGACTACGTGAACTGGTCGCGCAGGACGTACTTGAGGATCTTCATGGTCGGGTTGCGGGGCAACGCGTCGACGACTTCGAGCTGTTCGGGGATCTTCTGGGTCATCAGGCCGGCACTGCGGCATTGTTCTTGCATCTCGACGAACGTCAAGGGCTCTTGGCCGGGTGCGGGTTCGACGACCGCGCAGACCCGTTCGCCGCGATCGCGGTCGGGGATGCCGATGACGGCGACCGCGCCGACCTTCGGGTGTTCGTAGAGGACGTCTTCGATTTCCTTGGCGCTGATGTTCTCGCCCTTGCGGATGATGACGTCCTTCACGCGGCCGGTGATGACGACGTGACCGTCGTCGGTGAGATGGCCAAGGTCGCCGGTGCGGAAGTAGCCGTCGGCGTCGAACGCGTCGGCGTCGAGTGCGGGGTCGGTGTAGCCCCTACACACCATCGGGCCGCGCACGCGGATCTCGCCGTCGACGATGCGAACGTCGGCGCCGTGTACGGGCGCGCCGTCGGTGTGCGCGAGTTGGTCGTCGCTGTCGCGCGGTGAGCCCTGCGAGATCATCGGTACTTCGGTCATGCCGTAGCCGTGGCAGACCGGCACGCCCATCTCGCGTTGGACCTCGAAGTACACCTCGGGCGGCTTCGGCGCGCCACCGCCGGAGAGCAGGCGCAGCGCGGGCATGATCGGCACATCGGGGTTCGCCCGCTGCTCGTTGAGGAACGCGAGGTAGAACGCGGTACTGCCACCGGCCATGGTGGCGCCGTGGCGGCGAAGCACGGCGACCGCGTCGGCGGGCACAAATGACTCGAGCAACACACCCGCGCACCCGTGGGCGAGCATCGTGACGAGTACGTCGGGTCCGGCAATGTGGGCGTACGGGAACGCGAGGGTGCAGATGTCGTTCGACGACAGGTCGATCGCGATGGCGAGGCCGACACCCGCCGCGAGGAGTGTGCGGTCGGTGTGGCGGGCGCCCTTCGGATTCGAAGTCGTGCCCGACGTGTAATACGTCCAGCGGATCGGGGCATCGTCGTCATCCGAACCCGCGGGCGGCGGCGGCAAGGTCGCCGGGTCGCCTTCGGGCAACGCGTCGTAGGTCTCCAACACTTGGAGCGCTTGCGGCAGGTCGGCCGCGAGCGCGTGACCCATCGCCGTGTAGTCGAAGCCCTTCCACACACCCGGCACCAGGAACAGCTCGGCGCCCGACTCCCGCAACACGAACCCGACTTCTCGCTCGCGGTACAGGTGGATGATCGGCACCTGCAGCGCACCCAGCCGCGACAGCGCGAGCGACGCGATGACCGTCTCGACGCGCGTCGGCAGTTGCCACGCCACCGCTGCGCCCTCGCGCACACCGAGCGCGTGGAACCCGGCCGCGACCCGCTCCGCCCACGCGGCGGCTTCGCCGAACGTGACGCGGCGGTCGTTCTCGTCGAGCAGCATCGGCAAGTCGGGTGTGGCCGCGACCCGCCGGGTCAGCAGCTCCCAGAACGTGCGGGCGTCATACAGACCTTCGTTCATATTCATGCGGCTACAACCTCCGGCGCTCCATCTCAAACGGACCGGACGGCGCCGACCGCGCCGGCGGTCTGCGCCTGGAGCCGCTGACCCTAATCTGGCGCCGTGAATCGGCGCGGCGACAGGGACGCCATCAGGAACCGAAAGGCCCGCCACGACTACTTCGTGATGGACGTCTGGGAGTGCGGCATCGTGCTCAAAGGCGCCGAGGTGAAGTCGATCCGCGACGGCCGGGCCAACCTCCAGGACTCGTACGCGCGCGTCGACGACGGCGAGGTGTGGCTGCACGGCATGCACATATCGCCGTACGAATTCTCAGCCGGCGACATCGACCCGATCCGGCGCCGCAAATTGCTGCTCCACCACCGCGAGATCCTCGCCCTCGGCCGCGCCACCGAGGAGAAGGGCATCACGCTCGTCCCGCTCCGCGTCTCCTTCAAGGACGGCCGGGCCAAGGTCGAGCTCGCGAGCGCCCGCGGCAAGGCGCGCTACGACAAGCGTCAGTCGTTGGCCGAACGCGACGCGAAACGCGAGACGGAACGGGCGATGAAGGGAATCCGCGACTAGCGGGTTACCCGACCTGGCGGCCGGCGAACGCCGCCAACTTCTCGATCGGCGTCGCCTCCGCGGCGGCTGTCTGCTCCGCCGCGAACGTGTCGCCGTCGCGCGCTTCGGGGGCGATGATCATCTGCGCGGTCTGGCTCGCCTGCTCCACCATCGCGTCCGGCGGGGTGAACTTCTGGCCGGTCGCGGTCGCGAGGTCCCACGAGTGCACGAGCAGGTCGAACTTGAGGATCTCGAGTGTGACCGGCGCGGGCAGGGTCGCGAACGGGAGCGTGATGGTGCGGTCCATCGCTCCGGGCGAGTCGACTGCGGCTTTGAAGGCGGCGACCGCGGCGTCGAACGCGCCGGCCGGGTCGGCGCCGACGAGATCGGGCATGGGACCGTCGGGGTCCATGGCCGCTTCGTCACCGCGGAAGGCACCCGCGAACATGAGGGCCCCGCCGACGAAGTGATTGCACAGATCGTGCACCGTCCACTTGGCACACGGCGTCGGGTTGGTCATCTGGTCCGGGCGGGTCCCGGCGAGCAGCTTCTGCAATCCCGCAACGTGGTCGTTCAGCTGGTCAGACGGTGGCATCAAACGCTCCTCAGTCTCTCGGTGTCACCCTAAGTTCGCCACACCCGGCCGTCCGGATCAAGTCGAGGGCATTCATGGGCCCGTGAATCCCGCCGCAGCCGAGAACTCGGCACACGAACCGCGTCAGGCGGTGTGGGGGTGGAAGACGTAGCGCCAGCGCTCGCGGAGGCCGTCGTCCTCCAGGACGTAGGTGCCGGTCCGCTCCTCGATCTCGAGCCGGGGTGGGTAGACCTCGAGCCGGCTGTCGCACGGCCCACCATCACAGGCAACGAAGAAGCGATCGCCCTCGCGCAGGACGACATCTTCACCGGACTGGTCGTACCAGTCGGCCGAGTGCCGGCCGCCAACGACATACGGGTAGGTAGAACGCCACGTTCCCACGCCCACCATGATGCCCGACCCCGAAACACGCGTCTGCGGACGCGTGTTCGACGCCGGCGTTACGCGGGCTCGTGCCTCGGGGCGTGCCGCGCGACGACCAGGAGGAGGCCGATCAGCAGCAGTCCGACACCGGAGAGCAGGCACGCGGCCATGACCGTCCACCAGAGGTCGTTCAGCTCGCCGCCGTCGATCGCGGGGATGGCAACGCCGATCACGATGGCGAGGACGCCGGCTCCTGCCCAGATGCCGGCGCGCCGAGCCTGATCAATCGGAACGTTTGTGCTCGCGGTCGCAGTCGGCACCGCGGTGATCGGTGGCGGCGGTAACTGCGGCAACTCCCACAATCCGGTTCATCGACTGCTCCCATCTCATGTTCGGTGCGACGGTCGCCGCATCGAAAACCTCACGGCCCAACGTCGTCCACGCGGACGCGCGCTCGTAGCGATGCCGGTCCAGGAAGGTCTGGACCATGTCGTCGCCGTACTCGTCGCGGAACTCGCGCGGATACGCACGCACCACGATGCGGTAGAGCCGCAGCGCGACTCGGCTCACAACGCGCCACCGAAGTTCGCGCCCAAACGGCGCAGGCGGGCCGCGCCCACGAGCGCGACCAGGCGCGCGTGCTCGGCGGCGCCGACGCGGTGGCCGAGTTCGGTGAGGCGGTAGTACTTGCGGCGCTGGTCGTCGAGCGCGGGGTCCGGCCGCTCGTCGGCCTCTTCGATGAGGCGCTGGTCGAGCATGCGCTTGATCGAGCCGTACAGCGTGCCCGAGCCCATGCGCACCGTGCCGCCGCTCAGTTCGGCGACGTCGCGCATGATCGCGTAGCCGTGTTTCTCGCCCTCGGCCAGCGCCACGATGATGTGCATCACCGACGCCGGGAGCGGCAGGAACGAGTCGACGTCAGGGCGATCGGCCATGCCCGCAGTATGACGACTTCCGACCGAGTATGTCAACTCTCGACATAGTGTGCGTCCGCGGACGCGTCTCAGGTCCGCTCAGTGGTCGTGGTCGCAGCCGGGGCCGTGCCCATGATCGGGGTCGTGGTCGTGGCCGTCGATCGACTGGCGTACTTCGTTCATGTCGAGGCCGCGGACCTGCCCGATGAGGTCTTCGAGCGCCGCTCCGGGGAGCGCGCCGGGCTGCATGAACACGACGATCTGCTCGCGGAAGATCGCGAGCGTGGGAATCGACTGGATGCCGAACATCCCGGCCAGTTCCTGCTGGACCTCGGTGTCGACCTTGCCGAACACAAGATCGGCGTGCGAGCCGGCCGCCTTCTCGAAGACGGGCGCGAAGTTGCGGCACGGGCCACACCACGATGCCCAGAAATCGATGAGCACGATGTCGTTCTCAGCGACGGTCTGTTCGAAGTTGTCGGTGGTGAGTTCAAAGGTTGCCATCCGAAACCTCAACGCTCCTCGGCACATGGTCATTCCCAAGATCGGCGCGGCGCGGGCGGGCCTGAATGATCACGCGCACAGGCCGGTCGTCGCGCACGTAATACCAGCTCCAGCGCAGCATCACCTGGAACCGGTTCTCGAACCCGATCAGGTAATAGAGGTGCACGATCAGCCACACGACCCAACCGAGAAAGCCGGTGAACCGCAGCCGCCCGATCTGGCTCACGGCCGCGGTGCGCCCGATCGTCGCGAGCGACCCCTTGTCGCGGTAGCGGAACGGTCGCACGTGTTTTCCCGCCTCGGTCGCGAGAATGTGGCGGGCGACGTGGCGTCCCTGCTGCATCGCGGGCGGCGACGTCATCGGCAACTCCCGGCCCTTGCGGTCACGCACCCGCGCCAGGTCACCGACCGCGTACGCGCCGCTCTCCCCCGGGACGCGCAAGTGCTCGTCGACCTCGATGCGCTCGGCGCCGGCCAGTTCCGACGGGCGGACACCGGCGGTCCACACGAACGTCGCGCCTTCGATCTCGTCTTCCGAACGTAAGATGCGGTCGGTGCGCACCTCGACGCCGCGCCGTTCCAGCTCTCGGCGCGCGTACCGCGAAAGGCGCGGCGCGAACTCGGGGAGGAGCCGGGCGCCACCTTCGTGGAGCACGATGCGCACGGCCGTGGAGTCGATCTCGGGATACTCCGCGGGCAACACGAGGCGTACCAGCTCGGCCAACGCGCCCGCGTACTCGACGCCGGCCGGGCCACCGCCGACGATCGTGAACGTCAGTAGGCGCGCCCGTTCTTCGGCGTCGGAGGACGCGGCGGCTCGTTCGAGACACTCGAGCACATGGTTGCGCAGCTGTAACGCACTGCCGAGACCTTTGAGGCTCAGCGCCCGCTCCGCGAGCGCGTCGTTGCCGTAGAAGTTCGCGCGGCTCCCCGCCGCCAGTACGACGTAGTCGTACGAAAGTGTGGCGCCGTCGACAAACCGCACTTGCTTCGCGTCGTAGTCGATCGCGGCGACCTCACCCAGACGCACGCGCACGTTGTCGGCGCCGCGGAACACGCGGCGCAACGGCGCCGTGACCTCCGACGGGTTCAGCAGGCAACTCGCGACTTGATACAGCAGCGGCGTGAACAGGTGATAGTTCTGCCGGTCGACGAGCACGACCTCGACGGGTTCGTCGCGCAGCTTCCTTGCGCACTGCAACCCGCCGAAGCCGCCGCCGATGACCACGACTCGGGGCACGAACGCCCAGGCTAGGTCGCTACGGTTGGGCGACGGCGTACGGGGGCGAGCATGCGAAGGTCGAACGTCATTCGCTGCCTGGCCCTCGTCGCGGCTGTCGGCGCCGGATGTTCGGGCGGTTCCGACGACGCCGTCGGGCCGACGTCGGTTCCGGAGACGGTTGTCACGACTGTCCCCGAAGCCGCGGCCGGTCTGGAGTGGACGCCCGCGCTCACGGAGCTGGGCTTATCCGACCCGACGAACGGTTCGTGGCGCACCGTGTACGCGACCGGCTTCGAGGACGACGCCGACCTGGCCGACTTCTACGTCACGCCACAGTCACCGATGACGCGCCACGAGGTCGAGGCCGGCGGTGTGCGGCACGCCGGGGAGCGAGCCCACCACGGTTGGCTCACTGGCGTCGTCGGCACCGAACCGGTCGACGGACCCAACCACCGCGGATATCCGACCATTCAGTTGGCGCGGCGCCCACCCGGACCGTGTCCGTCGCCGTGCCTCGTCGACCTCTGGATGCGCCTCGACGATTCACCGATCGCCGCGGGCGAGTGGATCAGCTTCGCGACGTTCACGACGGACGCGTCCGATCGGTGGTCGCGGGTCGTCACGGTAAACGTCGGTTCCGAAGGATGGCTGCACCTGTTCCATGTCCCGACCCACGGCTCGGGTGAACGCGTGTTCCAAGGCACCGACGCGTTCCCACGCGACCAGTGGGTGCGCGTCACGACGTTGCTCGACCTCAGCGCCGAGGGTGGTGCCGGGGCGGTGTGGCAGGACGGTGTACTCATGTCCGCCGCCCGCATCGAAGGTGGCGACGGCGACCTCGATCAGATGCACTTCGGCCTGTATGCGCCGCCGTCGGTGCTTCAGGGTTCCGTGTGGAATGACGACATCACCGTGCTGGCGCCGTCGTGAGCGGCGGTAGCATGGCCGGAGGTCTCCCGGGCACGACAAGCACCGCCGGGACACCAATTGACATGGGGGTGCTTGGCTTCGATCTTGGGCATCGAGGTGGGAGAAGCGAGCCGACGTCACCGGAGTCGTCGTTAAAGAGCCGGTACCAACACAAATGCCGATGACAACATGGCAATCGCTGCGTAACGAACCTTCGGGCTTCGGCCTGTTGCGCTAGTTGCAAAGCACGCCCGCGACGGATTCGCCGTTCGTCTGCGCGGTGCGTCATCCAGGACGGCTTACCGGTAGGTATGGCCCCGGGGCCTGCCGGGACATTTCACTGAGGCTGGCTCGGCGATCGGGTGCCGTTGACCTGTCGCCGGGTGAGACCTTCCAACGGCTGCGCTCGGAGAAGTCCCACTGAGAGTCTGGGAGACGCGGGTTCGACTCCCGCCACCTCCAAGAGTGCTCACGGTTCGCCGTGAGCATTGTTGGAGGTGCGCCAGGCCCCACGCATTTACGTACACTTAGACTCTTAACTGTACTAAAATGGGTCCATGGAGCCGGCCGGCGTCGAAGTCCCGATCGTGTGGCGTGGACGGCGGGCGCGGGCGTTCGTGCCCGTGCTCCTCGCCCAACGCGATCTGACCCTCACACCCGAAACCGTCGCCCGCGCGGCCCGAGCGCACGCCGCGGTCGAACACAGCGCCGAGTCGATGCCGACCGATGACGAACCGCTCGCCCGACTGCTCCTGCGAGCCGAGGGCACCGCGTCGTCGTACATCGAAGGTGTTACCGCGCCAGTCGTCGACATCGTGCTGGCGGCAGCCGGCGCGCAGCCCGAACCGTCGGCCGCGGCGTGGGTTGCTGCCAACCTCGCGGCCGTCACTGACGCCGTCGACGAAGCCCACGCCGGCCCACTCACAGTCGACAACCTCTGCCGTTGGCACCGCACGTTGATGACCGGCAGTCCGACTCCCGCGCACCACGTCGGTGTCATTCGGACGGAGCAGGGATGGATCGGAGGCACCTCACCGTTCGACGCGCACCTCGTCACGCCGCCGCCCGACTCTCTACCGGCACTGCTCGACGATCTCGTCGCGTACGCGAACCGCGACGACATCGACCCCGTCACCCAGGCTGCGATTGCGCACGCGCAATACGAGATCATCCACCCGTTTGCCGACGGCAACGGGCGCATCGGGCGCGTCCTCGTCAGCTGGATCCTCGTTCGCCGCCTCTCGCTCGTGACGCCGCCTCCGGTGAGCACACGCATTGCGGCCGATGTCGGTGGCTACGCGTCGGGTCTGGTCCGGTTCCGGCTCAGTGACCACGACGGTTGGGTGCGATGGTTTGCCAACGCGGTCTCCGGCGCGGGTCGCGCGCAAGAGGAACTCGTCGAACAGATCGACACACTCCGGCATGCGTGGCGCGAACGAATCTCTGCACCCCGCGACGGGATGCGGCGGCTACGGAGAAACGCCGCCGCGTGGCGGGTGCTGGATCTCGTGCCCCAACTCCTCGTGCTCACCGGATCGCGGGTCGCGACCGAACTCGGGATCCCACTGAAGACGGCGAACGCGGCACTGCGCGATCTCGTAGACGCCGGAGTGCTCGTCGAACAAGGTGCCGTCGCACCCATTGGGCGCGGCCGTCCGAGTCAGCTGTATACGAGCGGCGAGTTGCTCGGACTCACTGGCGCGAACCCTCTGCGTACGTAGAATCCAGGTCGTGGGGAATCCCAAAACTCCTTCTCAGCTGATCAACGCTCGTATCAAGGAACTCGGCGACTGGCGGGGCGAGTTGCTCAGCCAGATCCGCGCGGTGGTCAAAGAAGCCGATCGCGATGTCGTCGAAGAATGGAAATGGCGCGGCGTTCCGGTTTGGTACCACGACGGCATGATCTGCACCGGCGAGACGCACAAGAACGTCGTGAAGATGACGTTCGCCAAAGGTGCGTCTCTGAAGGATCCTTCGGGCCTCTTCAACTCAAGTCTTGACGGCAACGTTCGACGCGCCATCGACTTCCACGAGGGCGACAAAATCAAGAAGACGGCGTTGAAGGCGCTCATTCGCGAGGCCGTAAAACTGAACGAGTCCAAAGCCAAGCGCTAACGACCCGTCCGCGCGGTGCACCCGTCGACACCTATGGAACGACGCGGAACTCGATGCGGTACACGAGCGTGTCTTCGTCGATCGGCCCCGCGTGCGCGGTGCGCTTACGAAGCGATTCGCGATCCTTTTCACCCGATCGACACACATCTGCCGGTGTCACGCTGGAGAACGGAACCATTTCGATCGAGTCGATCTCGATGCGCACCGCGCCCGTTGCGTATTGACCGCCAACCTTGACCTTCGGGCGCTGCCAGAGCCGGAACGACAACGTGATGCGTCCGGAGGCGACCCCGTCGCGCAACTCAGGGCTGAACTGCATCGATCCAAGGCTACGAGATGCGGCGTAGAGGTCGGCAGCTTCGTAGCCGTTGATCACCTGCGTCGCGCCGATCGGCTCACCGACGACGAGGAACGGCGCTCGCGCTCGGACCAACCACCGCCGGGTCCAAGCGTCACCTCGGAAGAGCGACACGCGACAGCCCGTAAACCGCTGTGTCGAGCACTGCTCCGCGAGTCCGGTAGCCCGGATGACTATTCAGTTGCGCATTTGCGCGACCCACGCGCGTCACCCGTCTACGATGCGCGGCTCCCATGCCAACGGTCTGCTCGCGTCGTTCGGCAAGCGGCCACGTCAGTACCTCTCCCCGACGAAGTGACCGTGGCGCCCGCTGCATCGGAAGCCGTGCAGATCCTTGTGGGCTCGAAGCGTCGCGTTGCGCTTGGTGTGCGCGAACTGGCGACCGCACCGACTGCACTCGTACAGGTACTCCCGTGAACTCGACGAGGTGCGGGATCGTGATGTCCGGCTCGCCGGGGGCACCAGCGTGCGGTACTGCGGCGGCGCGTGGAGCGGACCGCGCGAGGAGAACTCGATCGGGAACCGCGGCCGGAACGGCGTCGTGGTGGTGCGGAGTCCCTGTATCTGTTCGACGCGGTACGAACGGTGTCCACTGCCATCTGCCCGTTCGGCGTGGAGGATCAGGTTGCCGGCGCGCGTGCGGCGCAACGAGTACGGCTCGATGAGCCGTGTGCGCCCGTCGTACGCGAGCTCGACCAGGAGATGGTTCGCCGCGGCGAACCGGACCGTCTCGAGCGGCACACCCATTCCCCACGTCGAGACACTCGGCGGCGGGGACCACGACTCGTCCTCGTCGCGTCCGTACGCGATCGCGCTTGCGACCGCCTCCTCGACTCCGCCCTCGAGCCACGCGAAGAGGAGCGGCAACTCGTCGAGGAACGGCGCCAGCGGAGGCAGCGCCGGGAGCTGGTGCCCCAGCATGTTGCCCCACTCCGACTCCAGTTCGACGAGGAGCGGCGAGTCGGCGAAGTCCCCGGCCGTCGGCACGCCGATGCCCTTCGCGGCGCACTTCTCCTCCAACGCCGACCTGATCGCGTCGGGGTACGCGCGGAGGTCGTTGCGCCGGAAGAGGTTGACGATGTCGTAGAGGTCGCGCGGGCGTCCGCGCTGCGCCATCGCACGGATCTTCTCGGCAAACAGCTCGTCGAACGAGTAGCAACGAACGGTGCCGCGCCCCGGGAAGGCGTCGGGATACGGGTGCGCGATCGCCTGGAACACGGGTGGACGAACGACGACTTCGTCGGCGGAGATGTCGAGCTTCACGCGCGCGGGTTGCGGCGTGCGCCGAGGCCCCGTGTAGTACACGCGCCCCTCGGTCGACGCCCCGTTCGGGCGGAGGCGCAGGTTCGGCGGTGTCGAGAAGTCGATCCCGGATTCCGCGGTGATGCGCGGCAACATGCGCAGGAGCAGTGGCTCGACTTCGTCGGGCCGGAACGGCCCACCTGGCAGGACCGTGAAGTCGAGGTCCTCGGAGAAACGGTAGGTCTCGATGTAGCACTTCTTGAGACACGTCCCGCCCTTGAACACCCATGCGTTCGAAAGGACTGGATCGGTGCCGATGCCCCAGAGCAGCCAGCCGAGTACGTAGTCCTTCTCGACGACCTCCTCGGTCAGGCCCCACTCGGTGACCCGCTCAACGATGTCGGCACGCGTGATCACCAGTCGCCTCCCGGTGTCCCGAGGATGACGTTGGCGCGGATGCCCCAGCGGCGGACGATCCGACCCTTGGTCGGCACGGAGGGATCGAGTGCAACGAGACCAGCGCTGCGCCGCTCGAGACAATCCTCGAGCAGCGCGGCCGCCTCGATGCCGAGATGTTCGAGGATGAATCCGAGGCGCTTGAACACCGCGCGGTTGCCGAGGCGATCGCCGTACTCGACCAGAAGAGCGTCGCCCCGGTGCTCGCCGGTCATGTACTCGTGGACGATGTCGGCGACCGTGCGCATGCCGCCTCCGAGCGTCGGGTCGTCGAGGAGATCGACGATCGTCCGCGTCGGGTCAGACACCCTCACACGCACCCGGTCGCGCCAGACCAACGTCGTGCCGAAGAACTTCTCCTCGGCGCGCACGGTCAGGCGATACTGCGTTCCCTGGAGCACCTGGTCGCGCTCACGTACCTTCTTCGCGGTGACGACCAGCACCGTGCGGAAGACCTGTTCGGTCAGGCCCCAGTGCTGACACGCGGTCCAGCCGCCGACGTAGCAGGGACTGAAGGTCCGCTCCGCGACGACCCACGGGTCCTCGACCCATTCTCCGGGCCGGCGCGTGTCGAGCGGGACGGCGACATAGAGACCACGCCGGACGCGCGACAGCCATCCTCTCCGTGCGAGGTAGGCGAGCAGCTTGCGAGTCCGTTCGGCGTCGAGCCCGAGCGCATCGGAGGCGTGTTCGATGTCGAATGCGCCGGGCATCTCGCGGTGGAGCTGCTCGAGCAGGGCGCGGTTCTCCCGGTTGATGCCCTCGACGTGTGCTCCGAGCGTGCCACTGCTCATCTTATGGACCATTCTACGTCTGAAGTATATCGGTATACCAAAAGCGCGTGAGCACCACTCTAGCGGGCTGTCGAGCACTCAGGGTATACCTGCCCTACGAGCGGCACGGCGGGGAGGACTGCGCCAGGACCCACGCACATGAGTTCCGTGGCCCGGCGCTACCCCAAGCACGTGAGTACGTTGCGGGTGATCTGTTCGATCTGCGGGTCGCGTGCGGCGAGCCCGTGCGCCCAGTCGGTCGAGCCCGACGTCATCACTGTCGCGCCCGCCTTGTTCGTGTACGCACCCAGCACCGCGTGGCCGTGCCGGATGCGTTCCATCGCTTCGGGCTCACGCGTCCCGAACACGCGTGCCGCGATGTACTCCAACTCGCTCGGCTCGCCCGGCTTGGGCGGGCGGGGCGCGGTCTCGCGCGTGAAGTGCTGCGTGGGACAGGTGCCGAGGATCTCGAACGTGGGCGGCGTGCCGTCCTCGCCGGTCGGGTACGGCAGCCCGTCGCGGTAGGTGAACACGCACCCGTCGCACTCGTAGCCGACTGTGGTCGCGCCGGCGCCGAGCACGTCGCCGTAACCGAGGCCGGTGCCGTCGAACATCCAGTGGCCCGCCCGGTGCACCGTGTAGCCACCGAGCCCCGCAGTCACGTTGCGGCCGATGCGGTGGTAGCCGCCGCGCGTGAACGAGACACCGGTCATGAGGTTCTCGGGCCGACCGACGACGACGTCGGACCAGAACGTCGTCACCTCCACCTCGCGGTCGGTTTCCATCAGCGGGTCGTTCTTGAAGAAGCCCTTGTACCCGACCATCACGTCGCGGTCGTCACCCTCGATGCGCACCTGCCACAACGACGTGTTGCCCGAGAAGAACGCGGCGTTGCCGCCACGCCCGATGAATGCCTCGACCGTGTCGCGCATGCCGCGCGACCAGTACTCGTCGTGGCCGACCGACAGATACAACTGCGCGCCGTCCAACACTTCGGGATGGGTTTCGAGATCGGCGTTCGTGCACACACCGATCTCGAACCCTTCGCGTTCGGCCCACTCGACGAACGGCAACTCCCAATCAGGCCAACCCGCGGACCCGGCATAACCGGACAGGTGGTTGAGCTGGACGTAGCCGACGTGCGCGGCGTTCTGCGGGTCGGGCGCGCCCGTCCCCGTCACGCGCCGACCCTTGCCCGGCGGCTTGTAGAGGTAGCCCGCCGCCATCGGCCGCTGCATGGAAACGTGGGTGCCGCCGGTGTACAGGTTCGGTCCGCCGAAATCGTTGTAGGCGTGCCACGTGTTCGTCGCGAGCGCGAGCACGATGCGCGCGCCGGCAGACGCGTCAGAGGATGGGCGCACCACGAAGAACGCGTAGTCGCGCCGCACCCTCTCGCCGACGTCGATCTCCATGACGACCTCGTAGTAGCCCGACCGCCACGCCGGGTCGACGTCGAGCGTGAGCGCGACCGGCCAACCGCACCCTTTCGACGAGGCTTCCTTCGGCGTCGCGTGCTCGTCGGCCGCGACTGCGTCCGTACTGAACACGACCTCCCGTCGCGCGCCGACCCGTGCCACCTCGACCCGCACCGGCCGCCCACCGGACGACGACATGCGCAGACCGACCTGCTCGCCCGGGCACACTGACTGCGGCCAGCAGTACCCCGTCACCACCTCGCGCCCCATCGCGCGACCCTAACTGGGCGGGTCTCAGTCCTGTCGTTCGTCCCGTACGGCTCGGGCGTCGTCGGGGCGTGCCATCTCGTCGTCGGCCGCGGGCTCGTCTGGGCCGAGGTCACCGGCCGCCTTCTTCACCGCGTGCCGTGCGTCTTCCTTGCTGACATCAGGGGCTTCGCGCTGGAGTTCCTCCGCCTCGGCCTCACGGTCACCCGTCGCCGAGTGCAACCGCTGGCGCAGTGACGGGGCGCCCTCGTCGTTCGCCTCGGTCTGGCCATTCTTTTCGACGTCGCTCGACATGTACACGCTCCGTTGTCGGTGAGTTTGCGGCTCGCACCGGTGGTGCCTACCCGTTCACAGAAGGTCACGAACCACGTGTGCGGATCAGCCCATTATCGTTCTGGTCATGCCGACTGCGCACAACGGCGACGTCGAGATCTACTACGAGACGTTCGGTTCCGAGTCCGATCCCACGCTCCTGCTCGTGAACGGGCTGGGCTCGCAGTGCATCAACTACGACGCGCGGTGGTGCGAGAAGTTCGCGGCGCGAGGATACCGCGTGATCCGGTTCGACAACCGCGACACCGGGTTGTCCTCGAAGCTCGACGGCGTCGCGTACACATTGCGCGACATGGCCAACGATGCGCTCGCCGTCCTCGACGCGACGGGTACCGACCGCGCGCACGTCATGGGACTGTCCATGGGCGGGACGATCGTGCAGCGTCTCACCATCGACCATCCCGAACGGGTCGCCTCCATGACATCGGTCATGTCGGCCACCGGCGAGCCCGGGTACGGGAAGAGTTCGCCCGACGCGCTGGCGGCGCTCCGGGCCAAGCCGGCGAAGACGCGCGCCGAGTACGCCGACAACCACCTTGCCGCGCTTCGTATCTACGGCTCGAAGCCCCAATGGATCGACGAGCCGTACCTCCGCGCACGCGCCGAGCGGGCATTCGACCGTTGTCACAACCCGGCCGGTCTCGCCCGCCAGATTCAGGCGATCATGGCCGACGGGTCGCGCGCCGACGGGCTCCGTACGGTCACCGTTCCGACGCTCGTGATGCACGGCGACCGCGACACGCTCATCGACGCGAGCGGCGGACGCCGTACCGCGGAGTTGGTGCCCGGCGCGCGCGACGTCGAGATCGAAGGCATGGGCCACGACTACCCGTCCGTGCTCTGGGACCAGTGGGTCACAACCTGGGCCGACTTCGTCCGCCAGTAGCGCGACAAGAACCGCGCACCCGACGCGGCGATGCATACGCTTTGGCGCAATGGCGGTCAACCGAAGTCGCAAGGCCAAGGCGGCCCGGAGACGCAAGCGCCGCATGGATCGTGTCGAACACGACCTCAGCGACGAGCATTGGACCGCACTCAAGCAGGCCTGGGGCGGCTGCGCGTACTGCGGCGTGACGGGCGAGCCACTCCAGCGCGACTGCGTGCTGGCGCTGTCTCGGGGCGGGCGGTACACGCTCGACAACATCGTGCCGGTCTGCCGCTCCTGCAACGCCAGCAAGTGCAACGACGAAGTCACGGGCTGGATGCGACGGAAGAAACTCGACGAGCGCGCCTTCCTGTTGCGTCACCTCGAGATCAGGACCGCGCTCGCGCTTCTGACCGGCGCAGCAGCCGCGTCGGAAGACTGAGGCATTGGCGAGTTTCGAGATCGTCGCGGAGTTGCCCGTACCCCCGGCAGCGAGTTGGGCCTTCGTTGTCGAGCACGGTGAGAACATCGAGCCGTTGACGTTCACGCCCCGGGACACGCAGGCTCCCGGTGTCCTCAACGACGTCACCGGCCGCGTGCTCGGGATCATCCCAATCCGGGGTGTCAGCCGAACCTTGGTGTGGGAACCGCCTGCCCGGTGCGTCTTCGAATCGGTCAAGCCCGCCTGGCCGGTGCGGACAGTGATCACGGAGTCCTTCGAGTCGGTCGCGCGTGGCACACGCCATCGCATCCACTACGAGGTCGTTCCCGTGGGACTCGTCGGCCGTGTCGCGGCGCCGCTCCTCGCCAAGTTGATGAAGCGAAGCCGGACGCAGTACCAGACCCGCTTACAGACCGCCCTGCGCGAGCACCACTAGTTCGCGAGTGCCCCGGTTCTGCGGGCGACGGCGGGTACGCGCTAGAAGTGCACCGGCGGCGCCGTGCCCGCGGCGACTGCGGAGGTACGACCCGTCGTGAACCCGTACAAGACCCTGCGCTCGGTCGTACGCTTCGACCGCGTCGAGACCGACCGGATCGAGCGACCGCTGGCGCGAGCCGCGTCGGTCGAAGACCTGCGGCGCATCGCCAAGCGTCGCCTTCCCGGTGGCGTGTTCGACTACATCGACGGTGGCGCCGAAGACGAACGCACGCTCGCGGCGAACCAGGCCGCGTTCGCGGCAGTCACGTACCGGCCGCGCGTCCTACGCGGTCTCGAAACGGTCAGCACCGCATCGACGATCCTCGGTCAGCCATTGACCTATCCCCTCGTGCTCGCACCCACCGGCGCGCGCGGGCCTGCCGTACACGCTTTCGACGCTCAGCACCCGCTCGATCGAAGAGGTCCGCGCCATCAGCGCCGGACGTTTGTGGTTCCAGGTCTATGCGTGGCGCGACCGCGGCCCGAGCAGACGATGCCCGCGTTGTACTTCGGCGCGCGACGGTTATAGGGCGACGGCCGGGAGACTGTCACCCATCTCCCCCGCGAGGCGCGACGCGGGGGGGAGCCAGCAGCGCCGAGATGATGACGTTGGTGTCGACAACCGCGCGCACCGCTCAACGCTTGCGGCGACGCGCCGCGTGCTGGGCCTCGACGGCCAACGCGACCGCGTCGCCCTCGTCGAGATCGTTGCGCGCCCACAACCGATCGAGCAGGTCGAGGCCCAGGTCTCGCCGCAGGGCCGCCTCGATCACCTCGCCGTCACCCTTGCCGGTCCGCGCCGCGCGGACCTTCACTGCTCGCAACACATCCTCGTCGATCGTGAGCGTCGTCCGCGTCTTTGCCATACCTGCATCATTGCATCATGATGCAGACAGGCGGCTCGGTACCGACGGGCCGCTGCGGCCGGGGCACGTACGGCCTCTCGTAAGCTCCGGCGAATTCGAAGTTCTCGTTCGGGGGAAGATCCACGGCGTGGAAGCAGGAACACCGGACGTTGTCGGCGGTCGTTACCGGCTCGGTGCCGTCCTCGGGCGGGGTGGCATGAGTGAGGTACGCGTCGGCGAGGACTTGCTCCTCGACCGTCCCGTGGCCGTCAAGCTGCTCCGCCGCGACCTGGCCGAACAGCCGGCCATGAGGCGCCGATTCGCCGACGAAGCGCGCGCGGCCGCGCGCCTGTCCCATCCGAATGTCGTGGCTATTCACGACACGGGTGAACACGGTGGCGTCCCGTACATCGTCATGGAATATCTTCCTGGCCGCTCACTGGCCGACGAACTGGCCGATGGTCCGCTCGAACAGGGACGGGCGTGCGAGCTGGCGATGCAAGTTCTCGCCGCTTTGGATGCGGCGCATCGCGAGGGGGTCGTGCATCGCGACGTCAAACCGTCGAATGTCTTGCTGACCCCTGACGGCATCGCCAAGGTCGCCGACTTCGGCATCGCGAAGGTTGCGGAGAGTGATGACGCCACGACGACCGGAACATTGTTCGGTACGCCCGGCTATCTGGCCCCGGAGAGGGTGGCCGGCGAACCGGCAACGCCGAGGAGCGACATCTATGCCGTTGGCGTCGTGCTCTACGAGGCGCTCACCGGTACGAAACCGTTCGTCGGTGATACCCCCCTGGCCGTCATGAACGCTATCCATCTCGGCGAACCACAGCGGCTCTCTGTGCTGCGACCCGACCTCGATCCCAGCATCGTCGCTGCCGTCGAGTGCGCCATGAACAAGGACGTTGAGGCGCGTTTCCGCTCGGCCGCGGCCATGATCCAAGCGCTCCCCGGTGGAGCTGGGGTCTCGGTCGGGACTGAGCTCGAGCCCACGATGCGGATCGAGGCAACTGAGGCTGCACTCGGGTTTGGGGCCGACGTTGCAGCTACTCAGAAGGTGGACCTCACCATCGGAGCTGATCCGACCCGCCGTCTTCCAAGCGAGCGGGAACCTCGGTCGCGTGCAAACGGGCGCCTCGTTGCTGTCCTCGCCGCGGTTGTTGTGGGCTTTGTCGTGGGCTTGCTCGCGCTCCTCTCAACAGTCGGCGGCGACGACAGCAACCCTGGAGACGCGCCCGCTACCACAGCGCCGGTTTCGGAGCCGGCTCTGTCCGATAGTTTGGACGACGCGATCCGCGAGCTCGAGGAAGCGATCCAACCGTGAAGCGCGTTCTGTTCGTTGCGCTCGTCGTCGCGCTTGGCGCGGCGGGCTGTGGCGGCGCTAACAGCGGCGTGTCCGAGAAGGCATCTGCCGAGCTCGACACGTCCGTTGGCCGGATCCGCGTCGCGGCCGCGGCGCAGGATCGAACAGCGGCTGATCAGGCGCTGGCCGAGCTGCAGGGTCGCGTCGAAGAACTCGGGTCGCAAGGCGAGATCTCCGACGCAGCGGCCGCGCGCATCCTCGACGCGGCCGGCCGCGTGCAAGCCGAGCTCGCGGCCATTCCCACGCCCACGACGCCGGCACCGGCCACGGTCGCACCGCCCCAAACTGCAGCCGATCCGGACGAAGACCGAGGCCGGGACCGAGATAACCGCGACGAGAAGAACGACAAGCACGACGACGACGACGACTGAAGAACGGTGCCGTCGATGCGTCACCTCGAGATCAGGACCGCGCTCGTGCGCCGGAGCCTCGCCGGGCTGCACGGGATCGCGACCGTCCCCGTCGGACTCCATGACTTCGGCTCCGAGGCGAGCTCAGTGCAACGAGTCTGGGGGGTGAACGCCGGGAGAGGAGACGTCAGGCGTGAACTGTTCAGGGCGGTCTTCCCCGAGTTGCTGGCGGCGACACCGGGAGGTCGGCCCGAACTACGGCGGCTCGTCGATTCGGTATTCCACGACCTGGTCGACACGCTCCCCGACGACGAAGCGCGCATCGCCTTCGCGTACCAGAATCCCATCGACCGGGCCTGGGGAATCGACCTCGGAACCTGGCACGCGATGCTCCGGGTGAACGCGGCCTCGGGGAAGGTCGCGGGATACGTGCGGGTCTCGAAACCCGCGGCAGGGATGTCGATCCTCGGAACCGTCGCCGGTGGCAGCGATGTGCGTCACCTCGAACGGATGCAAGACGTCGTGACCGCCGACCGCCGGCCCGCCGCGATCCTGTTCGCCGACCTCGAAGCATCATCACCGCTGGCGCGGCGGCTCTCGACGGCCGACTACTTCAACCTCGCCCGCCGACTCGTCCGCGCCGCCGACCAGTGTGTGGTCGAGGCGGGCGGGCTCGTCGGCCGCCATCTCGGTGACGGTGTCACCGCGTTCTTTCTCGCCGAGGTTCTCGGTTCGGAATCCGCTGCCGCGAGGGCCGCGATCGAAGCAACCCGCGCGCTCAGGAACGCGGCGGCCGGCGTCGCCGAACGGAGCGGCCTGACCGCAGACGACGTTGTGATGCGCTTCGGACTGCACTGGGGCGCCACCCTCTATGTCGGTCTCATCAAGTCAGTCGCGCGTTCCGAGGTCACCGCGCTCGGAGACGAGGTCAACGAGGCGGCCCGGATCGAGGCCTGCGCGTCGGGTGGTCGAGCACTGGCGTCGAAGGCGCTCATCGAACGGCTCAGCCGGGCGGATGCAACGGCGCTCGGCCTCGAACGCGTCAGCTACACGCCCCTCGGTGACCTGGCCACTGCCACCGAGAAGGCACGCCGAGATGCCCCGGCCATAGCAGTCTGCGACGTGTAGCGCTGGTCTATCGGCTACGGAACACTCGGAATCGGGCTCACGATCGCGTTCATCTGACCCTCCGCCTCCCGTTCCGAGATCGCGTGCAGGCGCGTGAACGCGAGCACGGCAACCGCGTAGAGGGCGAGCGCGAGGAACTGCACCGTTCGGAACCCGAACTGCATGGACAGGATGGTCGTCAGGACCGCGCCGATGACGGAGAAGAAACCGTTCACCGCCCACGACCAGGCGACGTATTCCGCACCGTGGTCGGTGAGTCGCACGACGATACCGAGACCGAGTGGCATGAACATCCCGAGACAGAGCCCGAGCGGGAAGAGCACGACGAAGGCGACGGCCACACGGGCTCCGAGCGCGAGGGACAACATCCCGTCGGTCAGGTCGTCGAGCACGAACTGGTAGAAGAGCGTGAGCCCGGCGAGTACGCCGAGCAAGGCGCGGACCGCGACGAGTGACCGATTCACGAACCGGTCGCTCAGGAGCGCGCCGATTCCCGTCGAGACGAGAATCGCGGCGAGCGTGACCGTGAGCGAATAGGTCGGGTATCCGAGGAAGCGGATGAGCCGCTGGATCATCGTGATCTCGAAGAACATGAAGCCGAGTCCGAGCGCCGCGAAGTAGACGGCCGACACGCCTTTGGCCGGAAGGACCCGCCACCGGTCACGAACCGCGACAAACGGGAGCAGCAGGAACACCGCTGCGTACAGGATCGCGAAGAGCAGCAACAGCAACAGCACGCGCTCGCCGATCGAGTCTTCCGGATCACGCACGCTGATCGGATCGAAGATGTTGGCAAGGACGTCGTCGAACCGGGAGAAATGCCAGAAGAACGGAGCGTCGTCGGTGACTGCACTGATGTCGCGCGGATAGCTCTCGATGACGGACGCGACCTCGGCATCGGTGCCCGCGGCGATCCGGGCGACAATTGATTCGCCGGTCTCTTCGCCGGGAGTGTGGATCGAAGCGACTCGGGGCGTCTGCGCGATACCGGCGAGGAGACCGTCGATCTCGTCGTCGGCGAAGGGCGTCCTCTTCACGACGACCGTCGAGAAATCACCGCTGTCGTCGGTGAGGAACGCGGACACTGCGATGTGAGTCCCGGGATCCTCGACACCGATCTTCCGGAGCGCGTCACGCGCCGTCATCACATAGCGGGCGGTACGGTTGGGTTTGTTCTCGACGTCGAGCTCGCCGAACTGGACGACCATGATCCCGCGATCGCTCAGGTGGTCGAGGCTCTCCTTGATCATCTCCGACGTATAGAGGTAGCTCTCCGAAAGTACGAAAGCGCCCGAAGAAGCGGCGTTGTTGGCGGCGTAGCTGTCCGGGGCCACGAACCAGATCAAGTCGTACGACGTGTCGCTGCGCGCGAGGTAGGAGCGCCCGTCGCCGAGATGCATGTCGACGTCGGGCCGATCGGGAATGTTGCCCGTCCAATCGGCGAAGTGATCGGTGAGGAGCGAGACGGTTACGGGATTCAGCTCGACCGCCTCGATGTCCGGCGCGTCGAAGCGCAGCGACGCGAGGATCTCGCTACCCCCTGCGGAGCCGATGATCAGTTCGTGCTCGGGCGGTGTTTGCAGGACGTGGAACGGCAACGAACGTGGGTCGTTGTCGTACCGGCTCAGCGACGCGACATCGCCGTCCCACTCATAGATAGCCGACCCGAAGCTGCCGTCGTGGAGGAGCAGCGCCGACTGCGGCTCGAGTTGGACCGCGTCCACGCGAAACACGGGACCCCATTCGGAGAAGATCGTCCCCGAACCGCCCGCGTGCTTCGTCTCCTCCGGCCGGACGTCGGGTAAGAGATCGCCGTCGACAACCGGGATCAACAGCAAGAGCGCGGTCACCGCGGTCACGACGAGCAGGACCGAACGGCTCGGGAGCACCGAGGCGACGCCCACGAACCCGAGGACGACGGCCGACAGCATCACGACGGCCGGCGGTCCGAGCCGCGCGATGAGCCACAGCGCGATCAGGCATGCGAGTGCGGCGCCGATGAGATCGGCGAAGTAGAGCTTCGCCAGATCTCCGCGGGCGCGCCCGAGCAGCGTTGCGATGATGACGCCGATCGCGATGAACGTCGCGAACAGCACACCACATATGAGGGCGAGGAGGCCGACGTTGCGGAACGACGCTCCCGTCCCGTAGTCCCAGATCGCGACCGTGTCGATGGGGATGCGCGCGATCACCAGATAGCCGATCGCAATGCTCGCGGCGCCGAGCAGCGACGAGACGGCGATGATCCGTTCGGTGCTCGCGCCTTGAAGCCGGCGCGACACGGCAACGAAGACGCCGCCGGACCCGATGCCGAGCAACGCGAGACCGATGACGAGGTAGGTGTAGTAGTACCAGAGCTTGTACGAGACGATGCGCGTGTAGCCCACCTCGAGCAGCAGTGCCGCCAAGCTCACGAGGAAGATCACGAGCAAGCGGCGCGGCCGAGACATCTCGCTGCCGACCGCGGTCATCGGGGCTCCAAGGGCGTCGCGACCTCGGGCTGTGTACCGGTCGCAGGGCCCGGCATCGTAGCGGCTTGCATGCCACG